>CAILIO010000425.1 GCA_903834285.1 uncultured Sphingomonadales bacterium | reverse complement strand
TTCGTCATTGCGAGCGTAGCGAAGCAATCCAGAGCGTCACGCACACCGCCCTGGATTGCTTCGCTACGCTCGCAATGGCGAGTGGCAGGGTTTGGGGTGGGCAAGGGTTAGCAAGCACCCAACCCTCACCCAATCCGCTTGCAAGTCCTTACAGTCCGTGGCTCATTCCCAGTCGGCTAGCGCTCCATTGCGCCAGCACAGGGGGGGACCACAGATGGAATGGATGCTCATGCCCTATCGGCGCTACGCCGATTTTCAGGGCCGTTCGTGCCGCCGTGAATACTGGATGTTCACGCTGCTCTCGATTATCATCGCCTTCAGCGCCGTTGCAGTAATGCTGGCCGGCAGCGCAATCACAGACGAAGGTGCCGGCACCGCGGGCCCGCTGTTCTGGATTGGCGGCGCCGTGATCCTGATCTGGGGCCTCGCCTCGATTATCCCATCGCTCGCGGTACAGGTCCGCCGCTTCCACGATCAGGACCGCTCGGGCTGGATGGTTCTGCTCGGCTTCATCCCTTACGTCGGCGGCATCATCGTGCTGGTGTTCATGTGCCTCGAAGGCACGCGCGGCGCCAACCGCTTCGGCGCTGATCCGCTCGACCCGTCGAACACCAATATCTTCAACTGAACGTGATTTAAGCCCATACCTCATCCCACGCCCTCGTCATTGCGAGGAGCGCAGCGACGCAGCATCCAGAGCGTCACGCATACCGCTCTGGATTGCTTCGCTACGCTCGCAATGACGAATTGGGAGCGGTTTCGCGCGCCACAGCCCCATCCGCCACGCGCCACACCGACGCCTCCGCGCCGAGGCCTTCGAACGGCGCGAGCTCGGTCCCCGTCATCCACACTTGCGCGCCCGCTTCGCCGAGCCGTTCATAAAGCGCCGCGCGCCGCACCGGATCGAGGTGCGCGGCGATTTCATCCAGCAGCAGCACTTGCGGCCGCGCCCCCGCGGTCAGCGCTGCATGGGCGAGTACGATCGAGATCAGCATGGCCTTCTGCTCACCGGTCGAACAATCCGCCGCCGGGGCCTGCTTGGCCGCGAGCGTCACACCCAGATCGTCGCGGTGCGGGCCCACGAGCGTCCGCCCCGCCGCACGGTCACGCCGCCGCCCTTCGCGCAAGGCCGCCCGCAAAGCCTCGGGCTCCACCGGCCCGCCCGCCACATAAGCCAGCGCTGGCCGTGCAAACGGCGCTTCGGGCAAGTCCGCCAGCGCCCCCGCCAACCCCGTGACCAGCTCGGCCCGCGCCCGCGCCATATCCGCGCCCGCTTCGGCCAGACCCGTCTCGATGCCGTCCAGCCACAGCGGATCGGGCTCGCCCGGCCCGTCCAACAGCCGGTTGCGCTCCCGTAGTGCCGTCTCATAGCGGCTCGCGGCGCGCGCATGTCCCGGCTCCATCGCCAGCACCAGCCGATCGAGGAACCGCCGCCGCGCGCCCGCACCCTCTGCAAACAGCCGGTCCATCGCGGGCGTCAGCCAGGTGATCGAAAGCCATTCGCCCAGCCGCGCTGCTGGCCCGTCCGCCCCGTTTATGCGCACTGTGCGCCGCCCCGGCGTGCCCGGCGAGGTCGCCGTCGCCAGCGTGAGACCGCCGTGCTCCAGCTCCGCTGCCACGGCAAAGCTGCCGTCCCCGCCGCGCCCCGCCATTTCCGCGGGATGCGCGCGCCTGAGGCCGCGCCCCGGCGAGAGCAGGCTGATCGCCTCCAGCACATTGGTCTTGCCCGCGCCGTTCTCCCCGATCAGCACGTTGAAACGCGCCGTCTCCTCCAGCCGCGTCGCGGCATGGTTGCGAAAATCGCGCAAGGTGAGGCGGGTGAGGGGCATGGCTCAGGCGGTCTCGCCGCGCTCCAGCAGCCCGTGCTTCTTCAGACAATGCCGCAGCTGATCATAGGTCAGCCCCAGCGCCTTGGCCGTCTGCCGCTGGTTATAGCGATGGCGCCCAAGTTGGTGTTCCAGAATAGACCGCTCATGCGCATCCACGGCGGCGCGCAAGTCGCTCACACCATCCAGATCGTGTTGAACCACCGGGGCAGGAGCTTCTGCCGCCCCCGGCGCTCCAGCCGCCTTGACCGCCGCCGATACCGAAGCTGCCGGCCGCCATGGGCTCTCGAACGGATCAAACTGGATATGCCCGATCGCACGCGACGGGTCATCCCAGCGATAGACTGCGCGCTCCACCACGTTGCGCAGTTCGCGCACGTTGCCGGGCCACGCATAGTCTTCCATCGCGCGCGCGACATGCGCGGCAAAGCCCGGCCATGCCGGCCAGCCCAGCTCCGCTGCCATGCGCCGCGCATAGTAGTCGGCCAGCACCGCGATATCCCCCTCGCGCACCCGCAGCGGGGGCAGGGTGATTACCTCGAAGCTGAGCCGGTCGAGCAAGTCGGGCCTGAAGCGCCCTTCCTCGGCCATGCGCGGCAGGTTCTCGTTGGTCGCCGCGACGATCCGAACGTCGACCATGATCGGCTTGTTCGCGCCGATCCGCGCCACTTCGCCGTATTCCACCGCGCGCAGCAGCCGCTCCTGCGCGCCCATCGAAAGCGTGCCCAGCTCGTCGAGGAACAGCGTGCCGCCATGGGCCTCCTCAAACCGCCCCGCGCGCGCCCGCGTTGCGCCGGTGAACGCGCCCGCCTCGTGGCCGAACAGTTCCGCCTCGATCAGCGTTTCGGGCAAAGCCGCACAGTTCATCGTCACCAGCGGCTCCTGCCACCGCGTGGAGAGGCGATGGAGGCGTTCGGCGATCAGTTCCTTGCCGGTCCCGCGCTCGCCAATCACCAGCACCGGGCGGCGCATCGGCGCGGCGCGGCTGGCACGCTCCACCGCATCGAGGAAGGCGCTCGATTGGCCGATGAACTGGACTTCGCGATCCATGGGATGCCCCGCTTCGTAGCTTGTCCCAACCTCTAGCAGAATTTCCCAAGCCTAAGCAAGAATCACCATATAGGCGAACCTGCTGATCCGCCAAACCTCCCGAATTGCGGGCCTTTCGCGATTTGGCACGGCCTATGCAAAGCAAGGATCAATCCCCGCACAGGGGCCCAACAGGAGACTTCCGATGTACACTGCCCGCTTCTTCTCGACCCAGCTCGGCCGCGCGGCGCTGATCAGCATCGCAGCAATGATGGCGCTCAACGTCGCCGTCGCCACCCGCCCCGTTTCGGCCGCAGCCCCCCAGATCGTCGCTTCCAGCGCCGCGATCACAGGTGAGCTCGCCTGATGGGTGCCGATACGCCTGTGCGGCCTGCCGCAACCGGGCGTCCGCAATCTCGTTTCGAAATCGAGCTTGGTGCGCTACACCAGCACGAGAGCGAGACCACTCGGCCTTCCGCCCCTTTCGCCACCGGAGCCAACCTGATGGGCATCTTTTCCCGCACCCGCGACATCATCGCCGCCAACTTCAACGACCTGCTCGACAAGGCGGATGACCCCGCCAAGATGATCCGCATGATCATCATGGAGATGGAGGAAACCCTCGTCGAAGTGCGCGCCTCTGCCGCCCGCACCATCGCCGATCAGAAGGAAATGGCCCGCCACGTCGCAAAGCTCGACCGGCTCCAGGCCGATTGGGCGGACAAGGCCCAGCTCGCGCTCTCCAAGGGCCGCGAAGATCTTGCCCGCGCCGCGCTCGTCGAAAAGAACAAGGCCGCCGATATGGGCGCGCAATTGGCCGGCGAGATCAAGGTGCTCGACGATTCGATGCGCGCTTACGAGATCGACATCGAAAAGCTGCAGACGCGTCTGCGCGAGGCCCGCAGCCGCCAGACCGCGATCGCCGCGCGCCTCGAAAGCGCCGAGAACCGCGTCCGCCTGCGCACGCTGATGACCAGCGAGCGCGTCGACGAGGCGCTCTCGCGCTTCGACCAGCTCGAACGCCGCGTCGACTACGCCGAAGGCCGCGCCGATGCGCTCAGCCTCGCCGATGGCGCCCAGCCCAACCTCGCGGACGAAATCGCCGCGCTCGCCGGGCAGGACAAGGTCGACGAGGAACTCGAAGCCATGAAGCGCGCGCTGGGTCAGAGCGACAGCAAGGAGGGCTGAACCATGGAAGACATCGTCATCCCGCTGTCAGGCATTTTCGCGGTCTTCGTCGGCCTGCCCTGGGTGGTGCTGCACTACATCACCCGGTGGAAGACCGCCGCCACGCTCACTTCGGGGGACGAGGCGCTGCTCGAGGAGCTCTACCAGCTCGCCCGCCGCCTCGATGAACGCATG
>CAILIO010000424.1 GCA_903834285.1 uncultured Sphingomonadales bacterium | reverse complement strand
GCTGGCGAGGACCATGTAGATGCGCGCGAGGTGGCCCTCGGACATCAGCGCCTGTAGCGCTTCGCCGTCGAGGCTAGCGAGGCGGTCCTCGTGGATGGTCTGGAAGCCGACGAGCGACTGGACCGCACCGTTATCGAGCGTGACTTCGAGCGTGAAGGGCTCAACGAGGCCATAGGCTTCGAGCGCCGTGAAGAACGCGCCGCTTTCGTGCCAGGCATAGTCGAGATCGCCGAGCATGGTGGCGATCGCTTCGAGCCAGGGCGTGGGTGCGCCGGCATCGTCGAACACGCGCATGCCCTCACCTGTGGCGGAAACGCGCGGGCCCGCCAGGTCGATGTGGACTTGCGGCGCGGCGCCACCTTCGGGCGGGCGGCCGATCAGGAAGGGCTGCACGGCATGGGCCATCGGCTTGTAGCGCGCGTCCCACGTGTTGCCGTCGAGGTAGAGGTTCTCGCCCGCCTCGAACCCGAACAGCGCGAGCGCCGCGAGGTTGCCCGTTTCTGCATCGCGGCGGAAGACGATGGGGTAGTGCGCCTGCACTTCGCGGAACTCGGCAGGCATTGCGAGCGAGGCCATGACGTTGTCGCCGAACTCGGCGCCGGCTTCGGTGTGGATGCGAAGCTGGCCGTGATCGGCGGGATTGAGGATCTGGTGCTGGCTCATGCGGGTATCCTGGCAGCCGGGCTCTGCGCGGCGAGACGATCGAGGTAGTCACGGGTGGTGGGCAGCGCGGCGGCAAGCGCGCGGGCCTTGGCGGCGATTTCGGCGAGGCGCGCGGGCGCGGCGGGCGAGGTGCCCGCAAGCGAGACGGGGACGCCCATGCCGTGGAGCACATATTGCTGGCTCGCGGCGGGGAACATCTCGTCGACGCGCGGGAAATCCCAGGCAGAGGGCGCCTGCTCGCGCCAGAGGGTGAGGCATTCGGCAAGGCGTGCCGGAATGGTTTCGGGCGCGCGCTGCGCCTGCCAGTAGGGCTCCATGCGCCCGCTCGGCACATAATGGAGCTTGAGGAATTCGACCACGCGGTCCCAGCGATAGCGGAACAGCTCGTTGAAGCGCGCGGCGTGGATATCCATGCTGGTGCGGCTCTGCGGGAAGTTGTCCGCGAGTGCTTTCAGCGAAAGCTCGATCAGCACGATGGCCGAGGCCTCGAGCGGCTCGATGAAGCCGGCAGAGAGGCCGACGGCAAGGCAGTTGCCGATCCAGAACCGGTCGCGGTGGCCCGTGCTGAAGGCAAGCTTGCGCGGGGTGAGGCTGGCTGGATCGGCGCCGGGGACCTTGGCGGCGACATAGGCTTTGAGGATCGCGGCAGCGCGCTCGTCGGAGAGGAAGCGCGAGGCATAGACGCAGCCGATGCCGCGCCGGGTGGGCAGGCCGATATCCCACAGCCAGCCCGCTTCGTGCGCGGTGCCGATGGTCTGCGCGGCAATCGGGCTGCCAGGCTCGACCGGGACCTGCACGGCAAGCGCGCGGTCGTTGAAAGAAACGTCCGAACGGTCGACCCATGCGGCGCCGCATTCGCCCGCGATGAGAATGGCTGCCTGGCCCGAGCAATCGAGAAACAGGTCACCTGCCAGCTCCGCGCCATCCTGCAGCATAAGCGCGGCCATATCGCCACTTGTTGCACGCGTGACACCGGTGACCTGTGCAGCGATCCGCGTGACGCCAAGCCGCTCGGTGGCATGGCGCGCAAGCAGCGCAGCAAACTTGCCGGCGTCGAGATGATAGCCATAGTTCAGCGCGCCGGCATAATCGGGCATGGCGCGCTGGCGCGGCGCAAGGCTTGCCGCGCAGACCGCATGCTGCGCCGTGATCGCTGCAGCAAAGGGGCCTTGCTGGCCGCTTGCCTGCCACGTGGCGGCCAGATCGCGCATCTCCGCTGCAGGCGGAGCGCTGAAAGGATGGAGGTAGCTGTCCTCAGCCGAACCATCGCGCCAGCCATCGAAGCGCGAGCCCTGTTTGAACGTAGCATCGCATTCGGTGAGGAATACCGCCTCGGGAATGCCGATCGTCGCGAGGGTTTCGCGCATCGTCGGCCATGTGCCTTCGCCGACACCGATCGTCGGGATATCGGGCGCCTCGACCAGCGTGATGCGTTTGTGCGGCAGCCGCGCCGCAAGCACGCAAGCCGAAAGCCATCCGGCGGTACCGCCGCCGACGATGACGATATGCTGGACCGCGTTGCTCATGCTGGTGCGACCTTAGCGCAGTTTGGTGCGTGTTACCAAAGGAGAGAGCCGCACCGCTTGGGGCAGTGCGGCTCTCAGCATTGCAGGACCTTCGTTCAGGCGTGAACCGGTCAGAAGGTGAAGCGTGCACCCGCTGCCCAGCGTGCGTAGCCGGGTGCCGAGAAGAACACCGTCTGCGCGTTGCGCTCGTGGCCGCGGCGATCAGCGTTGGTGATGTTGATCCCTTCGCCGAAGACCGTGATGCCCTTCTTGATCTCGTAGCTCGCGCTCATGTCCCACTGGCCGTAGGAATTGATGTAGTACGGATCGACGCCGTAGCCCGAGAGGAAGCCCTGGCGCCAGTTGTAGGCGACGCGGGCCTGCAGGCCATGCTTGTCGTAGTAGACCACGGCGTTGGCGCTGTTGCTGGCGCCCGGCACCGCGAACTGCGGGACATAGTGCGGGATGGTATTGTCGAAGTTGTGATCGCTCTTGACCACGGTGTAGTTCAGGATCGTACCGAAGCCGGTTTCCCAGAAGTTGTGCTGGATCGCGAATTCCCAGCCGTGGATGGTGTCCTTCTGGTCCGAGTTGGTCGGAACCGTGGTGATGAAGTTGACCAGCGGATCATCCGGCTGGCCGGTGATGCCGGCCACACGGCCCGTGCTGTCATAGACTGCGGTGCTCGGATGATTGGCGGCGATGAAGTCGACGATCTGCTGCGCAGTGGCGTCAGCGCCAAGCGCGGCGCGGGCTTCCTGTGAGAACTTGCCGCCGTTGGCGTTGGTCAGGCCGAAAGCGGACTGGTTCACCTGGGTCTGCGAGATGAAGTTCTTCACCACCTTGTGGAAGTAGCCTACCGAGATGTAGCTCGAGGGCCCATAGTACCACTCTGCCGAAAGATCGACGTTGTAGGACTTGTACGGGAGCAGGCCCGGATTGCCGCTGGAGGCGGTGCTGCCGCCGATGCGGATCGGCGAGGCAAGCGTGGTGCCGCCCTGGAGGCTGCCGTAATCCGGCCGGGTGATCGTCTGGCTGTACGAAGCGCGCAGCTTCAGGTTCTTGATCGGCGACATGTCGAAATCGATCGCCGGCAGCCAGTTGTTGTACTTGCCCGAAAGGGAAGCAAACGAGGTGATCGCCGGAGTGCCGTAGTCGATACCGGTTTCGTTACCGCCGGACCAGACCGTCCGCTGCGGGATCGGCACCAGCGATGAAGCGTTCACCTTGGTGGTTTCGTAGCGCAAGCCAAGACGCAGGTGAGCCGGATTTTCGCCAAGATCAAACGTGTGGTACGACTGGATGTAGGGCGCCCAGGTGCGTTCACGGATCGAGCGATCCGTGGTGAACGCGGCAAGGCAGGTGCCAGCGGCCGTCGCGGTGCCGCAGATGCCCAGCTTGCTGTCGAGCAGCTTGATCAGGCTGGTCGTATCGACCTTGAAGTAGTTCTGGATGATCCCGCTGGCGTTGGAGCCTTCGGCGCCCTTGAGGTCGCCGGGCAGGTTGCGGATGCTGTAGAGTTCATCCGGCGTATCTGCTGCCGAAAGCGTACCACCCCAAGTATCGTTCTGGATCACACCGAAGGCCGAGCGGACCTTGTTTTCGGTGTACGTCACGCCGAAATCGAGGCTGTCGATGAACTTTGCGTCGAAGTCGTAGTGTCCGTGCAGCGCACCTTCGTTGATCTCGTCGCGGAAGTAGGCGTTGCGGAACGAGTTGCCGGCCGGGCGGATGTTCGCGGCATTGATGTCCGCGCCGGGCGCCATCGTCACCGAGATCACCGGGATTTGGTGTGTGTAATCAACGTTCTGGCCGACCACGCCGTAGATCGCGCTGCCCACCGCGATGTTGCTGCCATAAGGCGAGGTGGGCTTGCTTTCGGCGGTCGAGTGGTGGCCGTCGAGCTCGAGCGTGAGGCCGCCGGGGCCCTTCCACTTGAGGTTGCCGCCCAGCGCGCGATTGATCGAACGGTTGGACGCAACCGCGCCGGTGATGGCAAGGTCCTTGCCGGAGCCGGCGGTGAAGTTTTCGGCGTAGAAGTTGGGGCCTGCGGCGGGGCCGTTGGTCCAGCTGCTCGTGGTGTCGCCGTGGTTGAACCACACGCCGATGCTGTTGGTGCGCGCATCGACGGTGTTCTGCGAGAAGGTATAGTCGACAGTCGCGGTGAGCGTGTCGGTCGGCTTCACCTGCAGCACGGCCTGGCCGTTGTAGCGCTGGCGGCGGAACGTGGTGAAATCGTAACCGGCGTTCTGCGTTACCTGGTAAGTGTCGTTCGGGCCCGGACGGTTGGTGATATTGGGTGAACCGGCGGGAGCGAGCGAGCCCCAATTGTTTTCGTCGCCCTTGTAACCTTCGCGCCAGCCCGCATTGAACTGCGCCTGGCTGCCCTTGCGATCCTGGTAGGAGCCGCTGATCAGGATTCCGATGCGGTTGTCTGCAAAAGTATCGCTGATGATACCCGAGACTTCGGGGGTGACGGTCTTGTTCTCGAAGCGCGAGGTGTCATAGACGCCCTTGACGCCGATCGAGCCGTGGAGGCCAGGACGATCGAGGGGCTTGGCGGTCTTGATGTTGATCACCGAACCAATGCCGCCGGTGGACAGCGAGGCGCGGCCCGACTTGTAGACTTCGACGCCGGCGATGCCTTCAGAGGCGATGTTGCCGAAATCGAAGCTGCGCGAATTGGGCGCGCTGGCCGCGTCGCCGAGCGACGAGGTCGCCATCTGGCGGCCGTTGAGCAGCACCAGGTTGAATTCGGGTCCAAAGCCGCGAACGGTGACGGTCGAACCTTCGCCGCTGTTGCGATCAATCGAAACGCCGGTGATGCGCTGAAGCGATTCAGCAAGGTTGGTATCGGGGAACTTGCCGATATCGAGCGCGGTGATCGCATCGACGACGCCGGTCGAATCGCGCTTGATGCCCAGCGAGCTCTGCAGCGAGGCGCGGATGCCGGTCACCACGATCGCGTTGGGCTCGTCATTGCTGGCGGCCTGCGGCGCGGCTGCGGGCTTGGCGGCTTCCTGCGCGACTGCCTGCTGCGCGGTGAGAGCGAGTGCGGCTGCCGATGCGCCCAGCATGAGATGGGCATAGGCAGGCTTGCGCGATGCTTTCATTGCGATTCTTCCCCCTGAAATCCGGCACTTTTGTCCGGTTGAGTACCGATTGTGAACGTTCACCTATATGGGAACGTTCACTTCGTCAAGCCGGAACGGGGCGTTTTGCGCACAAGCGATTGCAGTTTTGGTTTCAGTGGCTGGGTAAAGCCTCAGCCGCGCCAGGCGAGGCGGCCCAGCACGATTGCGAGCGCCATGGCCGATGCGGCCATCGCAGCATAGGGTTGCAGCAAAGGCAGGCCGAGCAGCACAAGCTCGTCGTTGCCGCCTGGAACGAGCAAGCTGCCGCAGCCCATCAGTGCGCCGCCTGCAAGGCAGCACATCGCTTCGCCAAGCGCAGGAAGCTGCAGCCGCAGCGAGCCGGCGCTCCAGCCGCCAACCACCGCGCCCGCCAGCAGCACAGCAAACAGCGCGAGCTTGATCGCAAGACCGGAGTGCCGCCCTTGCGCCAAGGCCAGCAGCGCCGAGGTGTAGGCCCAGGGGCCGACCAGAATAAGCAGCAGGCTGAAGGCGATGCCGATGACGGTCGTTGCCTGATGCGGATGCCACACATGCGCCGCAAGCTCGCCCCGCCGTGCGGCGCGCCATGCGCCAAGTCCGCGCCAGATCGCAAAGACCGTGAGCGGGACGATGAGCCAGCCGGCATCGAGCAGCGGCGCGCCGCCCAACATCGGCGGGCGCTGCCCGAACCGGGGCGAAAGCGCTGCGCAAGCGAGAAAGTAGCCGAGCGGCGTGAGCAGATAGGCCCATTGCCCCGAACCGATGCGAGCGATCGCGCCGAACATGCAGGCGCCCGCCAGCAGCGCGCCGAGCCCGAGCAGTACGCCGCCAAGCGCGCTCAATGCGCTGGGCGGATAGCCGACCGGCAGCGTGGTATGGCCGCCAAGCAGGCGCCAGACGAGAATCGAGCCCGAGACCCAGAGCCCCGCCTCGACCAGCGCCAGCAGGCGCTCGGTGCGGCGCCCGTCGAGAAACTCGTCGACTGCGGTGACCATGCAAGTCCCGCTGCGCTGGATGGCATAGCCCATGACCGCCGCGCAGCAGGCGGCGAGCACGAAGACCGGGCTGAGGAGGGCGATGCTCTCCATTGGTCAGTCTGCCCGCAATTGTGCTGGTGTCGCCACGATTGTCCCCTCCCGCCGCTGCTTTGTTCGCTTCGGGCGGTGATTCGGTTTCACGGCTCGTCGCCAGCAAGGAAGCGTTCGAGCGGCGGAAGCGCGGCAGCGGGGCTTTCCTCGAAAGGAACGTGGCCCATGCCGGGCAGGCGGACGAGCCGGGCATTCGGCATCAGCTGCAAGTAATCCTGCGCGTTGCGGACGGGGATCATCTGGTCCTGCTCCCCCCACAGCAGCAGGGTCGGTGCAGTTATGCTGCCAAGGCGCGGTGCGGGATCGGTGAGCACGGTCTGGCGGGTGCGATCGAGAATGGCGCGGCGCACGCCGGGGGCCAGCAGCATGTCGCGATAGCGCTCGAGCACGGCATCGGGGAGCGCTTCGGGGTGGGCCCACGCGGGCGCGAGGTTTGCGCGGATGAGCGAGCGCGGCCCGACCCACGGCATCGCTTCGAGCATGAGCGGGACTTCGGGCGCCTTGCCATATTCGAAGCCGGGGCTGGCGAAACCATCGGGTGAGATCAGCACGAGCCTGTCGACGCGCTGCGGATTGCGCGCGGCGAACTCCCACGCGAAGCGGCCGCCCAGCGAATTGCCGATGAAGGTGGCCTTGGGCAGGCCGAGCTGGTCCATCAGCGCGGCTAGGATCGCGAGGGTGCGTGCGTCGGAATAGTCGCCGGTGGGATCGGGGCCGGTAAGGCCGAAGCCGGGGAGATCAAGGCGGATCACGCGGTATTTGGCCGAAAGCGCGCGGGCCCATGGCTCCCAGGTATCGAGGCTCGAGCCGAAGCCGTGGAGCAGGATCAACGCTGGTGCATTGCGCGGGCCGGTATCACGCAAACGAAGGCGGAGGCCGAGCACGGTATGGTATTCGCCGGGGTAGGCGGCGTCGAGCGCGGCGCGCTGCTTGTCGGGCGCGTAAAGCCACAAGGCGAGCGCCGCGATGGCGAGCAGGAGGAGCGCGGCGCTCCATTGCAGGATGCGGCGGAGCATCAGAACACCGCGTGATCGCCGCGATCATCCGGCGCGGCTTCGCCGGAGAGCACGGCACGGTAGTGATCGAAGAGCGTATCACGTCCGGTCTCGGGCGTCAGCGCGGCGCTGTATTGGCCTGTTTGCGGATCGAGGGCGAGCATGGATTCCGTCGCGTAGTAGTGGCCGATGCGGGCGAGTTCGGCCTTGGTCGCAAGCGGGGGAACGAGGCGGGCGGCAAAGCCGAGCGCGCCGGCAATACCGCCGAGAAAACCGGGCGGGACCGAGCGGAACTTCGGCGGCAGGCCGGTCATCGCAAACAGCGCCTCGCCTTGATCGCGCGGTGTGATTGCGGGGCCGGGGCCGCCGATGGGGAGCACTTTGTTCCAGTGCTGCGGATCGGTGAGGCAGCCGGTGATATAGGCTGCCAGATCGCGATTGCTGATCGGCTTGCAGGCGGTGAGCGCGCCTTCGCCGAAAAGCAGGTAGGGCCTGCCGCTGCGCACGCGCTCGATCTGGCCGGACAGCGACTTGAAGAAGGCAGTGGGGCGGACGATCGAATAGCGCAGGCCCGAGGCGATGAGTTCAGCCTCGAAGGCGAGCTTGGCCTGCTGGAAGGCGAGGCGGGGTTTCTGCACGCAGATCGCCGAAAGCAGGACAAAATGCGGCGCGCCGCACCGCTCGGCCAAGGCGAGCGCGTGGCGGTGTGCCTTGTGGTCGATGGCCCAGGCCTCTTTGGGCAGGCCGGTGCGCGAGGCCATGCAGGAAACGACAGCGTCAAAATGCTCGCCGGCGAAACCGTCATGCATGAGACTGATCGGATCGGCGGGGTCGGCCCGGCGCAAGGTGACGCCGGGGAGGGGCACCGCCGGCTCGCGGCGGACGATCGCGACAACGTCGTGCCCGGCATCGACCAGCGCCTGCGCGGTCGCCCGGCCAATCGTGCCGGTTGCGCCAAGCAGGGCGACGCGGCTCATGCGGTCAGCGTTCCCTTGGCGGCCATGACCTGGCGGCCATCGGCAGCATGGGCGGCAAGAACCAGCGCACCGTCCTCGCGGCGAAGGGCGAGGTGCAAGCGCTCGTCGGCCACTGCAGGGGAGACGGCGCGGAAGCTGAATTTCGAGAGCGCGGTTTCCGATCCCTGCAAGCGGCGGGCGAGATCGAGCAGCAAGGTTGCGATCAGCGGGCCGTGGACGACAAGCCCGCGATAGCCTTCGGCGCCGGTGGCATAGGGGTGGTCGTAGTGGATCCGGTGCGAGTTGAAGGTCAGCGCAGAATAGCGGAACAGCAGCGGCGTGCCGGGCACCACTTCGCGTACCGCGTCCCAGCCCAAGGGATCGAAGCGGCCCTCGCCAAGCGGTGGCGGAGCAGGGGGGCTGCCCGCAGGCGGCGCGTCACGGTAGACCAGCGTCTGCGTCTCACGGACCGCCAGCATTGCGCCCGCGAAAGTTTCGTGCGCGAGTTCGACGAAGATGAGGGGGCCGGTGCCGCCCTGCTTTTCGGTGATCGAGAGCACCCGGCTGCGGCGCTCGATGGTCGCGCCTGAGGAGATGGGGGCGAGGAACTCGGCCGCGCCGGCTGCCCACATGCGGCGTTCGAGTGCCAGCGGCGGGAGGAGGCTCAGGAGGCTGGCGTCGCGCTTCGGGTGGCCATCCGGGCCGAGCCCGGCGGTCGGCGCATCCGGCGTGCAGAGGCACCAGTGAAGGCCTTGGGGGGCAGTCCGGTCGGCGGGCACGTCACGGTCCAGCATGGCGCACCAGCGCGTGAGCACGCTTTCGGTGAGGACGTCTTGGCGCGCTTCCTCGCGGCCGATCCATGCGGTGTAGTCGCCCATCAGCCGCGTCCTGCCATGAGGCCGCGCGCGATGACTTGCGCCTGGATTTCCGCCGCGCCTTCGAAGATCGAGAGGATGCGCGCGTCGCATAGCACGCGGCTGATCTCGTATTCGAGGGCGTAGCCATTGCCGCCATGGATCTGCAAGCTCGCATCGGCGGCGGTCCATGCGGCGCGGGCGGCGTGGAGCTTGGCCATGCCGGCTTCGATGTCGCAACGGCGGCCTGCATCCTTGGCGCGGGCGGCGGCGTAGGAGAGTTCGCGCGCGGTGACATATTCGGCGAGTATGGCGGCGAGCTTGTCGCCAACGCGGGGGAAATTGATGAGGGCCTGTCCGAACTGCTTGCGCTGCAGCGCATAAGCAAGGCCCAGCTCCAGCGCGCGGCGCGTGACGCCGACAGCGCGCGCCGCGGTCTGGATGCGGGCGCCTTCGAAGGTCTGCATGAGCTGTTTGAAACCGGCGCCCTGCTTGCCGCCGAGCAGGGCTTCAGCGGGCGCGCGCATGCCATCGAACTGCAGCGCATATTCGCGCATGCCGCGATAGCCGAGGACATCGATTTCGCTTCCGGTCATGCCCTCGGCGGGGAAGGGCCTTTCTTCCGTACCGCGCGGCTTGGGCACGAGCAGCATCGAAAGGCCAGCATAGCCCGCCGCATCAGGCAGCGTGCGCACGAGCAGCGTCATCACGTCCGAACGGGCGGCGTGGGTGATCCAGGTCTTCGCACCATGGATCACCCAGTCACTGCTCGCGTCTTGCGCAGCGCGGGTGGTGAGCGCGCCGAGATCGGAGCCGACATCGGGCTCGGTGAAGACCGCGACGGGGAGCGTTTCGCCGCTGGCGATACGCGGTAGCCACTGCGCCTTCTGCGCTTCGGTGCCGCCGAGCATGATGAGTTCGCCCGCGATCTCGGAACGGGTGCCGAGTGAACCTGCACCGATCCAGCCGCGCGAGAGTTCTTCGCTGACGAGGCACATGACGAGCTTGCCGAGGCCGAGGCCGCCGAATTCTTCCGGGATGCAGACGCCGAAAGTGCCGAGCGCGGCCATGGCCTCGACCGTCTCGTCCGGGATCAATGCATTGGCGAGGTGCCATTTGTGCGCGTGGGGAAGGATCTCGGCATCGGTGAAGCGGCGGAACTGCGCGCGGATTTCATCGAGCGCGGCGTCGCGGAAGGTTTCGCTGGGCCATTGGCCCTCCGCCAGAGCGGCGGCGAGCGCGGCGCGGGTTTCGGCCATGTCGGCATCGAGCAGCGCTGCGGCGGCTTCGGCAAGAGCGCGGGCTTCGGCAGTGAGGCCAAGATCGGCGGGGCGCAGCATTTCGGCTGGGCCCATCAGGAGCGCGCCGGTCAGTTGGCCGAGAGTTTCGGCAAAAGCGAGTTCGGCGACTTTGGCATCGAGCGGGTTCGCGCCGCCGCCGGCCTCGGCCCATGCGGCGACGGCTTCTAGCGCCGCGACGCTTGTGGCGATCCACGCAAACCCGTGCGCGGCGCGCTGCTCCGCATCGACCGGGCGGTTGGCGAGGCGGCGCGCGAGCGCGGCGCGGGCGGCTTCGCGGTAGGTAATGGCCGCTTCAAGCGGCGCCTTCAGGTCCATGGGCTACGCCGCGCGTTCGAAGACTGCGGCGATGCCCTGGCCGCCGCCTATGCACATGGTTTCAAGGCCGAAGCGGCCCTGTCGGCGCACCAGTTCGCGCGTCAGGTTGGCAAGGATGCGCCCGCCGGTCGCGCCGATGGGGTGACCTAGCGAGATGCCCGAACCGTTGACGTTGAGCACATCGTGGCGGCCGTCGTTATCGCTCCAGCCCCAGCCCTTGAGTACGGCAAGCACTTGCGGCGCGAAGGCTTCGTTGAGCTCGACAAGGTCGATATCGCTCCAGCCGAGGCCGGTGCGGGAAAAGAGGCGCTCGACAGCAGGGACGGGGCCGATGCCCATGCGCGCGGGATCGCAGCCCGCGGCCGCCCATGAATGGAACCAGGCGATGGGCTCGAGGCCCAGTTCTTCCAGCTTGTGTTCTGCTACGACGAGGCAGGCGGCTGCGGCGTCATTCTGCTGACTGGCGTTTCCGGCGGTTACGACCGCACCGGGAATGTTTTTCGCCTCGAGGGCTTTCAGAGCGCCAAGGCTCTCCATGGTTGCGTCGGCGCGGTAGCCCTCGTCGTGCGCGAAAATCTTGGGATCGCCCTTGCGCTGGGGAATCTCGACAGGAACGAGTTCATCGTCGAACAGGCCGTTCGCCCAAGCGGCGGCGGCGCGCTGGTGGCTGCGCACGGCATAGGCGTCGCAGGCTTCACGGCTGATATGGTAATCGCGGGCGAGGTTTTCGGCGGTCTCGATCATGCCCGAGATTACGCCGAAGCGCTCGATCGGTTGCGACATGAGGCGGCCGCGCGTCAGGCGGTCGTGGAGCATCAGGCCCCCGGCGCGCGTGCCGCGGCGGCCTTCGGTGGTGTAGTACTCGACGTTCGACATGGACTCGACGCCGCCCGCGACGACGACGTCGGACTGGCCGGTCTGCACCATCATCGCGGCGTTGATGACGGCCTGCAGGCCCGAACCGCAGCGGCGATCAAGCTGATAGCCAGGCACTTCCAGCGGGAGCCCGGCGGCGAGCCACGACCAGTGGCCGATGGCTGGGGCTTCGGCATTCCCGTAGCCTTGCGAGAACACGACGTCGTCGACGCGCGCGGGGTCGATTTTCGTGCGCTCCATCAGGGCTTTGAGGATCACCGCGCCGAGCTGGCCGGCATTGAGATCGGCAAGGCTGCCGCCGAACTTTCCGACGGCGGTGCGGATGGGGGCGACAATGGCAGCGCGGGTCAACTTGGTCATGCGGGGGTTCCTGCGATGCCGGCTTCGAGCAGCCGGTCTATGGCCTGAGGATCAAGGGAAAGATGCCGGGCGAGCACATCGCACGTGTCCGCACCCAGCACGGGCGCGGGCGCGGGGGTGCGGCGTTCGAGACCGGGCATCGTGGCGAAGGCACCGGCGGCGGGGTAGGCAAAGCCGCTAGGGTTGTCCGCCGTGTGCGTGAACATTGGATTCTCGCCGACGAGGCGGGGGTCCTGCACAGCCTCAGGCATCGTCTTGTAGGGGCCGTGGGTGACGCCGTTGGCATCGAATTTTTCGGCGAGCGCGGCGTGGGAAAGCGGGGCGATGGCTTGCTCGATCTGCGCATAGATCGCATCGCGGTGGGTATAGCGTACGCCGTCGTCGCCGGTGAATGAGACGCCGTGGCGAGCCTCCAGCGCGGCGAGCCCGGCCTGCAGATCTAGCGCGCGGACAAGGCCCTGCCATTGGCGTTCGTTGATCGCGACGATCATGACGCGTGTCCCGTCTGCGGTCACGAAATCACGGCCGATGGTGCCGTAGACGCCGTTGCCGAGGCGTTCGCGATCCTGACCCGATTGCAGCACTTCGGCGACGCGGCCGAGATTGGCAGCGGATCCCATGGCGATATCAGTGAGGGGGAGGCGCACTTCGCCGCCAAGCCCGGTTTCGTCGCGGCGGCGCAGCGCGGAGACGAGTGCGAAGGCGCCGTAGGCTCCGGTAAGGAGGTCCCAGGCGGGGAGGACGTGGTTGACCGGTGAGGGGTCGGCCAGCGTGCCGGTGAGCGCCGGATAGCCGACCACGGCATTGGCGGTGTAATCCAGCGCGATGGCACCGTCCGGCCAGCCCATGACGCGCACGGTGATCAGGTCCGCCCGGCCCGCCGCCAGCTTGTCATGCGCAAGGAAGCCGCCCACGGGGAGGTTGGTGACGAGGGTACCGACGCCCTGGATCAGTTGGGTAAGCACCGCGCGGCCTTCAGGCCGCGCGAGATCGAGCGCGACGCTTTTCTTGGCGCGGTTGAGGTTTTCCCACGAGAGCGAGTGACCTTCGGGTGTGAGCGGCCAGCGCTTGAAATCCTGCCCGCCGCCGATCTGGTCGACGCGGATCACTTCGGCACCGAACTGGGCGAGATAGAGCCCGATGGTCGGCGAGGCGACGAAGGAGGAGACCTCGATCACCGTGATGCCGGAGAGCAGGTTGTACATGGGCGGTTCGGCTTTCAGGACGTTTCTTGTGGTTGGTGCAACCGTGTAATCAATCGAGCGGTTAAGCCAAGGGGCTAGGCGGGGTGCTGTCGTTTTCGAGGGGTGGGGGTGGTGTCTCGACTTCGCTCGACACGAATGGGTGGGGCATTTTTCTCGCCGCCCATTCCTTCGTCATTGCGAGGAGCATAGCGTCGAAGCAATCCAGAGCCGTCGCGCACAACCGCTCTGGATTGCTTCCCTTCGATCGCAATGACGAAGGTCGGGCGGTGAAGGATCGGCCCTCAATCCGGCACCGGCAGAGCGGTGCGGTTGACGATGGGGCGCAACGCAAAGCTCGTTGTCACTTGTGCCACGCCGGCAATGCGCGTGAGGCGCTTGCGCAAAAAGTCCTCGAAGGCGGCGAGCGAGGGGACGAGGACGCGCAGCTGATAGTCCGCCTCGCCGGTCATCAGGTAGCAATCCATCACTTCGGGAAATTCGGCGACCGCGCTTTCGAACGTGGCGAGATGGTGGTCGTCCTGCTGGTCGAGGCGGATGCGCACGAAGGCGTTGACGGGGAGGCCGATGGTCTCGGGCTCGACCAGCGCGACATAACCCGTGATGACGCCGCGCTCCTCCAGCGCGCGTACGCGCCTGAGGCAGGGGCTGGGGCTGAGGCCGACATCCTCGCAGAGCTGCTGGTTGGTGAGGCGGCCGTTCTGCTGGAGTTGGCGGAGGATCTTGCGGTCAATCGCGTCTAGTCCGGTATCTGGCATTATCTTTTACTC
This sequence comes from uncultured Sphingomonadales bacterium, assembly GCA_903834285.1. Taxonomy (GTDB): domain Bacteria; phylum Pseudomonadota; class Alphaproteobacteria; order Sphingomonadales; family Sphingomonadaceae; genus Novosphingobium. Next base: position 1,212 of record CAILIO010000424.1, on the reverse strand, counting down.
ATGGCGCTGTGATTGGCAGATTATGCCAATAGTCTGCCCGTACGGAGCAAACTTCGCAAGACGCTGCGCAGCCGCTCTCGCTATATTCTTGTGTTTCCGCCGGATTCGAAAGCCCGCCATGACTGCCGTCCTTGCCGATCCCAAGAGTGACCTGATCCCCTCCATCGAGGCGCTCGATGCGCGGCTGCGCTGGCTTTCGGCTTGGACAGTGCACAATGCCAACAGCATCCGCACGAAGCGCGACGGGATGAAAGTGGGAGGGCATCAGGCCAGCTGTGCCTCAATGTCGACGATCATGGCCGCGCTTTATTTCCATGCGTTGCGCCCGCAGGACAAGGTGGCGGTAAAACCGCATGCGGGTCCGCTGCTCCATGCGATCCACTACATGCTTGGCAACCAATCGCTAGAGCAGCTGCAGCGCTTCCGCGGGCTTGGCGGCATGCAGAGCTATCCCTCGCGGACCAAGGACCAGATCCCGGTCGATTTCTCGACAGGCTCGGTCGGCCTCGGCGTCGCGATCACCGCCTTTGCCAGCCTGGTACAGGACTACTGCATTGCGCAGGGGCACATGGCCGAGGCCGATGCGGGGCGGATGATCGCGCTGATGGGCGATGCCGAACTCGACGAGGGCAACATCTATGAATGCCTGATCGAGGCCTACAAGCACGATATCCGCAATTGCTGGTGGGTGGTCGACTACAACCGGCAGTCGCTCGATGCGACGACGGCGGACCGCATGTTTCGCCGCTTCGACGATATCTTCGAGACCTGCGGCTGGCGGGTGATCACGCTCAAGAGCGGCAAGCTGCAGAAGGCGGTGTTTGCGCGGCCCGGCGGGCAGGGAATCGAGGACTGGATCGACAATTGCCCCAATGCCGAATTCGCCGCGCTGACCTATCAGGGCGGCGCGGCCTGGCGCGAGAGGCTGCTCAAGGATCTCGGCGACCAGCCAGCCACGCGTGCGCTGATCGAGAGCTTCGACGATGCCGCGTTGGCGCAGCTGATGACCAACCTCGGCGGTCATTGCGCCGAGACGCTGGTCGAGGCCTTTGCGGAAGCCGATGACGACAAGCCGACCTTGTTCATTGCCTATACCGTCAAGGGCTATGGTCTGCCGCTGGCGGGGCACAAGGACAACCATTCGGGCATGATGAACACTGCGCAGATCGAAAGTCTGCGCGGCAGCATGAACATTGCCGAAGGTGAGGAGTG
>CAILIO010000423.1 GCA_903834285.1 uncultured Sphingomonadales bacterium | reverse complement strand
CCAGATGAAGGTTGGCGATCTGGGCGACGTGGTCCGTCCGGTCCGCCGGATCGAACTGCCACAGTTTCACGAAGATCGTGCAGCCTTCTTCGGAGCCCGGCTTATGGCGCGACTTCGGCGGATTGCGCACATAGCTGCCCGCCGGATAGTCGGCATGCTCGTCCTGGAACACGCCCTCGAGGACCAGGAATTCCTCCCCCCCGCCATGCGTGTGCGGGGGGAACCGGCTGCCCGCAGCATAGCGGACGATGGAGGTCGCCCGCGCGACCTCCCCGCCGATCCGGTCGAGCATGCGCCGTTCGACGCCCGCGATGGGTGAGGGCACCCAGGGCATCTCCAAGGTGTGCAGCAGCACGCGCTGCGTGAAGTCATCGTGGAGGTTCATGGTCTGCACGTGTACGGGGGCTCGGACTTCGCTCACCCGAAGGCAATCGCGGCGATCTTGTTGCCGGTCGGATCGCGCAAGTAGCCCATTGTCGAACCGGGCAGACCGCCAGCTGTGGGCGGGCCGCTCACGTCGCTGCCACCACTCGCCAGCCCGGCCGCGTACCACGCTTCCAGCGCGGCCACGCTTGGCGCCTTGAACATGATCGTGCCGCCATTGGCATGGCATGCGTCGTCGCCGTTGATCGGCCGGGTCACGAAGAACAGTCCGCTCTGCGGATCGCCGTACATGTAGGCCTCGGGGTCTTCGCGGAACTTGCCGCGGGCCGGAACGCCAAGCGCTTCAAGCGTGGCATCATAGAAGCTGCGCGAAGCCTCGAGATCGTTGGCGCCCACCATGACATGGAAAAACATTCCGGCTCTCCTCCTGCGATCGCTGGACGATCCCATGCGATCGCCATATACCTACTAGTAGGTAGATAAGAAGGTCAAGCCAGTTATGGTGACGCATTCTCACATTCGTGCCAGCCGGGGTGCACGCTTCCAACTGGCCCCGATTGCCGATATGGCCCCGGACATGGACACGCGCACCCTGCTGCTGGATCACGCCGAGGCGGTAGTCCGTGCGCGCGGTTTTGACGGGTTCAGCTACGCCGATCTGGCGGTGGCGGTCGGCATCCGCAAACCCAGCATCCACCACCATTTTCCGAGGAAAGCGGATCTCGCGCTAGCCCTGGTCGAACGCTACGTGGCGCGGCTGTTTGCGCGGCTTGAGGTGTTAGGTGCGCAGCAGGACCGCGCTTCCGACCGTTTGCGTGCGCTGATCGGTTCCTACCGCGAAGGACTCGATGGCGGCAGCAAGCTTTGCCTTTGTGTGGCGCTCGCAGCGGGGCGGGACAGTCTGGACCCCGCGGTGCTCGCGCGCGTGAATGGGTTTCATGGACGCGTGGTGGACTTGTTTGCCGCATGCTTCGCGGCAGGCGCGGCGGATGGCAGCGTGGCGGCCGTGGTGGATCCGCGCGCCGAAGCCCATGCCGCGCTGGCCCTGATGGAAGGCGCGCAGCTCGTCGCGCGCGCCGCCGGCCGGCTCGATCTGTTCGATGCGGCGACTGCCGGGCTTCGCGCGCGTCTGGCCTGATCGCGGCGCGCCAAAATTCTATTTTCCTACAGACCCCGGTTCATGGCAGTTCGGTCGTCTGCTCTTTGAATCGTCAAGTCCCTGAAACAAAACGATGCAACCGGATCGGATTTTCCGCTCAGGACTGTGTCAACCGTGTCAACTTTGTTGGATTTTCAGACGAACGAATAAGGGTCGATATCGACCGCCACGCGCACCCCTTGCGGGAAGCGCAGCGGGGCGAGCCAGTCCCGGATCAGCTTCTGCACTTCGGCCGAGCGGCGCGCCGCGATCAGCAGGCGGTAGCGGTGCCGCCCGCGCAGCAGCGAGAGCGGGGCAGGGGCGGGGCCGAGGATCAGCACGCCGGGCTCGTCGGGTCGCGTGCCGCCAATGGCCCGCGCTGCCTCGCGCGCTTCGGCCTCATCCTCGCTCGAAACGATGATTGCGGCCCACCGGCCAAACGGCGGTGCACCCGCCTCGCGGCGCGCTTCGGTTTCGGCCTCGTAGAACGCATCGCGCGATCCGCTGGCGAGCGCGGCGATCACGGCGGCCTTGGGGTGGCGCGTCTGGATCAGCACTTCGCCCGGCTTGGCCCCGCGCCCTGCGCGCCCGGCGACTTGCGCGATCTGCTGGTAAGTCCGCTCCGCTGCGCGCAAGTCCCCGCCATCGAGCCCCATGTCGGCATCGACCACGCCGACGAACGTGAGGTCGGGAAAGTGAAAGCCCTTGGTGACAAGCTGTGTGCCCACGATCACATCGATCGCGCCGCTTTCCGCCTGCGCCACGAATTCGGCCGCGGCCGCGGGGCTCGCCAGCGTGTCGGAGGTCACCACCGCCACCCGCGCGCCGGGCAGCAATTCGCTCACTTCGTCGGCGATGCGTTCCACCCCGGGTCCGCAGGCGACCAGGCAGTCGGGCTCGCCGCACTCCGGGCAGACCGGCGGCGGCGGCACTTCGTGCCCGCAGTGATGGCAGGCGAGGCGCTGCGAAAGCCGGTGCTCGACCAGCCAGGCCGAGCAATTCGGGCACTTGAAGCGGAAGCCGCAGTGCCGGCACAGCGTCAGCGGCGCATAGCCCCGCCGGTTGAGGAACAGCAGGCTCTGCTCGCCCTTGGCCAGCCGGTCCTGCAGCGCTTCCACCAGCGGCGGCGCCAGCCAGCGCCCACGCGGCGGCTGCAGTTCCGTCAGGTTGATGATCTCGATCTTCGGCAGCGTCGCCCCGCCGAACCGGCTCGGCAGCACCAGCCGTTTGTAGCGCCCGGCCTCGGCCATCTGCAGGCTTTCCAGCGCCGGGGTCGCGCTGGCGAGGATTACCGGCACGCCTTCGAAGTGTCCGCGCATCACCGCCACATCGCGGGCATTGTAGCGCACCCCGTCGTCCTGCTTGAACGCCACCTCGTGCGCTTCGTCGACCACCACGAGCCCGAGGTCGGCAAACGGCAGGAACAGCGCCGAACGCGCGCCGACCACCACTTTCGCCCCGCCGAACGCCACCTGTCGCCACGCCCGCCGCCGCTCCGAAGCCTTGAGCGAGGAATGCCACGTCACCGGCGCGACCCCGAACCGCGCCTCGAACCGGCCCAGAAAGGCTGCCGTCAGCGCGATTTCCGGCAGCAGCACGAGCACCTGCCGCCCGGCCTCCAGCGCCGCCGCCACGGCCTCAAAATAGGTCTCGGTCTTGCCCGATCCCGTCACGCCATCGAGAAGGAACGGCTGGAATGCACGCGCTGTGACGGCCGCGACCATCTCCGCCGCCGCATCCGCTTGCTCGCCTTCAAGCTCCGGCTGGGCAAACTGCGGATCGGGCGCTGGGTAGGGCCGGTCGCTATCGACCTGCACCGGCTCGAGCAGCCCCTGGCCCAGCATCCCGCGCAGCACGGCTTCCGAAACCCCGGCGATCTCGGCCAGCTCGCGCATCGTTGCCTGCTCGCCTTGCAGCAGATCGAGCGCCTGCAGCCGCTGCGGCGTCATCCGCGCCGGTTCCTCACCGGTCATGCGATATTCGGTAACGGTCCCGCCGCCCTTCAGCGCCGCGCTGCTCGACAAGGCCATGCGCGCCACGGCAGAAAGCGGCGCGAGGTAGTAGTCCGCCGTCCAAGCGATCAGGCGGCGCAAGGGCACGGGCAGCGGCGGCACCGGCAACACTTCGAGAACGCTACGCAGCTTGTGTGCCGGATAGTCGTCGCCGGGCAAATCGCCTTCGTCCCACACCACGCCCAGAATCTGGCGCGGCCCCAGCGGCACCACCACCACGCTCCCCGGCGGCGCGTCCATCCCCTCGGGCACCCGGTAGTCGAGCGCGCCGAGGGCGGCGTTGAAAACGATGCAGCACACACGGGTCATGCACCCCATCTAGGGACTGCAGTCCCTCGGGGCAAAGCCTCACCGCGATCCGCTTGGGGAAGAATGACAGGCTACACAGCCCGCCCTCGCGCGCTATAGGGTGCGCAGAATCGGATACAGGACCCGTCCCCATGAAGTTTTTCGTCGACACTGCCGACACTGCCGAGATTGCCGACCTTGCCTCCACCGGCCTGCTCGACGGCGTGACCACCAACCCCTCGCTAATCGCCAAGGCGGGCCGCGACTTCATCGAAGTGACGCGTGAAATCTGCGGCCTCACCAGCGGCCCCGTTTCGGCCGAAGTCGTCGCGCTCGATCACGAAGGCATGATGCGCGAGGCTGAAATCCTGCGCAAGATCGCCGACAACGTCTGCATCAAGGTCCCGCTCACCATCGACGGGCTCAAGACCTGCAAGGCGCTGACGAGCGACGGCTCGATGGTCAACGTCACGCTCTGCTTTTCCGCCAACCAGGCGCTGCTCGCCGCCAAGGCCGGCGCGACCTTCGTCTCGCCCTTCGTCGGCCGCCACGATGACAACGGCTTTGACGGCATGGACCTCATCCGCGACATCCGCCTGATCTACGACAACTACGCGTTCGGCACCGAAATCCTCGTCGCCTCGATCCGCCACGGCGTCCACGTGCTCGAAAGCGCCAAGATCGGCGCCGACGTGATCACCGCGCCGCCCGCGGTGATCAAGGGCCTGTTCAAGCATGTCCTGACCGAAAAGGGCATCGAGGGCTTCCTTGCGGATTGGGCCAAGACCGGGCAGAGCATCGGCTGAGCGGCTTGCCGGCGTCTCGGGGGATGGCCTGAACCATGCTCGGCGTGCTCGCGGCAGCCTTGTTCTACGGTGTGATCGGCGTGGCAGCGCTTGTGCGCCCGCACAACCTTCTGGCCGGTTTCGGAATCGAGGCGGGCAGCACCAATAGCCGCAACGAGATCCGCGCCGTCTATGGCGGTTTTCCGCTGGCGGTCGCTGGCCTCCTGCTTTTCAGCCTCGCGCGGCCAGACATGTCGGATGGTATCCTTCTCGCGCTCGCGGTCTCGTCGGCGGGCATGGCGCTGGGCCGGATCGTGTCGGCCCTGGTTGATCGCACGCTTGGGCGCCATCCCGCGATATTCATCCTGCTAGAAATCGTCGTTGCGGCCTTGATCGCGAACGCCATAAAGGGCCTCTGAGATGATCGCTCGCTTGCCCGTGGATGTGGACTGACCTTGCCTGACGAAAGCCCCCTCGACCAGTTCCGCTCGGTTCTCGCCGGCACCGCCCGCGCGGTGGCCGATGTGCCCGAGCTCGAAGTCGCCTGGACCGCCGATGCGCCGAGCCAGACGGGGACGAACTTGCGGCTGCCGATGCCGGGCCGCGCACTGCCCGCCGCCCAAGTCGCCGAGGCGCGCGGATTTGCCGATGGCATGGCGCTGCGGCTCCGGCTCCACAACGAGCCGCTGCACAACCGCGCTGCGCCCTCAGAACCCTTGGCGCGCGCCTGCTACGATGCAGTCGAGCAGGTCCGCTACGAGGCGCTGGGTTCGGACGGCTACGCCGGCATCCGCGGCAACCTCGATGCCGCGACGACGGTGCGGATCGCCTCCGATCCGATCGCCCGCGCGATCCGGCCGGAGGATGTGCCGTTGCCCACCGCGCTGGCCATGCTGCTGCGCGAGAAGCTGACCGGCCAGCCCGTGCCCGCCGCCGCCGAAATGGGTACCGCGATGGTACGCAGCTGGATCGAAGCGCGCGCCGGGTCCGATCTCGAAGGGTTCGCGGATCTGCTGGACGACCAGAAGGGGTTCCAGAACCTCGCGCTCGAAATGCTCGGCCACCTCGATCTCACCAAGTCGCCCGACGATGCGGACGATGGCGGCGACGAGGATGAAGGCGAGCAGGCCGACGACGAGGCCGAGGACCAGCCCGATGCCTCGGACGACGGCGCCGAGCAGCAGCCCAGCGAAGTCGCCGGTGACACCACCGAGGGTGACGAACAGGGCGAGGACCAGGACCAGACCGAGACCTCGGAAGATACCGCAGACGCCGACATGGCCGACGAGGGCGAGGAGGGCATGCTCCCCACGCGCCCCAACCGGCCGTGGACCGACCTGCCGGAAAGCTGGGAATACAAGTCCTACACCACGCAGTTCGACGAAGTCGTCTCGGCCGCCGAGCTGTGCGACGAGGAAGAGCTGACGCGACTGCGCGCCTATCTCGACGCCCAGCTCAAGGGCCTGCAGGGTATCGTTACCCGCCTTGCCAACCGGCTGCAGCGCCGCCTTATGGCGCAGCAGAACCGCTCGTGGGATTTCGACCAGGAGGAAGGCCTGCTCGATGCCGCGCGCCTCGCCCGCGTCGTCATCTCGCCGGGCCATTCGCTCTCCTACAAGATCGAGCGCGACGTCGAGTTCAAGGACACCGTCGTCACTCTGCTGATCGACAATTCGGGCTCGATGCGCGGGCGCCCCATCTCGATTGCCGCCATCAGCGCGGACATCATGGCGCGCACGCTGGAGCGCTGCGGGGTCAAGACCGAAGTGCTCGGCTTTACGACCCGCGCGTGGAAGGGCGGCCAATCGCGCGAGGCGTGGCTGGCGGGCGGCAAGCCCGCGCATCCCGGCCGCCTCAACGACTTGCGCCATATCGTCTATAAGAAGGCGGACGAGCCCTGGCGCCGCGCGCGCAAAAACCTTGGCCTGATGATGCGCGAGGGGCTGCTCAAGGAAAACATCGACGGCGAGGCGCTGCTCTGGGCGCACAGCCGCCTGCTCGCGCGGCAGGAGGATCGCCGCATCCTCATGGTCATCTCGGACGGCGCGCCGGTTGACGATTCGACGCTCTCGGTCAATTCGGCGGGCTACCTCGAACAGCACCTCCGCCGCGTGATCGAATGGATCGAGAAGCAGTCCCCGGTCCAGCTCGTCGCCATCGGCATCGGCCACGACGTGACGCGCTACTATCGCCGCGCCGTGACGATCATGGACGTCGAGCAGCTTGGCGGCACGATGGTCGAGCAGCTTGCGGGCCTGTTCGAGGACGATTGACAGCCTCTCTTTAATCGGACAGTTAAACCGCTATGACCAAGAACATGACTGTCGCAGACGCCGTCCTTTCCCGCCGTTCGATTCGCGTTTTCCAAGACAAGCCCGTGCCGCTCGATGTGCTGCGCCGCGTGCTCGACACGGCGCGCTGGGCACCCTCGGGCTGCAACTTCCAGCCGTGGGAAGCGACCATCCTGACCGGCGCGCCGCTGGCCGAACTGCAGGCGAAAATGGCCGTCACCCCGATGCAGGACCCGCGCGAATACAGCTGGGATGATCCCGAAGTGATCCCCGAATGCAAGGCGCGGCTCCAGAAGGTGGGCGCCGCGATGTATACCGCGATGGGTGTGGGCCGCGGCGATGGCGATGCGCGTGCCGATTTCGTGCGCAACAACGTCAGCTCGTTCGGCGCGCCAGCCGTTCTGATGTGCTATTTTGATCGCCGCATGGGGCCGCCGCAGTGGTCGGATGTGGGGATGTGGCTGCAGACGGTTATGCTGCTGCTGCGCGGCGAAGGGCTCGATTCCTGCCCGCAGGAATTCCTCTCGATGTATGCCAAGCTGATCAAGGAGTTCATCGGCGTTTCGGATGAAACCCATATCTTCTTCTGCGGTATCGCCATCGGCTACCGCGACGCGGAAAATCCGGTCAACAATTTTGAGCGCGAGCGTGAGCCGATTGAAGGCAATGTGCGGTTCATGGGGTTCTGAAGCCGTATTGGCTTCCTCTCCGGGGCAGGCCCGGAGAGAAAGCCAATGCTTGACCATCCAAGTCGGGGGCTGGCAGAGCGCGGGGCATGGAACCATCTGCCTCGCTGACCCTGTTCAACAGCCTGACCCGCCGCACCGAGCCTTTCCAGCCGGTCCATGCGGGGGAGGCGCGCGTCTATACCTGCGGGCCGACGGTCTACAACTACCCCCACATCGGCAATATGCGTGCCTATGTCTTCGCCGATGTGCTGGGGCGCGCACTGAGCTTCAAGGGCTACCGCCTTACCCACGTCATCAACATCACCGATGTCGGCCATCTGACCGATGACGCGGACGATGGCGAGGACAAGATGGAGCGCATGGCCGCGGCGCAGAAACAGTCGATCTGGGACATCGCCGAGCACTACAAGCAGGCCTACTGGGCCGATGTGCGCGCGCTCAATATCCGCCAGCCGGCGCAGTGGACGGTCGCAACCGATTACGTCCCGCAGATGATCGCCTTTGCCGAAGGGATCGCTGAAAAGCACTGCTACGAACTCGACAGCGGCCTCTATTTCGATGTCTCGACCGTCGCCGATTATGGCCGGCTGGCGCGCGCGCATACCGACGATGGTGAAGGCCGGATCGAAGCGGTAGAAGGCAAGCGCAATGCTGCCGATTTCGCGATCTGGCGCAAGACGCCGGCGGGCGAGACGCGGCAGATGGAATGGGATTCGCCCTGGGGCAAGGGCGCGCCGGGCTGGCACCTGGAATGCTCTGTCATGTCGGGCGCGGTGCTGGGCTTTCCGTTTGATATCCACACCGGCGGGATCGACCACCGCGAGATCCACCACCCCAACGAGATCGCCCAGAACCAGGCGCATTGCTGCACGAATGGCCTTGATGATGCGGCCAACTCGGGCGCGCGCATCTGGATGCACAACAACTTCCTCGTCGAGCGCAGCGGCAAGATGTCGAAATCGAGCGGCGAGTTCCTGCGGCTGCAGCTCCTTATCGACAAGGGCTATCACCCGCTGGCCTACCGGTTGCTGTGCCTGCAGGCGCACTACCGCAGCGAACTGGAGTTCAGCTGGGAAGGGCTGGGGGCCGCGCTGACCCGGCTGAAGCGGCTGGTGATGGTGGTCGAGCAACTGAAGGCGCGCATTCCTCCCCGGCACGGGGAGGGGGACCACCCGCAGGGTGGTGGAGGGGCACCCTCGGAGAATCCTGAGGCTGAAACGCAGCGCCTTGCCGAACCTGCCCCTCCACCACCTGCGGTGGTCCCCCTCCCCGTGCCGGGGAGGAACTTTGCGCCTTATCTCGAACGCTTCGATGCCGCGGTGTCCGACGATCTCAACACCGCGATTGCGCTGACCGTGCTGGAAGAGGTCGCTGCGATCAAGAAGGTCGATCCCGCCGAAAAGCTGGCAGCGCTGGATGCGATGGATGCGGTCCTCGGCCTCAACCTCCTGAACCTCACCCGCGCCGACCTGCGCCTCCGCCCCAAGTCCGCCGAAATCACCGAAGCTGAAATCGAAGCAACCCTCGCCGCGCGCAAGGAAGCCCGCGCCGCCAAGGACTTCGCCCGCTCCGACGCGCTGCGCGATGAGCTGGCGGCGAGGGGCGTAGAGGTCATGGACGGCGACCCGCTCGGCTGGGAGTGGAAGCTCGGATGATCCTCGCCGCGCTCGTCCTCTCAGCGACCCCTGCGGTAACGCCCGAGGCAGCGATCACGGCGATCTACGCCCCCTTCCGCAGCGCCGAGATGCGCGATGCAGCGTGGGAGCGCCCGATCTTCACGCCCAGCCTCAAGGCCCTGATTGCCAGGTGGCGTGCGGTCTCGCCCACCGACGAGGTTGACGATCTCTCCGATTTCGACTGGCTGTGCCAATGTCAGGACTGGGATGCCGGCAGGCTCCACGAACGTGTCCTCGCCAGTCGCGTTGCTGGGCCCGGGCGGCGGCTGGTCACGGTCGCGCTCGGCAAGGCCCCCGGGAGGCGTGAACGCCTGCGCTTCTTGCTTCAGCAGACCGGCGGCCAGTGGCTGATCGATGATATTTTCGCGAGTGGCTTCCGGGGCGGCCTGCGCGCGACGCTCGTCCGGACGACCGCAGCAGATAACGCGCTCCGCCGCCGCCCGCGCTAACGCTTGGGCACGATCACCAGCTTGTAGGGAATGAACAGCATCACTTCCGACAAGCCGACGCGGCTCCATTCGACCGGGCGGTTCAGTCCCTCGATCTCGACGCCGTAGTCCGGCCCCAGTTTGGCCGCCATCGCCTTGGCGTCCGCCGCAATGATGTCCGCTATCGCCGGACGATACTGCCCCGGATCGACCACGGAGAACGTAAGGTCGTCGTTTGCTTCGACAAGGGCGCGGCCCTCGAGCTTGACCGCTTTGACGAACGCCGTGATTGCTGCCTGCGCAGCTTTCGCGTCGCGACCGTTCTGCAACGGGGCCTTCACCAACAGGGTGAGTTTCTGCGAATCCGGCCTGCTGTCGCGGACAAGGCTGAGATCGCGGTAATTCGCCAGCGTAACCGGCTGGATCGTGACCTCGCCGTAGGCAAGCTGGACACCCGACTTCGGGGCTTGTGCAATGGCGTTTGCGAGCGTGGCGTAGATCTCTTGCTCGCGTTTTTCGGGATCGCGCGTGTCTCCGGTGATGGTCACCTTCTGCAGGGCAAAATCGGCCGTACGCTTCAGGCCGACGGCGGGCTGCGTGGAGTTGTAGTCATCGGTGGAGCTGCGCTGTGCAGTAACGATCACTTCCTCTGTCTGCGCCGTCGCGGCGCCCGGCGCTGCGAGCAAAGCGAGGCCCACTATCGCAAACATTCGCTTCACGTTGTCTCGCTCCCCGCTATCGTGCCTAAAAATCAGACTGCCGGAGCGGAGTGCCAATGACAACGCCATCCAAGACCATACTCGTGATGAACGCGCTCGCGGCGCCGTTGGTCCAGCCGCATCTGCCGGACTGGATCGAGCCGCGCTTCTTCCGCCACACCGAAGAACTCATGGAGATGGCGCCGGAAGCCGAAATCGGCTGGTTCGATCTGGAAGACACCGAGCCCATGGCCGAGGCGATCCGCCGCGCGACGAAGCTGAAGTGGCTCACCAGCATCTACGCCGGGGTCGATGGCCTGCCGCTTTCGCTGATGGCGCAGCGCGGCGTGGTCATGACCAATGGCGCGGGCATCAATGCGGTGACCATCGCCGAATATGTCGTGATGGGCATGCTGAACGTGGCCAAGGGTTACCGCGAGGTCGTACACGCGCAGGACCGGCACGAGTGGCTGATGGAATCGCCCGGCAAGGTGGAACTCGAAGGCAGCCGGGCGCTGATCCTCGGCTATGGCGAGATCGGCCAGCGGGTGGACCGCATTCTGCAGGGTTTCGGGGTGGACGTGGTCAAGGTCCGGCGCTCGCCCGGTGAGGGTACGCTGACCCCGGGCGAATGGCGCGCAAGGCTGGGCGAGTTTGATTGGGTAGTCCTCGCGGTGCCCGGCACGGCGGAGACCGAAGGCATGATCGGCGCGGCCGAGCTTGCCGCGATGAAGCCCTCTGCCGTGCTGGTCAATGTCGCGCGCGGCAGCGTGGTCGATCAGGATGCGCTGGTTGCGGCGCTCGGCGCGCAAAAGCTGGGCGGCGCGTTCCTCGATGTCACCACGCCCGAACCGCTCCCGGCTGAGCATCCGCTGTGGTCGATGCCCAATGTCCACATCACAATGCATCTTTCGGGCCGTGCACAGGGCAAGATGTTCCGCCGCGCGGTCGAGCGTTTCCTGGGCAATCTGGCCCTCTACCACCGCGGCGAGCCGCTCACGCACCAGGTCGATTTCACGCTCGGCTACTGAAGCGGCGCGGCAGGCGTGACTTGCGCGCTGGCCTTTGTTACCCCTTGGCCCAAGGCGGTGCGGCGGCGTGCTGTAACCGCCGGGTGGTCGCGACCGTATTGGGCTTGAGGGACGCGCAGCTGTGCGCTTCCCGTGGGGAGCAATCACATGAGCGACGGTTCCGGCCAAAAAGCCTCTGACCTGTTTGTCGAATGCCTCGAGGAAGAAGGCTGCGAATACATCTTCGGCGTGCCCGGGGAAGAGAACCTCGATTTCCTCGATTCGCTCTCTCGTTCGAAGACAATCAAGCTTATCCTCACCCGCCACGAACAGGGCGCGGGCTTCATGGCCGCGACTTATGGCCGCCACACCGGCAAGACCGGCGTGTGCATCGCAACGCTGGGGCCGGGCGCGACCAATCTCGTGACCGCTGCGGCTTATGCCACGCTGGGCGGCATGCCGATCCTGATGATCACCGGCCAGAAGCCGATCAAGAAATCGAAGCAGGGCCGCTTCCAGATCCTCGACGTCGTCTCGATGATGGGGCCGCTCACCAAGTTCACCCACCAGATGGCAAGCTCGGACAATATCCCGAGCCGTGTGCGCGAGGCTTATCGCCTTGCCGAGGAGGAAAAGCCGGGCGCGACCCATATCGAGCTCCCGGAAGACATCGCCGAAGAGCGCACCGATTCGCGCCCCCTGAAGCGCTCGATGGTCCGCCGCCCCAGCGCAGATCCCAAGTCGGTGCGGCAGGCGGTCAACGCGCTCGAGGCAGCGAAGTCGCCGCTGCTGGTGCTTGGCGCCGGCACCAACCGCACGATGACCGGGCGCATGCTGCTCCAGTTCGTCGAGAAGACCGGCATCCCCTTTCTCACCACCCAGCTCGGCAAGGGGGTGATCGACGAGCGGCATCCCAAGTTTCTTGGCTGCGCGGCGCTGTCGTCCGGAGACTTCGTTCACCGCGCGATCGAGGACTCCGATTACATCGTCAACATTGGCCACGATGTGATCGAAAAGCCGCCGTTCTTCATGCGTGAAGGCGGGCCGACGGTGATCCACGTCTCGTCCAAGACCGCCGAAGTCGATCCAGTCTATTTCCCGCATATCGAGGTGATCGGCGATATCGCGAACGCGATCTGGCAGATGAAGGAGGACATTGTCCCGAGCGGCAGCTGGACTTGCGGCAAGATGCTCGAATACCGCGCGGCCGAAGTCGCGCACTCCGCACTGCTCGCCGCCGATGCGCGCTTCCCGATCTTCCCGCCGCACCTCGTGCAGCAGGTCCGCGCTGCGATGCCTGATGACGGGATCATCTGCCTCGATAACGGCGTGTACAAGATCTGGTTCGCGCGCGGCTACACTGCCTACCGGCCTAACACCGTGCTGCTCGACAACGCGCTCGCCACGATGGGGGCGGGGCTCCCCTCGGCGATGATGAGCGCGATGCTCTACCCCGAGCGCAAGGTCGTCGCGATCTGCGGCGATGGTGGCTTCATGATGAACAGCCAGGAGATGGACACCGCGGTCCGCTTGCGGCTGAATCTCACCGTGCTGATCATCAACGACAGCAGCTATGGCATGATCCGCTGGAAGCAGGCCAACATGGGCTTTGCCGATTTCGGCCTGACCTACGGCAACCCGGACTTCGTCAAATATGCCGAGGCTTACGGTGCGCACGGCCACCGTGTCGAAAGCGCGGCGCACCTCAGGGAACTCCTCCAGCATTGCTGTGATACGCCAGGTGTCCACCTGATCGATTGCCCGGTCGATTATTCTGAGAACGACCAGATTCTGAACAAGGATATCAAAGAGCTCTCGAGGGCGCTGTAAGCCCTGTTTGTTCCCCTCCCGCTTGCGGGAGGGGCTAGGGGTGGGCCTGTGCCTTCCCTGGTG
>CAILIO010000422.1 GCA_903834285.1 uncultured Sphingomonadales bacterium | reverse complement strand
GCAAAAAATGAATCTGGAAAAGTATGAATCCATTTTTGCAAACCATCAGCAATATATTTTTCAAGAAGTAACCTAAGGGCATCGTGCCCACGATCCCGCTGGTAGCCTGTAGCTTCATCGACAAGCGCAACGATGCCGACTTTAGCAAGGCTTCGGACCAAGAGGTCCGCCTGTTTTGCAACATGCAGTTGTGATTGCACCAATGCTCCGGCGTCTCTTGCCTCAAGATACACCTCGCAGACTTGTGGCAATAGCTCGGCTCGATAGCCGAACGCCATCTGACCATTCGGCATGATAAACTCAATTTGGCTAGACGTCACATACAAGTCATTAGAAATAAAGTCTTTTAGGTTTTTGGCTGTCAGGAATGCGGGTAAGTTGACGTCAGCGTCGTAGAAGCCACGGCCTTTAGCCTGCCGCGCTCTCCCCAACGCCCTCATCATATCGCTTTGAGTGAGCAGCCGTGTGCCGTCTTCCAACACAGCACAGCCGATTTCAGTCTCGCCCAGCGCCAGAGTACCTGCATAGCGAGCTACGGGAAGATCTGATTTTCCCTTTACCGGCGCGGCAGGTATCATTGCTTTCGCCACAGCATCAAAGCTTGCGTTGATGGGCGCGATAATCTTGTTGTCGTCAGACATTGATCAGCCCTTTGTAGGTGAGGCGTTTGCCGACCATTCGGCTAGCCGTCTGTTCGATGAAGCCCATGGTTCCAATTTGTGCGGTGTTGTGCCGGAACGCAAATTCGTTGACGTAGCGGTGAAGGTGCTTTGCGCTCATGAAGTGGAAGATACCGTAGTGGCCGCGCTTCAGGAGTGCCCAGAAGCTCTCAATACCGTTGGTATGGGCCATTTCGCGGACGTACTCGCCGACCGAGTGATTGACGCGAAGGTGATTGAAGCCTGCGCTCTGAAGGCCAACGTAGCCGCCGTGGGTATCGGTTATGACCGTAGCGCCGGGGTTCGCATGTTCAGCGACAAATGCGCCAAGGGTCGGTGCCTTGGTATCTTCCACGATCACGGCGCGAACTTCGCCATGTTCCGAACGGATGCCGACAACCGCAGTCTTACCCACGGTGCCACGACCGGCGCGAAGCTTCTTATCGGCGTGCTTGTTCTTTTCGCGTCCGCCTACGTAGGTTTCATCAACCTGCACATGATCGCCCATGCCGCCGTTGCCAGCCAGCCACGTTTCGCGGATGCGCTGGGCAAGGAACCAAGCGGACTTCTGCGTAATGCCAAGTTCGCGGGCCATCTGCGTGGAAGGGATGCCCTTGCGCGCCGTGGTCATCATGTAGATCGCCATAAGCCACTTGTGGAGCGGCAGGCGGCTTTCAGCGAGAACGGTGCCAGTGCGGACGCTGAAGTGCTGGCGGCAGTCCCGGCAGCGGTAGGGCATGGGCTTGTGGTTCTTGACCTCGGCAACCGAAAGACTGCCGCAGTGGGGGCAGGACACTTCGCCAGCCCACCGGTTGTTCTCAAAGTAGAGCCGCGCCGCTTCCTCATCCGGGAAGCGCTGGAAGAACTGATACAGGCTGACGGTTTCGGGCTTGTCGGTCATAAAACCTAACTAGCCAGATTTTTCAGAAACGTCAAATTATTTTTGGCTAGCTAGGTATATAGATCCCTTTTTTTTGGCCGGGTTCCCGAGGGGCCATTGCCCCGGCCCTCAGCCGTTGGGCAAGATCACCGTCCGCCCGATTACGCGCCGCTCGCGCATGGCCAGATAGGCCTCGCGCCAATTCGCAAGCGGCACGGCGGAGTGGACATGCGGCCGGATGCGGCCCTCTTCTGCCAGCTTGAGGATCGACGCCATGTCCTCCGCGCCGCGCTTCGGAAAGCGGCGGCCATATTCACCCGCGCGCACGCCGACGACCGAGAAGCCCTTGATCAGCGGAATGTTGGTCCGCACTTCGGCAATGCGGCCACCAGCGAAGCCAACGACGAGCAGGCGGCCGCCGAACGCGGTGTAGCGGCAGGCCTCATCAAACACATCGCCGCCGACGGGATCGTAGACCAAATCCGCACCGCGCCCGCCGGTGAGTTCGAGGATCTGCTCGCGCAGGCCGATGGGCCCTGCCAGCACATGATCGGGCGCATAGAGGCGCTGGATGGCCTCGCGCTTTTCGGCAGTGGAGGCAATCGCGATAACGGTAAGGCCAAGCGCCTTGCCGAGATCGACGGCAGCGAGGCCCACGCCGCCCGCCGCGCCGTGGACGACCAGCGTCTCGCCGGGCTCGGCACGGCCGATGCGCGCGATGGCAGTATAGGCGGTAATATAGGCCGCGCGCAGGGATGCGCCTTCGGCATAGGACATGTCTGCTGGCAGCGGCAGCAGCGCGGTATCGGCGTAGACGCCGAATTGCACCACGGCGCCGGTGAGGGTTGCGACAATCACCTTGTCGCCCGCCTTCCAGCGGCTCCCCTCACCAGGCGCGACGACTTCGCCGGCGGCTTCCATGCCGGGCACGAAAGGCAGCGCCGGCTTGGCCTGATAGAGCCCTTCGGTCATCAGCAGATCGGGAAAGCCGAGCGATGCGGCTTCGACGCGGACCAGCGCCTGCCCTGCTCCAGGATGCGGTATGGGGCGAGGGGCAAGGCCGACGCCGGCGAGATCGGGGGCCAGCGCGGACACTTCGAGGACACGCATCGCAGGGGGCAGCATGGTCATTGGCGGTTGTTCTCCCGGGGGCAAGCGATGCCGGAACGGGTGCGCCGCGTCCAGACCGCTTCTGACCATTTGGGGCTCGCTGCCCATCCGTTCTGCGAAGCGCTGCGAACGATTGCAATCGTATTCCCATGGACAGTCGTCCCGGTTCGGTCTCTTTGGCGGCACGTGGTGGCTTGCCGCCGATGTCTTCCCTCGCCTAGTCTGAGCAGCGAAGCACCGGGAGAGGCCGGACACCATCGGGACGCCAGAGCGAGGGCCGCCGCAGAAGCCCGTGCCGTGCTGCGTCCCACAGGGGGAGTGACGATCCGTGCGCCTCGATCAGAGTGACATGCCCGCCGCCAGCGCGACCCGCGCCGAGCCGGGCGATATGCAAGCCCATATCCTGGATGTGCTGCGGCACCGGGTGGGCAAGGACGTGCATTCTGCCACCCCGCACGACTGGTTCACCGCGACGGTGCTCGCACTGCGCGACAAAGTGATCGACCAGTGGATGGATTCGACCCACCGGACTTATGAGGCTTCGGGCAAGCGGGTCTATTACCTCAGCCTTGAATTCCTGATCGGCCGCCTCTTGCGCGATGCGCTCTCCAACATGGGGCTGACGCGCGAGATGGAAAAGGCGCTGCGTTCCTATGGTTTCGACCTGAGCGTGATCGAGGATCTGGAACCCGATGCGGCGCTCGGCAACGGAGGCCTCGGGCGGCTGGCGGCCTGCTTCATGGAGAGCCTCGCGAGCCTCGATATCCCGGCCTATGGCTATGGCATCCGCTATGTGAACGGCATGTTCCGCCAGCGGCTCGACGATGGCTGGCAGGTAGAACTGCCCGAAACATGGCTGAGCCACGGCAACCCATGGGAATTCGACCGGCGCGAGAGCGCCTACCGCATCGGCTTCGGCGGCGAAGTGGTGGACAAGGGCGACCGGGTGGAATGGATCCCGGCCGAGCAGGTCGAGGCCTCGGCCGTCGATACCCCGGTGGTCGGCTGGCGCGGCAAGCGGGTGAACACCTTACGGCTTTGGACCGCAAGCGCGCTCGATCCCATCCGCCTCGATGCGTTCAATGCGGGCGATTTTGCCGGCGCGCTGGCGGAGGAAGTGCGCGCCGAGACCTTGGTGCGTGTGCTCTATCCCGCGGACTCGAGCCCCGCCGGGCAGGAGCTGCGGCTGCGGCAGGAGTATTTCTTCACCTCCGCCTCGATCCAGGACATCGTGCGCCGCCACGTGCAGACGTATGGCGATATCGCGAGCCTGCCGGACAAGGCCGCGATCCAGCTCAATGATACGCACCCCGCGGTGGCGGTGGCGGAAATCATGCGGCTCTTGGTCGATATTCACGGGCTTGATTTCAACGAGGCTTGGGATCTGACGCGGCGCACCGTCGGCTATACCAACCACACCCTGCTGCCCGAGGCGCTGGAAAGCTGGCCGCTACCGCTGTTCGAGCGGCTGCTGCCGCGCCACATGCAGATCATCTACGCGATCAACAGCCGCGTGCTGCGCGAGGCGCGCAAGAGCGGGCTGGACGACCGGGCGATTTCGGCGATCAGCCTGATCGATGAGGGCGGCGAGCGGCGCGTGCGCATGGCGAACCTCGCGTTCGTCGGCGCACACAGCGTCAACGGGGTAGCGGCGCTTCATACCGAGCTGATGAAGTCCACGGTCTTT
>CAILIO010000421.1 GCA_903834285.1 uncultured Sphingomonadales bacterium | reverse complement strand
GGATCGCGAGCTTCGTCGCATTTGCCGGCGTGCTCATTGTGCTACGCCCCAATTTCGCGGTGATCGGCCTCGCGGCTGTGCTGCCGTTGTTCGCCGCGTTCGGCATGTCGCTCCTAATCATCGGCAACCGCGCGGTGCTCGGGCGCGGCTCGGCGCTGGCCATGCAGGTCAATGTCGCGATCTTTGCGACGCTGTTCCTGCTGCTGTTTACCTTGATTGGGCATTTCAGTGGCGTTGCGATGCTGCATGTCGGCCCGCCGGTGTGGAGCGTCATCGGCAAGAGCGCGGCGATCGCGGTCACCGGCAGCAGCGCCCACGCACTGATCTACATGGCAACCTCGCGCGCTGGCGCCGCCACGGTCGCACCGATGACCTATTTCCAGCTGATCATGGCAGGTTTCTATGGTTGGCTGCTGTTCCGCGAGACGCCCGACGCGACCGCGCTGCTGGGCGCTGCGATCATCATCGGTGCGGGCCTCTACCTGTGGCGCGCGGGCCGGGTGACCGACGAGCCGCAAGGCACCGAGTAGCTATGCCAGAATCCATGCAGTCGACCTGCTGGCTCTGCAAACGCCCGCTGGGGCGCAAAGTCGAGTGGCACCATCCCGTTCCCAAGAGCAGAGGCGGGCGCGAGACTGTTGAGGTCCATCCGATCTGCCACCGCACGCTCCACGCGCAATTCAGCAATGGCGAGCTTGCGCGCATCGGCTCCGATCCGGAGCAGCTGCGCGCCGATCCGGTGATCGCGAAATTCGTCGCATGGGTTGCCGGCAAGCCGCCCGATTTCCACGCGCCGACAGCACGGCGGCGTTAGAGCAGATCGAGCAGCGGCTTGAGGCTGTCGAGCAACACGGCAGGCCGGTCGCGCTCGGGCAGTTCTGCGCCCTTGGCCATGATTCCCGTCGCCATGCCGACCGACAGCGCGCCCACGCCATTGGCCATGCGCATTTCGAGCGCGGGATCATCGCCCACCACGACCATCTGCCTGGCCGCGCTGCGCGGCAGCCCCATCAGCACACGCGCGGTATCGAACGCCACGCGCGAAGGCTTGCCGAGGATGCGCGGGCGCTTGCCGGTCATGGCCGTCAGCATCGCGTTGATCGGATAGCTTGCCCCGATGGCCCTGCCATTGGCGGTGGCGAAGAAGGGCACGTTGCTCGCGGTGAGCAGCCTTGCGCCCTTCCACAAGGAATCGCAGGCCGCTTCCAGAGCGGGGAAATCGAACTCACGGAACCAGCCGGTATAGACCGCCTCGACTCCCTCTGCCGCCTCGTCCGGCCCGACGACATCGAGCCCCGCGTCATCAAGCGGCGCGCGACAGCCGGAATTGCCGAGCACGCGCACTTTGCTGATGCCCGTGCGCATGAGCCAGTCGGCGGTGGAGGAGGAGGGGGTGAGCATCTGCCCATCTTCGACCGCGAACCCCGCCTTGCGCAGCGAAGCGGCGTAGGCGGCCGGCGGCTTGGCCGTGCCATTGGTGAAGACGACATACGGCGTTCCGCGGGCCTTCAGCGCGTCCAGCAGCGCGACTGCATGGGGCAAGGCATTGTGCCCACCGCTCATAGCATCGCCCAGCGCGATGGTGCCGTCCATGTCGAAGATATAACCGGCGGCGTCTTTCAGCCGTGCGGCCGCTTCAGGGGTAATGCTCACAGACCGGCTCCGGCATGAAGGGCAAGGCGGAAGGATCCGCGCTCGATGACAAGGTCTCGTGCGGTCGGCTTGGCCGCAAGCTTGCGCAGCAGCGCGATGACCGGCGCGGCCTCGGGCGTATAAGTCGCGCGCGAGGGCCCAGCGGCCAGCATCGCATCGACTTGTTCGGGCGGCATGACCGCGCGCAAGAGGAACTCCTCGTCGGGCATGGCATGGCCGAACTGGCGGCGGAGATCACCGAGCGCAGGGAAGGTGGGCTCGTGCTCGAGCTCGCGCGCACGGGGCCGGTCCATGATCGTGGCCAGCACCTCGCGGTCGATCGGCGAGGTCGGCTTGCCGAACTTGCCGAGGCAGTAGCGGATCACCTGATCAGAGACTTGCGCATAGCGCCGCGCGCCGATCACGTTGAACAGCGCCTGGCTCATCACCATCTGCGGGAAGGGGGTGACCATGATCGGATAGCCGAGCTCGGCGCGCACCTGTTCGGTCTCGGCAATCACGGCGGGCAGGCGGTCGGCAAGGCCGAGCTCAGCCAGTTGGCGCGCGGTCGTTGTCATCACGCCGCCCGCGATCTGGTGCCTGAGGAAGCTTGCATCGAAGTTCTGTGGCCGCCCGAACGGCAGGTTCTCCGCGAGCGCCAGCCGGTTCCAATAAGACGTCAGCTTCGCCAGTGCCGCGCGGTCGATCTCTACGGTATGTCCCGCCTCGTCGAGATTGGCGAGCATGCGGTTCGCCTCGGGCAGCGACGATCCGTCACCCGCTGCGCCGATGCCGACATGGATTGCCGAGATGCCAAGCTTCGCGGCCTCGATGCTCGAAAGCATGCCCTGACCGATCGTGGTGTGGGCGTGGATTTCCACCGGGCGATTGCCGATAGCGGCCTTCACGGCCGGCACGAGCGTGCGCACGCGGTCCAACGAGAGCAGGCCCGAAGGGTCCTTGACGTAGAACAGATCGATATCCGAGCTCTGCCCCACCGCGCGCGCGAAATCGGCATAGAACTTGTCTGTGTGGACTTCCGAGAGTGTGAAGGTGAGGGCGCACATCACCTCGGCGCTGCCTTCTTCCTTCACCAGCCGCGCGGCCTCTATCACCGCCGGCACTTCGTGCATCGGATCGAGC
>CAILIO010000420.1 GCA_903834285.1 uncultured Sphingomonadales bacterium | reverse complement strand
GTCACCCACCAGCGCCTTCAGCAGCCGGTCCATCGCTGCCTTGCTCGCGGCCTCGCGCACCGCCTCGCGCCGGCGCTCCTTTTCGAGCCGCACCGCTTCCTCGACGAGATCGCGCGCGATCTGCTCCACATCGCGGCCGACATAGCCAACCTCGGTGAACTTGGTCGCCTCGACCTTGACGAAGGGCGCTTCGGCGAGCTTCGCCAGCCGCCGGCTGATCTCGGTCTTGCCGCAGCCCGTCGGCCCGATCATCAGGATATTCTTCGGCGTCACTTCATCGCGCAATTCAGGCGGCAGCTTCTGCCGCCGCCACCTGTTGCGCAGCGCCACCGCCACCGCGCGCTTGGCATCGGCCTGGCCGACAATATGCGCATCGAGCGCGGCAACAATGGCTTTGGGGGTAAGGCTTTCGATCATCTCAATCTTTCTCGCCTCCCGCCTGCGAGAGGGGCCGGGGGAGGGTCTGTTCGGTTGGCTGGTGCGCTCAAATCTCTTCGAGCGTCACGCGGTCGTTGGTGAAGACGCAGACTTCCGCCGCCACCTGCATGGCGCGCCGCGCGATCTTCTCGGCATCGTCCTCGTAAGGATCGAGCGCGCGCGCCGCGGCCAGCGCAAAATTCCCGCCCGAGCCGATCGCGGCGATTCCGCCCTCGGGCTCGAGCACGTCGCCATTGCCGGTCAGGATCAGCATCGTCTCGGCATCCGCGACGATCATGAGCGCTTCGAGATTGCGCAAATACTTGTCGGTCCGCCAGTCCTTGGCGAGCTCGACCGCTGCGCGCATTAGCTGGCCGCGATGCTGCTCCAGCTTGCGCTCGAGACGCTCGAACAGCGTGAAGGCATCGGCGGTGGCGCCCGCGAAGCCGGCAATCACCTTGCCTTCCCCGATGCGCCGCACCTTGCGTGCATTGGGCTTCATCACGGTATTGCCCATGGAAACCTGCCCATCACCGGCGATGACGGTGCGGCCATTCTTCTTGACGCCGATGATCGTGGTGCCGTGCCACGGCGTGAGCCCGTGGGCTGAATATCTGTCGTTCATGCGCCCGATATGGTGCGCGCAAACAGGGGTTCAAGCGCTATGCCGAACCCTCAACTCCCGTTCGGGCCCGAACCACCTGGCGCCCCGCCGCCCTGACCGCCCTGCCCGGGGATTGCGCCGACCGAGCCGATATTGCCGAACAGATCCTCAAAGAAGCTGCGGTTGCGGCCCAGCGTCGGGGTCTTGTGGCTATCGGGATTGAGTGTGACGACCTTCTCCATGCCGCGCCGCTCGACGCTGGCGACATTTCCCTTCTCGTCGAAGTTCACCATCAGCACGTTCTGCGTCTTGGCCTGCGGCCGCTTGAACGGGCGCTGCTTGGTATCGATCGAGACGTAGTACCAGATCTGCTTGCCGAACTCGCTCTTGAAGGTCGGCTGGCCCAGCGCGCGCTCCACTGAAGTGCGGTTGTCGATACCCGGCTGCACCGAACCCGTCAGCGCCGGATCAATGAGATAGCCGCGATGGTCCTTGATGCTGGCACAGCCGCCGACCATGAGCGCCAGCGCGCCCAGCGCCGATGCAGCCCGCAGTCCCTTGATCCAGCCATTCCCACGCATGCGTCACTCCGAACTCGTCCGGCGTCCGGGCCGGCCTCTCGCCGTGCCCGATCGGGGCGTTTGCCAATTGGCCCGCGCACCCTATATCGCCACTGATCGCCTCGTGCCTTAAGGCGCGCGGCGGATTACTGCAATGGCACTCGGCACCCTTTCCCCGCGCTGAACCGGCCACCCATTCGAGAAGGACGTAACCCCATGTCATTCCTAGCCCGCTTGTTCGGCGCCCGGCAGGATGATCGCGATACCGTGCGCGAGCTGTGGCACCGCGTCGTCGCCATCGCGCGCGAGAAAGAATGGTACCGCGATTGCGGCGTCGCCGATACGCTTGCCGGCCGGTTCGACATGATCACGCTGGTCCTCAGCCTCGTCATGCTGCGCATGGAGCACGAGGAGGCGCTGATCGGCCCTTCCGCCCACCTCACCGAGCTTTTCGTCGAAGACATGGACGGCCAGCTGCGCGAACA
Source organism: uncultured Sphingomonadales bacterium (assembly GCA_903834285.1). Classification (GTDB taxonomy): domain Bacteria; phylum Pseudomonadota; class Alphaproteobacteria; order Sphingomonadales; family Sphingomonadaceae; genus Novosphingobium. Next base: position 12,641 of record CAILIO010000420.1, on the reverse strand, counting down.
GGGCGTCGGTGATGTCGTGGTCGGCAAGCATATCGGCAAGCTCATGGGCACGCTTGGCGGTCGCCTTGGTGCCTACCGCACCGGGCTCTCCGGCGGTGAGGACGCGATGGCCGATGCCGTCCGCCGCAATGTCACGCTCACCTCTGGCACTGATCCGCTGATTGTCGCGCAACGCGCCCGCGCCTTCGCGGCAGGGCTGGCGCTCGTGCCGGGCTACCGCGTGCTGGCAGGAGAAATCGGCCGATGAGCTTGCCCGGCATGGCCCCGGAATACAGCGTTCCTGTCGATCTGCGCGAGGTGAACGACGTGCCACTCACGCTCGTGCCCGATGAGGCCGCGCGCCGCCGCCTTGCGGGCCGCTTCGGCATTTCCGCAATTCCCGCGATGGAGGCCACAGTCCGGCTCTTGCGCGAAGGCGATCGCGTGACCGTTACCGGCCGCCTCGTCGCAAATGTGATTCAGGCCTGCCGCGTCTCGGCCGAAGACTTCCCCGTCCATATCGACGAGCCCGTCCACTTGCGCTTCGTGCCGCCGGTGGGCGAGATCGTCCTGGACGAGGAAATCGAACTCACCGCCGATGCTTGCGACGAAATCGAATACGAAGGCACCGCTTTCGATCTCGGCGAAGCCTTGGCCCAGACGCTCGCGCTCGCCATCGATCCTTTCGCCGAAGGCCCGAACGCCGACAGCTTCCGTGCCGAGCACGGCCTTACCGGCGAAACCACGACCGGGCCGTTTGCGGCCCTCGCCGCGCTCAAGAAGCAGGACTGAGCCCATGACCGAGCGCGGACCCGAACGCGGCCCCCGCACCGGGTCCAAAACCGGCCACCGCGATCTCACGCAAGGGCCGATCCTTTCCACCCTGCTGATCTTCTCCGCGCCAACGCTGGCCTCGAATATCCTTCAGGCACTCAATGGCTCGGTCAATTCGGTCTGGGTCGGCCGCCTCCTCGGCGATTCTGCGCTGGCCGCCACGGCCAATGCCAATGTCGTGATGTTCCTCGTCTTCGCCGCGGTGTTCGGCTTCGGCATGGCTGCCACGGTCAAGGTCGGCCAGGCCTTCGGCGCGGGCAATCCCGATGCCGCACGCCGAACCTTCGGCTCGGCCATTGGCCTGTGCGTCGGGCTTTCGTTCATTCTTGCACCGCTGGGCTGGGTCCTGACCCCACATCTCCTCCACCTGATGCGCACCCCGCCAGAGATCTTCGACTTCGCGCTCACCTATCTGCGTCTGATCTTCGTCGCCATGCCGGCCTCGACGATCACGGTCATCGTCGGCATGGGCCTGCGCGGCGCGGGGGATGCGCAGACCTCACTGCGCTTCATGGTCGTCTCGGTGGTGCTCGATATCGCGCTCAATCCGCTGCTGATCGCGGGCTTCGGCCCGATCCCCCCACTCGGCATCGCCGGTTCTGCGCTCGCCACTGCCATCGCCGCCTATACCGCGATGCTTGGCCTCGTGATCTACGTCTACGCCCGCAATCTCCCGCTCCGGCTGCGCGGCAAGGATCTGGCCTATCTCATTCCTCACCCGGCCGAGCTGCGCTACATTCTCGTCAAGGGCCTCCCCATGGGCGCGCAGATGCTGATGATCTCGGCCTCGGGCCTTATCATGATCGGCCTCGTCAACCAGGAAGGCGCGATGCTGAGCGCCGCCTACGGTGCCTCGCTCCAGGTGTGGACCTACCTGCAGATGCCCGCGATGGCGATTTCCGCCGCACTTAGCGCGATGGCCGCGCAGACCATTGGCGCCGGGCTCGTCGGCCGCCTCGGCAAGATCACCCGCGCCGGGCTTATCCTCAACGTCTCGATCACCGGCACGCTCACCCTGCTGCTGCTCGGGTTCGACCGCCCGGTGCTCTCGCTGTTCCTCGGCCCCACCAGCCCCGCCGTCGATGCCGCGCGCCATATCCAGTTCCTCGCGAGCTGGAGCTACATCCTCTTCGGCATGACGATCGTCCTGTTCGGCACGATGCGCGCCGGCGGCGTGGTGCTCGCCCCCATCTTGGTGCTCGGCATTGCGATGTACCCCGTGCGCCTCGGCTTCTACGCTGCCGCCTACCCCGCGCTCGGCCCGGATGCGCTCTGGCTCTCCTTCCCTGTCGGCTCCGCCGCCGCCGTCCTCATGGCCACAATCGCCTACCGCCGCCCCGGCTGGCGCCAGAAAGCCCGCGTCGTCGATCAGGACGAATGCAGCGAGGAAACCCAGGCGGATGGCGATAGCACGAGGCGGATGGCGCCGGCGCTTTAGGGATAGCAAGCGCCTCCTGCGAGCAAGGGCCACAGCCCTTCCATCCCTCGATGCATTTCCCGGACCAGCCAACAGCCCGATGAGCATTCGACAACTTGAGATCCACTCCCGCCGGAGCAGGCTCAGGGCACGCGCTGGAACCTGAGCAAGAATTCCTTTGCTTTCGCTGCGGCGGCCCGTTGGTAATCTGCGATATTTCCAACGTTCATCGGATGTGGTTTCGAGCCGGGAAAGACAATGTAGCTAACCGACCTCAGACCTCGACCCGAGTTGCCCCCTACCAGCCGTTTGCACGGGACTTGGTTGGCAACCGCGCACTGCGGATTGCCAAGATCCTCGTGCATACGCAGGCTTCCTTCCCCAAGCCGAAATCCTGGACCCTTGTCGGCCACCAGGCCCGCCGAACAATTGTCCGCCCGGATCACAACATCGAGATCGCCCACGACAATGCTGCTATCGTCCGAGAATGACACGCCCGCTCGCGGCAAAGGCACGACGATGAAGGAGACAGCCTCGGCATCAGCCGATTTGCCCGTATCATCCCATTTCAAAGAGGTTTCGGGTTGGTTTGTGCCAGTAGCGCTTTGCGCCAATGGTGAGCCGTCCGCATCAACTGAACCCTTGGCAATAAACACGATAGTTCCGTCGGGAAATTTCCAGACCCCTTTCACAAGATTAGGGTCGGTCGAGCATTTGCGTTTTGCGGGAAGCGGCTTCTGATTGAATGTGTTGGTTTTGTCACACTCATCATAGAGCTGCTTGTAGGTACGTCCGCCAGAGCCATTAGCCTGTAGTTCTACCGCTCTGGAGGTATCAATATTCTTGAAGAGATTGCCAAGTTCCGTGCATTCGCTGGCTTCCGCAGGAATGTAAAAAGAAACGACTGCAAGCGCCAAAAATCCATACATTAGGTCGCGAATCATGAGCTTCCTCCTGCATTTGCGGGAGGATAACTCAGATTCGAATGAATTGCGCACCTGTTCTGCAGCGGTCACAGATCAAATTTCGAACCCGGCGGCATAAACGGTCAACCAAGGCGCCGCGGAGCAGACAGGAGGCGCCGTCAGCAAGTACAGTGATATTGCAGGAGAGCCAGGCAACTCGCCGCCGGAGCCCCGCCCTTACCGCGACTGAGCGCGCCACCTCTGCACCGTCCGTTCGACGGCCATTTCCTCGCCGCCGGTCTTGCCCCACAGTTCGGAGAACGACGGGTCGGCCGAAGCCGGGCGCAAGTCGCCCGCAAGTTCATCGAACGCCACGCGGATCGGGATCGAGACGCCTTCGCCGCAGATGATGCATTCGCGGTTGCGCAGCGCCGGGATCGAATCGAGGAAGCCGCGCGCGCCTTCGGGCATCGCCGCCTTTACGAAGGCCTGGTCGCGCTCGTTGTTGAGGCGCATCGCGATGATCGTGCCGCACTGGCTGAGCACGCCTTCGGCTAGGTCGGACGGACGCTGCGTGATAAGGCCCAGCGAAACGCCATACTTGCGGCCTTCCTTGGCGATGCGCGAAAGGATGCGGCCAACCGACGAACCGTCGGAATTCTTCTCGGCCGGCACATAACGGTGCGCTTCCTCGCAGACCAGCAGGATCGGGCGGGTCTCTTCATCGCGTGACCAGATCGCGTAATCAAACACGAGGCGCGAAAGCACGGCGACCACGGTCGAGGTGATTTCGGATGGCACCCCGGAAACGTCGATGATCGAGATCGGCTTGCCGTGCGAAGGCAGGCGGAACACGCGGCCGATGAATTCGGCCATGGTATCGCCCACGAGCATGCCTGAGAACATGAACTGATACCGCGGATCACCGCGCAGTTCCTCGATCTTGGTCTTGATCCGCTGGTAGGGCACCGAAGTGTGGCCCTTGTCCAGCTTGCCCATCTCGTTGTTGAGAATGTTGATCAGGTCCGAAAGCAGATAGGGAATCGGCGAATCGACCGTGATCTTGCCGATCTGTTCGGCCAGCCGGTTCTTGTGGCGGGCCTGGAGCAGGCACTTGCCGAGAATGTCCGAATCGATCTGGCGGTCGGTCCCGGTCGAAGTGAGGAACACCTCGCAGTGCTCCTCGAAGTTCATCAGCCAGTACGGCATGTTGAGGTTCGAGACGTCGAGCAGCTGCCCTGTGTGCCGGAAGGCCTGCATGTATTCGCCATGCGGGTCGATCATCACGATGTGACCTTCGGGCGCCAGCTCGCAGATGCGGTGGAGGATCAGCGCGGCGCTGGTCGATTTACCGGTGCCGGTCGAACCGAGCAGCGCGAAGTGCTTGCCCAGCAGCGCATCGACATAGAGCCCGGCGCGGATGTCGCGCGTCGGGAACACCGTACCGATGGTCACGTTGGTGCGCCCGTCGCTGGCGTAGATCTGGCGAAGGTCGGTGCTGGTGGCGGGATAGATCGGCGAGCCGGGCACCGGATAGCGCGTCACACCGCGGCGGAAACCATAAATCTTGCCGGTCAGGCGCTCCTCGTCGCCTTCGCCAAGAAAGTCGACAGCTGCGATGATCACGCCGTCGTGCCCGGCGGTCATGTCCTGGCGCTGGGTGCGCACACTGGCGAGCAGCCAGCCGGTGCCGACGCGGATCTTGAGCTGGCTGCCGACCTGCCCGGCCAGCGAGATCGACGGATCGCCGTCCGCCATGCATTCCTCAAGCCGGGTGAGATCGAGCGCAATCGAACTGCCCGCGCCCGAGACATCGAGCACATAGCCGATCGGCCGGCGGGCGTTGTCCGCTGCCGGGCGCGGAGCGCCCCGCGCGTCGCTGCTGACCGCCGGACGCGCACCATTGGCCGCGAGGTCGGCGGGCGTTGCCCGGCCTGCGCTCTCTAGGCCATTGATGCTCATGTCGCTCATTGCCACCTGTTCCCCGCCTGAGAAGGCTTCGTGTAAGCAAGTCCTAACCTTGGACGGTTAAAAACTGGCTAATCATCCGAAGCGGCCAGCCTTCTATGGCTTGGCGCGAAGCACCTATCAGACGAGTGCAAACAGGCGACCGGCAATCCAGCCCATCGAGATCGATAGGATCACCGCAAAGAGCCCGTAAAAGAACCCGTTGGTTTGCGCGTTGTAGGCGACCAGCCGCTCGAAGCCTTCCTTGCTCACCGTCACGCGCGAGATGGCAGAAGCAACCACCCGCCCATCGCGGACGGCGAATGTTTCGGCGGTGTAGGTGCCGGTCAGAACGCTCGAAGGCAGAGAAATCCGGGCCTGATAGAGCACCTGCCCGCTGATCTTCACCGCGTTTTCGTTTTCCTGATAGAGCCCCTGCCGCCGCATCAGATCGACAAGGCCATTGGAAAAGCGCGTCTGCTCGACCGGATCGATCACTCCGACGGGCGAAAGCTGGAGCCATTTCAGGCCCATTTCATAGATCGCCGCCGTCTTGCCATCGACCAGCGTGGCCACCGGGCGCGAGGATGCCAGCGCATAGAAGCTGGGCGCCGAGCGGAATTCGGTGCTGTCGGCATTGACCCAGATGCCCGCCACCTTGCGCTTTTCGCGCACCACGATCGAGCGGGCCGGCCCTTCGAGCAGCACGACGATGTCGTAATCGCCCGCCGCGCGCGTGCCTTCGGGCGTCAGGATCGCGCCGAACAGCAGCAGGTCGGCCCCGGTAAAGCCTTGCCGCACCTGAATCTCGTGTTGCGAAATCTCGGGCACAAGGATCGGATTGCGCGCACCAGCACACAGAAACAAGGCGAGCAGCAGAGCCATAAGGCGCGCAGCCATCACTGGGCCACCACCGTATAGATCTCGTCCGGCCGGTAGCCGAGCCCCAGCGCCATGCGGATCGCGACACCCAGCACGATCACCGCGAGGATCAGCCGCAGGTGCTCCGGCTTCGCCTTCTGCGCGAACTGCGCGCCGACTTGCGCGCCAGTCACCGATCCGATCAGCAGCAATACCGCGAGCACGATATCGACCGCGCGCGTGGTCAGCGCATGCATCATCGTCGTCGCCATCGTCACGAACAGGATCTGGAACAGCGAGGTGCCGACCACCACCGTTACCCCCATGCCGAGGATATAGAGCATCGCCGGCACCAGGATGAACCCGCCACCGATGCCCATCAGCATGGTCAGGATGCCGGTGAAAATACCCAGCAGCAGCGGCGCAAGCGGCGAGATGTAGAGCCCCGACCGATAGAAGCGCCAGCGCAGTGGCAGGCTGGCGACCAGCGGATGGTGCCGCCGCTTGCGCGCTGGCAGCGGCTTGCCGCTCCGCTCGGCGCGCAAGGCGGTAAGGCTTTCGTGCGCCATCAGGCCGCCGATCCCGCCGAGCATGAGCACGTAGAGAATGTTGATCACCGTATCGATCTGGCCAAGCGCCTGCAGCAGGCGGAACAGCAGCGCGCCGATCCCCGTGCCGATCACCCCGCCCGCCACCAGCACGCCGCCCATCTGATAGTCGATCCCGCCGCGCCGGGCATGGGCGAACGCGCCTGAAACGCTGGCGCCGGTCACCTGGCTCGCTGCCGAGGCGGCGGCCACGGTCGGCGGCACGCCGTAGAAGATGAGCAGCGGTGTCGTCAGGAACCCCCCGCCCACGCCAAACATGCCCGAAAGCAGCCCCGTCAGAGCGCCGAGCAGGACGATGACCAGGCCATTGACCGAAAGATTCGCGATGGGGAGGTAGACATCCATCCTTCGAGGAAGCTAGCCGCTCCGCTCCCGCTTGGGAACGCTTGGAATAGGGTTTTTCCCGATCAGAATCCCGCAGCCACCGTCAGCGCCGGGCCTGAGCCCGGCTTGGCATCGCCCGCCACGCGAAACCGCCAGTCGACCCCGACCCGCACGCCGATCCGCCGAGAGGACGGCCCAACCATGCCCCGCAGCTCGACACGCGGCCCGACGTCGAGCCGAACCGCCCCGCGCTGGCCGCCGCTCCAGACGCCGCCGCCGCCGTTGAGTTCGGTGCCGGGCAGCGGGCGGAACAAGCGGCGCTCGAAGGTCGCGGCCATATCGTAGAACGGCGTCGCGCCGCGCCCCCCGGCCCAGCCAGCCTGCGCATAGATCTCCGCCTCGGCATCCAGCGGCAAATGCAGCGGCGGCAGTTCGGTCACCGCCATCACGACCGGGCGCAACCGGGTCTGGCCGCTCTGCACCTGCAACCGCCCTTCGCCGAGCACGGCCAGTGGCAGCGCCCGCACCGGACGCAGCATCAGGCCCAGCGCCGCCTCGTTTTGCCGCACATTTGCGCCCAGCGCCGCAGAGAACCGCACGTAGGCTTGCGGCCGCAGCCGACTTGCCGGCGCAAGCCCGTAGCGCAGCACTGCGCCAGCCTGGCTGCCGCCATAGGCCGCGGCCCCCGCCGCCAGCGCCGGTGCCTGATCCCCGCGCAGCAGCACCCACCCATCGGCCGACCAGCGCGGCAAGCGCGGCCGCGTGGTCTGGCCGGGTGGCTCGTCTGGCGGCGTTGATCCGTCGCCCGACCGCGCCGACGGCGGCGCCAGATACGTCAGCCGAGCTCCTGCGCTTCCCCGGTTCTCAACCGGGAGCGTCCCGGTGTTTGGGGCAAACGCCTCCGCCGGAACGGGCAGGCTCCCGGTCCGCCGGATTTGCGCCGCCGGGAGAACATCGGCTGCGGCCGTCGCCAGTGGCGCCCGCTCCGCTGAGCCCGCATCCCGGTGCGGCACAGGCGGTGCGGCGAGCGGGGAAATGCCCGCGTGGTGATGGCCCGGCGCGGCCGGTCGCTTCGGCGCCAGCGGGGCGCGGCGCGGCGGCGGAGCCAGGCGCTCCGGCAGGGACAGCTGGGCCACGCGCGATGCGCCCGCCGGTGGATCGGCCTCGATCGCGATGATTGTCATCCGCACCGCAATCCACATCGCAAGGATCATCGCCAGCGCTATGACGGGCTGTCCGCGCGAGGCCCGTCTGCCGCGTTCCCCGGTGCTAGGGAGCGCCATCATGCCGGAAACCTGCTTCAGCGGACCGCAACAAGCGCGGGATGGTTCAGGTGGATGGTATGGTCCCACTTCACCCGTCCGCTGTAGAGCGACGCCAGATAGGCCGAGATCGCGCGCCGTCCGGCCATGATCGCGATCACATTGGCAAGCGGCATGCGCAGCACCGCCATGATCCCCTCGCCCAGCGAATACTCATGCGCCGTGAACACCGCGCGGAGCAGGCAGCGCCAGACGAGCCCGGCGAAATTGACCACCAGCAGCAGCCTCAGCAGCGGATCGACCGGCTGCGGGTGATAGGCACCCAACTGCGCGGCGATGAACAGCACCGGCGAAATGATCAGCAGCATATAGGCCGCCGCCAGCACGATGGCGGTGAGCGGCGCGCGGCGGTCGCGCAGCCGCATCCACAGTTCGAGCGGACGCGCATCCCAGCCCAGCCGGTCCCAGCCCTGGAAGGCGATGCCGTGCATCCACCGCGTCTTTTGGCGCACCGAGGGGCCGAGCCCAGCCGGGAAGAACTCGCGCGTGGCGACCAGCTGGCCCCCTGCATCGCGCATGCGCACGAACTTTGTCGCGCCGCCGATCTGATCGACCAGCAGGCCGCATTCATAGTCCTCGGTCAGGCATTCTGCGGCGAACGGCTCCACCGCACCGCGCCGCGATGCGATGGCTTCCAGCGAGGCACGGCTGAAGGCGCAGCCCACGCCCGCCGAGGGGAGCCCCACACCCAGCCAATCGCGCACCACCATGGCCTTGCCGTGCGATTCGGCGAACTCGTCGCAGTAGTGGCCGGCGATCCAGCGCGACCCGGCCTGCGGTTCGGGCCGAACCGGCAGTTGCACGAAGTCCGCCCCGTCAAGCCCGCGGTCGAGCAGCGCGAGCGCGGCGGGATGAACCATGTCTTCCGCGTCGTGCAGGATCACGCTGCGCGCGCGGAAACCGCCTCGCGCCTCATCCTCGACCAGCGCGGCATAAAGCCGGTTGAGGCAATCGGCCTTGGTGGTGGGGCCGGCGCAATCGTGCACCACGATGCGCAGCCGCGGATCCCGCGCCGCGGCCATCATCGCGCCGAGCGTGCCGGGATCGTTGCGGTAGCACCCGGCGTAGATGCGCAAGTCCGCCTGCGGCCAGACCTCGAGCGTATGGTGAAGCATTGCGCCGACCACCGCCGCTTCCTGCCATGCCGGGACAAGTACCGCGGCGACCCCGCGCAAAGGGGCATTGCAGTCCGCCGTGACCCGGCCTGTATGGACCCTGCCCGTCAGCCTGAGCCACAGCCAGAGCAAGTCGACGCCAAGTTCATCAAGGAAGCCCACCGCGAACCAGATCGCGGCGAAAAGAAGGAGCTCATGCTCGGCGCGACCGAGCCACTCGAATGCCGTGTAAAACGGCGTCATTGCCTTGCCCTCGCGCCAAAAGAGGCACTATTCCCCAAGGCATGAATTACGCCTGATTACTTATCGTTGCAACGTTACGAGACCGAAGGATTGGTTCGAGAATGGCGAGAAACCTAGGGTCTGGCGGGCTGCGCAGCAAGCTTTTGGCGAGCGAGGCAGCGCCTGGCATGGTGCTCATGGTCTGTGCGGCGGTGGCACTCGTACTCGCCAATTCGCCGCTCGCCCACGCCTGGCACGAGCTCTTCCTCCACCCGCTGCCGTGGAGCCCCGTCGCGCCGCTCGAGAACCTCCACGCGTGGATCAACGATGGCCTGATGGCCGTGTTTTTTCTCGTCGTCGGGCTTGAAATCAAACGCGAATTCGTGATGGGCGCGCTGGCCGACAACGCGCGTCGCCGCCTGCCCGTGATCGCCGCGATGGCCGGGATGGCAGTTCCGGCGCTGGTCTATATCGGCGTGACCGGCGGTTACCCGGCGCTGCGCAGCGGCTGGGCTATTCCCGCCGCAACCGATATCGCCTTCGCGCTCGGCGTGCTCGCCTTGCTCGGCGGCCGCGTGCCGCCTTCGGTGCGCCTGTTCCTGCTCACCGTTGCGGTGGTCGATGACATTGGCGCGATTGCGGTGATCGCACTCTTTTACACGTCTTCGCTTGAAATGGGCTGGCTGGCACTGGGAACCGCACTCTTTGCGGTGATGATGGCGATGAACCGATTCGGTGTACGCGCGCTGCTGCCCTATCTGGTTCTGGCAGCAGCGCTGTGGTTCGCGGTGCTGCACTCCGGTATCCACGCCACGGTGGCTGGGGTGCTCGCCGCGTTCACCATCCCCGTCACCCTCGATCGCAATGGGGATAGCCCGTTGCTCCGGCTCGAACATGCCCTCGTCGGCGTGAGCGGCTTCCTGATCGTGCCGCTGTTCGGCCTCGCCAATGCCGGCGTCGCGCTGGGCGCGGGCGACCCGCTCGCGCCCCTGCCGCTCGGGATCGCGCTGGGGCTGATTGTTGGCAAGCAGGTGGGCGTGATGCTCGCCTTGCTGGGCTGCGAGCGCTTCGGCCTTGCCAGCCGCCCCGCCGGAGCGAGCCTTCTCCATCTCTGGGGCATGGCCCTGCTTTGCGGCATCGGCTTCACGATGAGCCTGTTCATCGGCGCGCTCGCCTTCGCCCATGCACCGCAACTCATCGAGGATGCCAAGCTCGGCGTGCTGGGCGGCTCGCTCGTATCGGCACTGGCTGGCGCAGCGCTACTGCGCATGGCCCCGCGAGCCGTCGCAGAGTAATCGATGGGAGCGATTACCCAGACCCGAAATCTGCGTGAAACATCAGCGCGAGATGGGCATTATAAGACGGAACGCCAAACACGCACCCAAAGGACGCAGCCATGCCCGGTGACAACGCTTCGAAGGCTCTCATCGATACTCTCAACGGCCTTCTGGCCGATTACTTCGCGCTCTACCTCAAGACCAAGAACTACCACTGGCACGTGAAGGGACCGCAGTTCCATGATCTGCACTTGCTGTTCGACACGCAGGCGACCGAGCTTTTCGCGCTGACCGACGTGATCGCCGAGCGCGTGCGCAAGAACGGCGGCGGAACGCTCACCTCGATCGGCGCGATCACGGGCCACACCGCGATTGCCGACGATGACCGCGTCGGCCTCGATGCCATGGCCATGGTCGCCGCGCTGCGCGACGACAATGCCGCCCTTGTCGAGCGCATTCGCGCCGCCAAGGCCGCCGCGACCGAAGCGGGCGACAACGCCACCGAAGGCATGTCCGACGACTGGACCGACCAGGCCCAGCAGCGGGTGTGGTTCCTCAGCGCAATCCTAGGTTGATCGACCGCACGCTTCGTGCTGTCGCGCCTGCCGCCCCCGCTGCACCGGGCCCTGCTGCGGATCGCCCAGCCGATAAGGCTGCGCCTCTGGGGCCTCACGCGGCGCGAGGTGCGCGGCTGCAACGTTCTGGCCTTCGATAGGGTGGGGCGCGTGCTGCTGGTGCGCCACAGCTATTACCAGCGGGACCGCTGGCTGCTCCCCGGCGGCGGCCTGGCCGGGGGCGAGGACCCTACCGCCGCTGCCGCGCGCGAACTGTGCGAGGAGACCGGCTGTCTGCTCGAAAGCGCTGTTTGGGCCGGAACTGATCTGCGCCGGATGCCGGGCGGCTGGACCAACCGGGTCGAGTTCGTCGCCGGGCAGACCAAGGGCCAGCCGCGCGCCGACGGGCGGGAAATTTCCGAAGCCGCCTTCTTCGCGCTCGATGCCCTGCCGCAAGGCACCGGCACGGTCGTACATCTCGCGCTTGGCATCTGGTGGCAGGGACGCGGGTCAGAACGGTAGACTGCCCTGCCCGGCCGCGTCGGCGCCCGTAGGCACCGGTGCGCTTCCCTCGCCTTCCAGCGCTGAAAGCGTGAGCCCCATCAACCGGACCGGCTGCGGAAGCGGCAGCACGCCGTCGAGTAGCGCGCGCGCCGCCTCGGCAAAAGTCCGCTCGTCCATGACCGGCCCCGCCAGTGATTTCGCGCGCGTGATCGTGTGAAACCCGGTGTCCTTCAGCTTGAGCGTCACCGTCCGTCCCCGCGCCCCGCTCCGCTCGATCCGCTCCCACACGATCGCGATGATCCGCTCGAGCGCCTCGCGCAGCGCTGGCCCGCTGCCGATGTCGCGCTCGAATGTGCGCTCGCCGCCCACCGATTTGCGCGGCCGGTCCGCCCGCACCCGGCGCAAATCGATGCCCCGCGCGGCGCGATAGAGATAGTCCGCCTGGCTGCCGAAATGCTGGCGCAGGAAGGCCAGATCGTGCCGCGCGAGATCAGCCCCCGTCTCGATCCCCAGCGCGGTCATCTTCTCCGCCCCGCGCGGCCCGACGCCGTGGAAGCGCTTCACTGGCAGAGTGGCCACAAACGCTGCCCCTTCGCCCGGCCGGATCACACAGAGCCCGTCGGGCTTGTTCTGGTCGCTGGCGAGCTTGGCGAGGAACTTGTTGTACGAGACGCCCGCGCTCGCCGTCAGCCCGGTCTCCGCCCGGATGGGCCCGCGCGAGTTCGTGGTGCTCATGGCCATGTCGATGGCGCTGCAGGCCTTGGCGATCGAT
>CAILIO010000419.1 GCA_903834285.1 uncultured Sphingomonadales bacterium | reverse complement strand
CACACCCGCAGTCAGGTTGCCCGCCAACTCGAGGATCTCGTCGGTCGAACGGCTGCGGATATCGGCTTCGTAGTTCTCGCCGTAGATATCGCTCAGCTTTTCGATCAGCGCGGTCGGCGGCGCGCCCGCTTCCGGGTTCGGATTGGCGTGGCGCCATTCTTCCAGCTCGTGCTTGATCTGCTGACCAAGCCCGCGCGCGGCCCAGCCGAGGTGCGTCTCGAAGATCTGCCCGACGTTCATGCGGCTCGGCACGCCGAGCGGGTTGAGCACGATATCGACGTGCGTCCCGTCGGCGAGGAACGGCATGTCCTCGATCGGCAGGATACGCGAGATGACGCCCTTGTTGCCGTGACGGCCGGCCATCTTGTCGCCCGGCTGCAGCTTGCGCTTTACCGCGACGAAGACCTTGACCATCTTGAGCACGCCCGGGGCCAGCTCGTCACCGCGCTCCAGCTTCTCCTTGCGATCCTCGAACTTCTCCTGGATCGCCTTGACGGTCTCGTCGTACTGCGCCTTGACCGCTTCGAGCTGAGCTTGGCGTCCATCGTCGGCAACGGCAAACTTCCACCATTCGTGGCGCTCGACATCGGCGAGGACCTGCTCGTCGATCACGGTGCCCTTCTTGATACCCTTGGGCGCGGCGCTGGCGGTCTGGCCGATCAGCATGTCGCGCAGGCGGTTGAAGGTTGCGCGGTTGAGAATGCCGCGCTCGTCCTCGCGGTCCTTGGCGAGGCGTTCGATTTCCTCATTCTGGATCGCGCGGGTACGGTCATCGATCTCGATGCCGTGGCGGTTGAATACGCGCACTTCGACGATCGTGCCCGAAACGCCCGGCGGCAGACGCAGCGAAGTGTCGCGCACATCGCTCGCCTTTTCGCCGAAGATCGCGCGGAGCAGCTTTTCTTCCGGCGTCATCGGCGATTCGCCCTTGGGCGTGATCTTGCCGACGAGAATGTCACAGGGGTGCACTTCCGCGCCGATGTAGACGATGCCCGCCTCGTCGAGGTTGCGCAGGGCTTCCTCGCCAACATTCGGGATGTCGCGCGTGATGTCCTCGGGCCCGAGCTTGGTGTCGCGGGCCATGACCTCGAATTCCTCGATGTGGATCGAGGTGAACACGTCGTCCTTCACGATACGTTCGGAGATCAGGATCGAATCCTCGTAGTTGTAGCCGTTCCACGGCATGAACGCGACGAGGGTGTTGCGGCCGAGCGCCAGCTCGCCGAGGTCGGTTGAGGGACCGTCGGCCAGGATATCGCCCTTCTCGATCAGATCGCCCACCTTCACCAGCGGACGCTGGTTGATGCAGGTGTTCTGGTTCGAACGCTGGAACTTCTGCAGCGTGTAGATGTCGACGCCCGAACGGCCGGCCTCGATATCACCCGAAGCGCGGATCACGATGCGGGTCGCGTCGACCTGATCGACCACGCCCGAACGCAGTGCCGCGATCGCCGCACCCGAATCACGCGCGACGGTCTCTTCCATGCCGGTGCCCACGAACGGCGCATCAGCCTTGACCAGCGGCACCGCCTGGCGCTGCATGTTCGAGCCCATCAGCGCGCGGTTGGCGTCATCGTTTTCGAGGAACGGGATGAGCGAGGCGGCGACCGAAACCAGCTGCTTGGGACTGACGTCCATCAGCGTCACGTTTTCACGCGGGCTCATCACGAATTCGCCGTTCTGCCGCGCCGAGACGAGCTCTTCCGCGAACGAACCGTCCGAGAT
>CAILIO010000418.1 GCA_903834285.1 uncultured Sphingomonadales bacterium | reverse complement strand
GGCCGGTCTCAAGATCGACCGACGCTGGGGCCGCGCTCGCCTCGAATCCCTTTTGAGAGGAGTCCAGGATGTTATCCAGGAGGACTGATCTTCTCGTGAAAGCATCCGCAACCGGAAGCTTTCTGGAATGGCGCGGCGGCATGGCGCTCTGGATCGCCTATGGGACCTGGAACGGGGCAACCGCATCGCTCGATCTCAAGGCCGACAATGATGCCGGTATTGCGCTCCAATGCCTCGATCGGTTTGGCAATGCCTGCACGCTCGCGGCCAATGGAATGAAGCTCATCGTTCTTCCGGCAGGACTTTACCGCGTGTCGTTTACGGGCACGCCGACAAGCATCTGGTCTTATTTGACCTCAGCCATCAAAGAGGCTCGATAGATGACGGTTCTCTCCCCGACCAGCCTTCTCACGGTTGCGGGCGAGAGCCCTTCAATCGCGGCCCAGGATATCGTCAACCGGGCGCTTCAGCGTCTTGGCATTCTCCAGATCGGCACGGTCGCCGATGGCGTGCAGACCATGTCCGGCCTGCGCATTCTTGCCGAAATGCTCGATGGACTCGGGGCCGAAGGCGTTGCGCTCACACCGAACATTCCTCTTCAGCCGCAATATGCGAAGGCTGTTGTTGATTTGTTGGCCGTTGAGATGGCGCCGGAATATGGGATCGAACCGACACCCTATCTCGCACGCCGGTCTTCCAACGGCCTTCGGACCCTTCAGTCGGCTTTCATCTTCGCTCCGAAGGCGGATTTCGATGCCGCGATCAGAAATCTTCCGTCGCAGCGTCTGATCGGCCAGCGCGGCGTGCCCATGAATGTTGCCGATGTCATGCCGAACCCGGCTCCGCAGATCACAGGCTTCGTGCTGCTTTCGACGAATGTCTCGCAGACGACATGGAACGAGGTGAATTGCCACGTAGCCTCGACCATGTGCCTTACGCCCTATACGCGCACGGCCAATGATGAATGGGAGCGCATTCGGCCGACGGTTGCCACCGGCGAGGGAAGCTTTGTCGTCACCCACGCCTGCAACATGATCAATGACCGGATCTTCCGGTACACGATCACTGTCAACGCGCCGCTGGTCGGCATCGAGCCGAGCGGGCAGCCCTACGATCCTCCGGCGAGCCTGCAGGGAGTCCTTACACTTGCGCCAGGCGCGACGAACACCACCCAGGCGATCCCGGGCATGTTTGCGAATGCGCGCATCACGCTCGAGCCGACAACGGCCAATGCGGCATCGATCCTGCCTTTCGTCTACAGGCCAGTTGCGGGGCGTGTTTCGGGCAGCGTCACCTTCGATCATCCGTCGAACGACAACACGGATCTCACTTTCAATTACGTGGTCATCAACGTGCCATGATGAAGAAACTCGCTATTTCCGCCGTCTTCCTTCTGGCTGCTGCATCATCTGCGCAAGCTGCGTGCACCAGCTCAGGAAGCTGCGTTCTTCTCGATAATGGTAAAATCGGAGTCGTGCCGATGCCGGCGCCTTCGACATCGATTCTTGGCGGCGTTCTGAGTAGCACGGCACCGGCAAATCAGTTCATGACGGGGATCAACACCAGCGGCGTTTCTCAATATGCGGCTCCATCCGCGATCCCGACCGGGGCGTCAACGGCGTCGACTTTGGCGGACATAGCGGCCAGAAACTACTATCTCGATGATTTCGGCTGCGCAGGTAATGTTACCACGCTGGGGCCAAGCGCCGCGACCGACGACACGGCGTGCATCAACCGTGCCTTGACTGCGGCTGCTTCTCAAGGCGGGGCTGTTAATCTGAACCCGGCGAAGGGTTATCTTGCCAACT
>CAILIO010000417.1 GCA_903834285.1 uncultured Sphingomonadales bacterium | reverse complement strand
TGCCGCCGGCCCGCAGCCGCCCCCGGTTTATGATTGATCTGTCTCTAGATCGCGTCGTTATCGCGCTCGCCGGTGCGGATGCGCAGCGCGCTTTCGACCGCAAACACGAAAATCTTGCCATCGCCGATGCGGCCGGTTTGCGCGGCAGCGGCAATCGCCTCGACCACGCGCTCGACCATCGCATCGGCCACCACCACTTCGAGCTTCACCTTGGGCAGGAAATCGACGACATATTCGGCGCCGCGATAGAGTTCGGTATGACCCTTCTGCCGGCCGAAGCCCTTGGCTTCGGTGACGGTGATGCCGGAAACGCCGATTTCGTGCAGCGCTTCCTTCACCTCGTCCAGCTTGAAGGGCTTGATGATCGCTTCGACCTTTTTCACTCGATCATTCCCTGCAGGCTTCGGGCCGGCTTGGCGCGTGGTGCTTTGCCGGCGGTTGGTTTTGTGCGTGGCCCTATGCCCGGCTAGCTATCCAAGAATCGTGCCACGCCCCATATCACCATCATTAGGCCATCGAGGAACCGCGGGAAAGCGGGAATTGCGCGCATTCGGCAAGATTGGAAACGCGGCACAGGCGGTGGCATTGCGCAAATTGCGCGGGAGCGACCGATTGCTGCACAAGATTTGCGCAGGCGCTGCCTTTTTTTTAGGCAGAAGCTGCGCCGTCGGGCTCCCGGTAACGGAATTCTAGTCAGTTGCGCGCAGATTGCCGCTCAATGCCAGTCCTGCAAGCAAAATGCCCAAGGTTGCGAAGAAGGCAGTCGCTCCGATATTACCGAACGAGGATATCGCTGGATTGATAACCAGATCGGAAAAGAAACGCATGCGGCCATGAACGTTGTTTCACGGACCATAGAACGACAAAATCGCAAGGACTGTTCCAAGCAACAGTGCGCTTGAAGCGGCATGAAGGCAGGACATAAGCAGACCTGCGGTTCTTCTAAGATCGACCGCTGTCGTATCCAGCAAAGATTAAATTCTGATTTTGAGGCGCAAGCTTCATGGACGCGGGAGCCCATGTTCCGCCTTAAAGCGGACTGTCCGTCAATATGGCGGCCGGTGCTGACCCGTCGGGCTCAGCGTGAAGATCTCGCAGCCCGTCTCGGTCACGCCGATCGAATGCTCGAACTGCGCGGAGAGCGAGCGGTCGCGCGTCACGGCCGTCCAGCCGTCGTCGAGCAGCTTCACCCCGGCCTTGCCGAGATTGATCATCGGCTCGATCGTGAAGAACATGCCGGGCTTGAGTTCGGGCCCGGTGCCTTTGTGCGCGGCATGGATCACTTCGGGCGCATCGTGGAACAGGCGCCCCAGCCCGTGCCCGCAGAATTCGCGCACCACGCCGTAGCGGTGGCGTTCGGCATGGGCCTGGATCGCTGCGCCGATATCGCCGAGCCGCACGCCCGGCTTGACCTGCTCGATGCCGATCATCAGGCATTCGTGCGTGACGTCGACCAGCCGTTTGGCCTTAAGCGCCACATCGCCGACAAGGTACATGCGGCTGGAATCGCCGTGCCAGCCATCGAGCAGCGGGGTCACGTCGATGTTCACGATATCGCCGTCGCGCAGGATGCGCGTGTCCGAAGGGATGCCGTGGCACACCACGTGGTTGATCGAGATGCAGCACGAATGGGTGTAGCCGCGGTAGCCGAGCGTGGCGGGAATAGCGCCGCCATCCAGTGTCATCTGCCGCACGACATCGTCCAGCGCCGCTGTGGAAACGCCGGGCTGGACCAGCGGCACCAGCGCATCGAGGATTTCGGCGGCAAGGCGCCCGGCCTTGCGCATGCCGTCAAAGCCCGCTGGCCCATGCAGCTTGATGGTGCCGTCGCGCGGCATTACGTCGGTCTCGTCTGCGATCACATAGTCGGTCATTCCGGCCATGTAGCGACTTCGCGCGGAAATTGCGAGACCACCGCGCCGCCAGGGCATTTCGCGTGGTGCAGTTTCCTCTCGCACTCGCCGCCAAGCTGCGGCAAGGATCGTGGCTACGATGAACCAGCTCGATACACTGATCCAGCCCGATCGCGGCCAGAAGGCCATTCCGCTCCATTTGATCGACAAGGCTGGCCTCACCACCTGGCTTGCAGGCCTCACCGCCGCGCAGCGCGCAGTGCTGGCTGGCCAAGGCTTCGAGGGTGGGGCGGGCGAGACCGCGATTGTCCCTGATGCCGCCGGCGCGGGCGAGGGGTGGTTCGCGGTGGCTGGTGTCTCCGACCCCGCGCGGCTTTCGAGCTGGTGTCTCGCCCCGCTGGCGGACAGGCTGCCGGCGGGGACTTATCGGCTCGCCGCTCCGGGGGGGGGAGGCCCCGCGCTGATCGGCTGGCGGCTCGCGCAGTACCGCTTCGATCGCTACCGCAGCGACCCTTCAGAGAAGGGCGCGCGCCTGCTGCTGACGGGCGCGCTCGGCGCGATGAATGCGGCGCTGGCCGAGGCCGATGCGGTCATCCGGGTGCGCGATCTGGTCAATACGCCGGCAGAGGACATGGGGCCCGTCCAGCTTGAGGCCGAGGCACGTGCGCTTGCCAAGGCGCACCACGCGGTGATCCATGTCGTTTCGGGCGATGCGCTGGAGCGCGATTATCCGATGGTCCATGCCGTGGGCCGTGCGGCGGCGCGCAGCCATGCGCCCCGGCTGATCGAAATCGAATGGGGCGATCCGGCGCACCCGCGCCTCGCGATTGTCGGCAAGGGCGTGTGCTTTGATTCCGGCGGGCTCGACCTTAAGCCGAGTTCGGGCATGGCGCTTATGAAGAAGGACATGGGCGGCGCGGCGCATGCGCTGGCGCTGGCGGGGCTGGTCATGGACGCCGGGCTGCCGGTGCGGCTGCATGTACTGGTCCCGGCGGTTGAGAACGCGGTTTCGGGCAATGCCTTCCGCCCCGGCGACGTGCTGCGCTCGCGCGCGGGGCTGTCGGTCGAAATCACCAACACCGACGCCGAAGGGCGGCTCGTGCTGGGCGATGCGCTGGTGCGCGCCTGCGAGACGAAGCCCGAACTGCTGATCGATTTCGCGACGCTGACCGGCGCCGCGCGCGTGGCGCTGGGGCCCGATCTCCCGGCGATGTTTGCGCGCTCCGACGAGACGGCTGCGGGGCTGATTGCCGCGGGGCTGGAGCGCGATGATCCGTGCTGGCGCCTGCCGCTCCACGATGGCTATCGCGAGATGCTCAAGTCCGACGTGGCGGACCTGCAGAACAGCCCCTCAGGCGGGTTCGCCGGGGCGACCGTCGCAGCGCTGTTCCTCGACCGATTCGTGGCCGAAGGGGTGGACTGGGCGCACTTCGATACTTTCGCCTGGCGCCCTGCCGCCAAGCCCGGCCGGCCCAAGGGCGGCGAGGCGCTCGGTCTGCGCGCGGCCTGGGGCCTGATCCAGTCCCGTTTCGCCCGAACCGCCTCGTGAGCCACATGCCTTGAACCCTGAGCGCGATGCCTCTAAGCGCCCGGCTTTCCCATTTGCCGGAAAGCCCGACGTGACCGAACTGATCCTGCCCGCTCTCAAGGCGTCCTATTCGCTGACGGGCCCTGCGCCCAAGGCCGAAGGGCTGCCCCATACCCGCGCGGTTCGCGGCGATGTGGCGCATGTGCGCCATGCCGGGCAGGTTTTCGTCTCGCACTATGTGGTGCCGATGCCGCGCACGGTGGGCGGTGCCGGGGCGACCTTGCACGTCGCGGGCTGCGCCGATGCCGAAGCGATCGCGACGCTGGCGGCGGGCGAGACGTTCAACCTGCTCGATGCCGCTGGCGGCTGGGGCTGGGGGCAACAGGGTGAGGCGGGCCTCGTCGGTTATCTCCCGCTGACGGCGCTGGAGCCGTGACCACCCCAAAGACCATTGGGGTCTTCGTTGACGGTGCGGCGGGCACCACCGGCCTCGAGATTGCCGACCGGCTGGCGGGCCGCGGCGAATTCCGCCTGATCGCGCTGAGCGATGCCGAGCGCAAGGACGCCGGCGCGCGCGCCGAGGCGCTCAATGCCGCCGATGTCGCGATCCTGTGCCTGCCGGACGATGCCGCGCGCGAGGCGGTCTCGCTGATCACCAACGACAGGACCCGCGTGATCGATGCCTCCACCGCATACCGCGTGGCGCCCGGTTGGACATACGGGTTTCCGGAGATCGTCGGCCGCGACGCGGTGGCGAATGCCAGGCGCGTTTCCAACCCCGGCTGCTATCCCACCGGCTTCCTCGGCCTGCTTGTGCCGCTGCTGCGCGCGGGGCTGCTGCCGGCGGACTGGCCATACACCGTCAACGCCGTTTCGGGCTATTCGGGCGGCGGCAAGGCGCTGATCGCTCGGTTCGAGGTTGATCCCGATATCGCCTTTCGCACCTATGGCCTTGGCCTTGGCCACAAGCATGTGGCCGAGATGCAGGGCCACGCCGGCCTTACCCATGCGCCGATCTTCGCGCCGGCGGTGATGTCAGCGCATCGCGGCATGGTGGTCGAAATTCCCGTTCCGCTCGCCGCCATGCCCGGCGCGGCCGCGCCCGATGCGCTGCGCGATGCGCTCTCGGCTTTCTATGCCGGCAGCCCGCTCGTGCGCGTGCTGGACGGCGTGCCCGATGAACTCCTGCTGCGCCGCTCCGACGCACCGCGCGACGGTCTCGACTTGTATGTCTTCGGCAGCAAGGATGGCAGCCAGGCACGCCTCGTCGCGCTGCTCGACAACCTCGGCAAGGGAGCCAGCGGCGCTGCGGTGCAGAGCCTCAACCTGATGACCGGGCTCGACGAAACGGCGGGCCTGCGCCTTTAGAGACGTCTTGCATTTGCTGCCCAAAAGGCCGTTCGTGTCGGGCGAAGTCGAGATACGAACGGAAGACAAGCGTTATGTGGCCTAAGCCCGATCCCGTCCTTCCCGGCCAGGAAAGCGTCTGGGACTATCCGCGCCCTGCCGTGGCCCGGCTCTGCACGGCGCATGTGGTGATCGAGCATGGCGGGCGGATCGTGGCGGACACGCGCCGCGCGGTGCAGACGCTGGAGACCAGCCATCCGCCAAGCTACTATATTCACCCCGACGATATCGTACCCGGCGTGCTGCGCCGCGCGAGCGGCTCGTCGCTGTGCGAATGGAAGGGCGCGGCGGTCTATTGGGACGTCGTCGTGGAGGGTGAAGTCCTGCCCCATGTCGGCTGGAGCTATGCCAATCCCACACGCGGCTTCCTTGCGCTCAAGGATCACGTCGCGTTCTATGCCGCGCCGTTTGACCGGTGCAGCGTGGACGGCGAAACCGTGGTGCCGCAGCCGGGCGAGTTCTATGGCGGGTGGATCACCAGCAAGGTTGCCGGGCCCTTCAAGGGCGGACCCGGCAGCCGGGGCTGGTAGCGATGCTAGGTTAGGTCGCTTGCCCTGCGCGGCGGGATCAGTAAAAAGGCTTAATGCCATCCGACATTGAGATATCGCGCGCGGCGACGCTCCAGCCCATCCTGCATATCGCCGAACGCGCGGGTATCCCGGCCGCGGCGGTCGAGCCTTACGGTCACTACAAAGCCAAGCTCGATCTGGCGCTCCTTGAAGGCGATGCCGGCAAGGCCGCCGGCAAGCTGATCCTCGTCACCGCGATTAATCCGACCCCGGCGGGCGAAGGCAAGACCACCACCTCGGTCGGCCTCGCCGATGCCTTGAACCGGATCGGCAAGCGCACGATGCTGTGCTTGCGCGAGCCTTCGCTGGGCCCCTGCTTCGGCACCAAGGGCGGCGCGACCGGGGGCGGTTATGCGCAAGTCGTGCCGATGGAGGATATCAACCTCCACTTCACCGGCGATTTCCACGCGATCACTAGCGCGCACAATCTGCTCGCGGCGATGATCGACAACCATGTCTACTGGGGCAATGCGCTCGATCTCGATGTGCGGCGCATCGTGTGGCGGCGCGTGCTCGATATCAACGACCGCGCGCTGCGCGATATCGCGCAAGGGCTGGGCGGGCGCGCCAACGGTTTTCCGCGCGAATCCGGGTTCGATATTACTGTTGCTTCGGAAGTAATGGCGATCCTGTGCCTGGCGGAAAATCTCGAGGATCTGGAAGCGCGGCTTGGCAGAATCGTGATCGGCTATACGCGCGGCGGCCGCCCCGTCACCGCCCGCGAATTGAAAGCCGATGGCGCGATGGCCGTGCTGCTGGCGCAGGCGATCAAGCCCAATCTGGTGCAGACGTTGGAAGGCAATCCCGCGCTCGTCCACGGCGGCCCATTCGCCAATATCGCGCATGGCTGCAATTCGGTCCGGGCAACGCGCGCGGGGCTCGCGCTGGCGGACTACGTCGTGACCGAGGCGGGCTTCGGCGCAGACCTTGGTGCGGAAAAGTTCTTCGATATCAAGTGCCGGCAGGCCGGCCTGAAGCCGGCGGCCGCGGTGATCGTCGCCACCGTGCGCGCGCTCAAGATGAACGGCGGGGTCGCCAAGACCGCGCTTGCGCCACCGGACGTCGAGGCGGTGCGGCGCGGCGGTGTGAACCTTGCGCGGCATATCGAGAACGTGCGCCAGTTCGGCGTTCCGGCGGTTGTCGCGATCAACCGCTTCCACACCGACAGCGACGAGGAGATCGCCGCCATCCAGGCGATTGCCGCCGCACACGGCTCGGAGGCGCTGGTCTGCACGCATTGGGCCGATGGCGGCGCGGGCGCGGTCGATCTGGCGGAGCGCGTGGTGGCGATGGCCGAGGCGCCTTCGCAGTTCTCGCCGCTTTATGACGATGCCCTGCCGCTGTTCGACAAGATCAACACCGTCGCCACGCGCATCTACCGCGCCGAATCCGCG
This sequence comes from uncultured Sphingomonadales bacterium, assembly GCA_903834285.1. Taxonomy (GTDB): domain Bacteria; phylum Pseudomonadota; class Alphaproteobacteria; order Sphingomonadales; family Sphingomonadaceae; genus Novosphingobium. Next base: position 474 of record CAILIO010000417.1, on the reverse strand, counting down.
ATTGCCGATCCGGCCGTCCACGCGCAGCTGGCGGCCTGGGAAGCTGAGGGGCACGGCGGTCTGCCGGTGTGCATCGCCAAGACGCAGTACGGCTTCTCGACCGATCCCGCCGCACTGGGCGCGCCCACCGGCCACGTGATCTCGGTGCGCGAGGTGCGGCTTTCGGCAGGCGCGGGCTTCGTCGTGGCGATCTGCGGCGAGATCATGACCATGCCCGGGCTGCCGCGTGCGCCGATGGCGGAGGGCATCCGGATCGACGCCGAAGGACGGATCGAGGGCCTGTTCTAGGCCCTACTTCCCCAAATCGAGCGCCGGTCTTTCGGCATCCGGCAGCGATGCGCCTATCACCTTCGCCAGCGTTGGCGCAATCGCGCGCATGTCGATCTCGCCCAGCTTCTTTGCCTTGGGGATGCCCTTGCCCATGATCATGAAGGTGGAGCGCATTTCCGGGGTTGCCGGGAAATAGCCGTGCAT
>CAILIO010000416.1 GCA_903834285.1 uncultured Sphingomonadales bacterium | reverse complement strand
CTGATGAAGTCCACGGTCTTTTCGGACCTGCACGGGCTCTACCCCACGCGGATCAACAACAAGACCAACGGGGTGACCCCGCGTCGCTGGCTGCAGCAGTGCAACCCGGGGCTGACGAGCGTGATCACGGACGCGATCGGGCCCGGCTTCCTCGATGATGCGGAGAAGCTGGCGGGCCTCAATGCGCTTGCCGATGGCGCGGCACTGGGGGAGCGGATCGCCGAAGTGAAGCGGGCCAACAAGGTCGCGCTGGCGGACTATATGCGCCAGACCATGGGACTCAGGATCGATCCCGATGCGCTGTTCGATGTGCAGATCAAGCGCATCCACGAATACAAGCGCCAGCTGCTCAATCTGATCGAGACGGTGGCGCTCTATGACCAGATCCGCAGCCATCCCGAGCGCGACTGGGTGCCGCGGGTCAAGATCTTCGGCGGCAAGGCGGCTTCGAGCTATCATAACGCCAAGCTGATCATCAAACTGGCGAGCGACATTGCGCGGCGGGTCAATGCCGATCCTTCGGTGGGCGGGCTGCTCAAGGTCGTGTTCATGCCGGACTACAACGTTTCGAAGGCCGAGCGGATTATTCCGGCGGCGGACCTTTCGGAGCAGATCAGCACCGCGGGCATGGAAGCCTCGGGCACCGGCAACATGAAGTTTGCGCTCAACGGCGCGCTCACCATCGGCACGCTCGACGGCGCCAATGTCGAGATCAAGGACCGGGTCGGCGACGACAATATCGTGATCTTCGGCCTTACCGCCGACGAAGTGGCCGAACAGCGCGCGGGGGGGTACAATCCGCGCGCCGTGATCGAGGGCAGCCGCGAATTGCAGCAGGCGGTTTCGGCGATTGCGACGGGCGTGTTCTCGCCCGATGATCCGACGCGTTATGCATCGCTGATGGGTGGGCTCTATGACCACGACTGGTTCATGGTGGCGGCCGATTTCGATGCCTATCACGCGGCGCAGCGCAAGGTGGACCGGATGTGGGAAGACCAGGCCGGGTGGCGCGCCAAGGCGATCCGGAACATCGCCAATGTCGGATGGTTCTCCTCTGACCGGACCATCGGCGAATATGCGCGCGAGATCTGGGGAGCTTTGCCGACACCATGAAGCCATCCGCATGAAACCTTCTCGCGCCGCGCTCGAGGCCCTGCTGAACGGGACCCATGCCGATCCCTTCGCCTTGCTGGGGATCCACGAGGGACCGGGCGGCGCGTTTGCCCGCGCGGTGCTGGTGGGGGCGGAGACGGCGCAGGCGCACGCGCTGGGCGGCGAGGCACTGGGCACGCTGACGCGGATCGATGATCGCGGGCTGTTCGAAGGCGTGGTCAACGGTCCGCGCCAACCGGTGAAATATCGCTGCACGGCCCAGTCAGCAGGGGGCCCGCACGAATGGTGGCTGACCGATGCCTATTCGTTCGGACCGGTGCTGGGGCCGCTCGACGATTTCCTGATCAACGAGGGCACGCACCTGCGCCTGTTCGACAAGCTTGGCGCGCATGTGATGGATCACGAAGGCGCGAAGGGCGTGCACTTTGCGGTTTGGGCGCCCAATGCGGAGCTGGTTTCAGTCGTCGGCGATTTCAACGACTGGGACGGGCGGCGGCACCCGATGCGGCGGCGGGCCGATATCGGCGTGTGGGAAGTGTTCCTGCCCGATATCGAGCCGGGGCGTGCGTACAAGTATCGCATCGTGGGCCCGGACGGCGCGGTGCAGCCGCTGAAGGCCGACCCCTTCGCGTTCCGATCGGAACTGCGGCCCGCGACGGCGAGCGTGATCGATGCGCCCGATGTTCACGCATGGGGCGATGCCGATCACCGCGCGCACTGGGCATCCACCGATCCGCGGCGCGTGCCGATTTCGATCTACGAAGTGCATCCGGGATCGTGGCAGAAGCCCAAAGCTGAACAGGGTGATGGCCGCGAGTTCTATTCGTGGGATGAGCTGGCGGACCGGCTGATCCCCTATGTCGTCGAGATGGGCTTCACCCATATCGAGTTCCTGCCGGTCTCCGAACATCCCTTCGATCCGAGCTGGGGCTATCAGACCACCGGGCTCTATGCGCCCTCTGCCCGCTTTGGCGAGCCCGAGGGCTTTGCGCGCTTTGTCGACGGGGCGCACCGCGCAGGCGTGTGCGTGCTGATCGACTGGGTGCCCGCGCACTTCCCCGTCGATGCGCACGGGCTCGCGCGGTTCGACGGCACATACCTCTATGAGCATGCCGACCCGCGGCTGGGCTTCCATCCCGACTGGCAGACCGCGATCTACAATTTCGGGCGGCGCGAGGTTTCCAGCTTCCTCGTCAACAACGCGCTGTTCTGGGCCGAACGCTATCACGTGGACGGCCTGCGCGTGGATGCGGTCGCCTCGATGCTCTACCGCGATTACTCACGCAAGGCGGACGAGTGGATCCCCAATGCCGAAGGCGGGCGCGAAAACTGGGAAGCGGTTGCTTTCCTGCAGGCGATGAACCGCGCAGTCTACGCGAGCCATGCGGGGTTCCTGACGGTCGCCGAGGAATCGACGAGCTGGCCGGGGGTAACCCTCCCCACAGACGCCGCAGGGCCGCCGCGCGGGGGGCTCGGCTTCGGCTTCAAGTGGAACATGGGCTTCATGCACGACACGCTCGCCTACATGGCGCGCGATGCGGTGCACCGGCGCTATCACCACGACGAGATCACCTTCGGGCTGATGTATGCCTTCAGCGAGAACTTCGTGCTGCCGCTGAGCCATGACGAAGTGGTCCACGGCAAGGGTTCGCTGCTGGGCAAGATGAGCGGCGCGGATGCCTGGCAGAAATTTGCAAACTTGCGCGCCTATTATGGCCTGATGTGGGGCTATCCGGGCAAGAAGCTGCTGTTCATGGGGCAGGAGTTTGCGCAAGGGCGCGAATGGAGCGAGGCGCGGCAGCTCGATTGGGAGCAGCTCGACATTCCCGAGCACGCCGGCGTGCAGCGCTGGGTCAAGGACCTCAACCACGCCTACCGCACTCTGCCCGCGCTCCACGCGCGCGATTGCGAGGGCGAAGGTTTCGAATGGCTGGTGGTCGATGATGCCGCCGCCTCTGTCTTTGCCTGGGCGCGCAAGGCACCCGGCGCGCCGACCGTGGTCGTCGCGAGCAACATGACGCCGACGCTGCACGGGCAGTACCGGCTGCCCTTCCCGCAGGACGGCCGGTGGCGCGAGGCGCTCAATAGCGATGCGGGGATCTACGGCGGGTCGGACCAGGGCAATCTGGGCGGCGTTACGGCAGAGCACGGCGCGGCACTCGTCGTGCTGCCGCCGCTGGCGACGGTGATGTTCGTCTTCGAAGGATAAAAGGCACCAACGAGAGCACGGGGGAGTGTGGCAATGAGAGATACGTACGGACAGCCGCTGGCGCGCGATGCCATGGCCTATGTTCTCGCCGGCGGCCGCGGCAGCCGCCTGTGGGAGCTCACCGACAACCGCGCCAAGCCGGCGGTCTATTTCGGCGGGGTCAGCCGAATCATCGATTTCGCGCTGTCGAATGCGATCAATTCGGGCATCCGCCGCATCGGCGTGGCGACGCAGTACAAGGCGCATTCGCTGATCCGCCACATGCAGCGCGCGTGGAACTTCATGCGGCCCGAGCGCAACGAGAGCTTCGACATCCTCCCCGCCTCGCAGCGCATTTCCGAGCATGCCTGGTATGAAGGCACGGCCGACGCGGTGTTCCAGAACATCGATATCATCGAAAGCCACGCGCCCAAGTACATGGTGATTCTGGCGGGCGATCACATCTACAAGATGGACTACGAGCTGATGCTGCAACAGCACGTGGCATCGGGCGCGGACGTGACGATCGGCTGCCTCGTGGTCAAGCGCGAGGAAGCCAAGGGCTTCGGCGTGATGGCAGTGGACGCGGCGAGCGTGATCACCGACTTCGTCGAGAAGCCCGAGGATCCGCCTGCGATCCCCGGCGATCCGGAGCACTCGCTCGCCTCGATGGGCATCTACGTGTTCGAGACGAAGTTCCTGTTCGAGGCGCTGCGCCGCGATGCCGATACGCCGGATTCAACCCGCGATTTCGGCAAGGATATCATCCCCTATATCGTCAAGCACGGCAAAGCGGTGGCGCACCGCTTCACCGACAGCTGCATCCGCGCGGCCGAGGAAATCGGCGAATACTGGCGCGATGTCGGCACGGTGGACGCCTATTTCGAAGCGAACCTCGATCTCACCGACGTGGTGCCCAAGCTCAACATGTATGACCGCGACTGGCCGATCTGGACCGATCAGGTCGTCGCCGCGCCGGCCAAGTTCGTCCACGATATCGAGGGGCGGCGCGGCATGGCGATCTCCTCGCTGATCTCGCAGGATTGCATCGTCTCCGGCGCGATCGCGCGTCGCTCGCTCTTGTTCACCGGCGTGAAGATGGGCTCGTTCTCGAGCGTCGATGAAGGCGTGATCCTGCCCTATTGCAACATCGGGCGCGGAGCGCGCCTCAAGCGCGTGATTCTCGATTCCGGGGTGCGCATTCCCGAAGGCCTCGTGGTAGGCGAGGACCCGGTGCTCGACGCCAAGCGCTTTCGCCGCACCGAAAACGGCGTGTGCCTGATCAACAGGGCGATGATCGAGCAGCTGAAGTGAGCTTGCCAGCATGAGCCTCAACGTCCTCTCCGTCGCATCGGAAGCCGTGCCGCTGGTCAAGACTGGCGGGCTCGCCGATGTGGTGGGCGCCTTGCCCGAGGCGCTGGCGGCGCATGGCATGGCGATGACGACCATGCTGCCGGGCTATCTGGCAGTGACCGCAACGCTCGGCAAGAAGCCCAAGGTCTTGCACAAGTGGGAGAGCCTGCTGGGCGAACCGGCGCGGCTCTTGGCGGGCAAGATCGGCATCAGTAGTGGCGAGGGGCACGCTCTGCTCGTGCTCGATGCGCCGGGGCTGTTTGCTCGCGAGGGCGGGCCTTATGGTGATGCAACTGGGCGCGACTGGGCGGACAACTGGAAGCGCTTTGCCGCGTTCGGCCGCGCGGCCGCGGATGTGGCCGGGGGCGCGGTGAAGGGCCTGTCGTTCGATCTCGTCCATGCGCACGACTGGCAGGCGGGCATGGCGCTGGCCTATCAGCGCTTTGCGCCAGCCGGGCCGGTGCTGCCCTCGGTGATCACCATCCACAACATGGCGTTTCAGGGGCACTACGGCGCGGACTTGTTCCCGGCGCTCGGTCTGCCGCCCCAGGCCATGGCGATCGACGGGATCGAGTACCACGGCGGGATCAGCTTCCTCAAAGCGGGCCTCGCTTCCGCCAGCCGCATCACGACGGTGAGCCCGAGCTATGCGCGCGAGATCCGCGAGCCGGGCTTCGGCATGGGCCTCGAAGGCCTGATCCGCGCGCGCGAGAGCGAGGTGAGCGGGATCGTCAACGGGATCGACGCCGCAGTATGGAATCCGGCCAGCGATCCGGCACTCAAAGCCCCCTTCACCGCCAAGGCGCTGGGCAAGCGGGCGGCGAATGCCCGCGCGCTGGAGGCAGAGTTCGGCCTTGAGAAAGGCGACGGCCCGCTGTTCATCGTGATCAGCCGCCTGACCTGGCAGAAGGGCATGGACGTTCTGCTCGAAGCGGCGGACCATCTTGTCGGCATCGGCGGGCGGCTGGCGCTGCTGGGATCGGGCGATGCGGCACTCGAAAGCGGCTTCCATGCCGCCGCCGCGCGCCATCCCGGGCGGATCGGCGTGCGCATCGGCTATGACGAGGCGCTGTCGCACCGCATGCTGGCAGGCGGCGATGCGATCCTCGTGCCGAGCCGGTTCGAGCCATGTGGCCTCACACAGCTCTATGGCCTCGCCTATGGCTGCGTGCCGGTGGTGAGCCGCACCGGGGGCCTTGCCGATACGGTGATCGACGCCAACCTTGCCGCGCGGCTGGCGGGAGTGGCGACGGGGGTGCAGTTCGACGGGGTGCGCTATCAGACGCTTGCCGATGCCCTCACCCGCACGGTGCAGCTTTTCCGCGAGCCCGCCGCATGGCGCCGCCTGCAGCGCGCGGGAATGAGCGCGGATTTCTCCTGGGGCAACAGCGGCAAAGCCTATGCCGATCTCTACAAGAGCCTTACGGTAAAGCCATGATCAAAACGATTCCCTCCTCGCCCTATACTGATCAGAAGCCCGGTACTTCCGGCCTGCGCAAGAAAGTGCGTGTCTTCGCGCAGCCGAACTACGCGGAGAACTTCATTCAGTCGGTGTTCGATGCCGTCTCGCCCGAACCGGGTTCGACACTCGTGATCGGGGGCGACGGGCGCTATCACAACCGGACGGTCATCCAGGCGGCGATCCGCATTGCGGCGGCGAACGGCTATGGCCGGGTGCTGGTCGGCCAAGGCGGCATTCTTTCGACACCTGCCGCCAGCCACGTGATCCGCAAGTACGGCGCGAACGGCGGGCTGATCCTGTCCGCCAGCCACAACCCCGGCGGACCGGACGAGGACTTCGGCATCAAGTACAACATCGCCAACGGCGGCCCCGCGCCCGAGGCGATTACCGACGCGATCTTCGCGCGGACCAAAGTGATCGACCGCTGGCTGACGGTGGAAGCGGCGGACGTCGATCTCGACAAGCTGGGCGTGCAGACCGTGGCGGGCATGACGGTCGTGGTGATCGACAGTGTGGCCGACTGGGCGGACCTGATGGAGACGCTGTTCGACTTCCCGGCGATCCGCGCGGCGGTGGCGGATGGCCTTTCGATGGCATTCGACGCGATGCATGCCGTGACCGGGCCCTATGCGATCGAAGTGCTCGAAAAGCGGCTGGGGTTCCGCCCGGGCACCGTGCACAATGGCGTGCCGCTCGAGGATTTCGGCGGGCACCATCCCGATCCCAACCGCGTCCATGCCAAAGTGCTGTTCGACCTGATGTTTTCAACCGATGCCCCCGCATTCGGCGCGGCTTCGGATGGCGACGGCGACCGTAACCTGATCGTGGGCAAGGGCATCTTCATCACGCCTTCGGACAGCCTCGCGATGCTCGCGGCCAATGCGCATCTCGCGCCCGGCTATGCCAAGGGCCTCACCGGGATCGCGCGGTCGATGCCGACAAGCGCGGCGGCGGACCGGGTGGCCGAGGCGCTGGGTATTCCCGCCTTCGAGACGCCGACCGGGTGGAAATTCTTCGGCACCTTGCTCGATGCCGGGATGGCAACGATCTGCGGCGAAGAAAGCGCCGGGACCGGCTCGGACCATGTGCGCGAGAAGGACGGGGTCTGGGCGGTGCTGCTCTGGCTCAATATTCTCGCGGCGCGCGGCGAGAGCGT
>CAILIO010000415.1 GCA_903834285.1 uncultured Sphingomonadales bacterium | reverse complement strand
GTGCATTGTCGCCAGCACGGCCCGCGCCCCATTGCACACTGTGCCCCAGGGCGGCGGCGGTCCCGACATCGCTCAGATCGCCATTTCCGCTGCCGGCGCCGCTTGGCCCATCGCCTCCCACTGGAGATCGCCTTTATAGCGCCAGGCAAGCCGCCCCTCGTCATCAATCGCGAAGAGGTGAAGCCATGTGTTGTCGAACAGCGCACGCACCCCGGGGTGCTTTTCCAGCACCGCGGTCATCGCCTCGCGCGGGGCCTCGATGCAAACCGAAAGCCGCAGCGGCTCGTGCATCAGCTTGTGGCCATCATGCACCGATTGCCAGGGCAGCCCCGCGCGCAGCGGCCCGCCGTTGCCCTCGATCACGCCGATCCCGCCGACCACATTGTGCAGCAGCTTGTTGCCGCCGCCAAACAGCGAGGGTGCGACGCTCGACCCGTAGTACTGCAGGCTGATCCAGCTCGCGACGACGACCGGCGCGGTCATGATCAGCTCGAGCACGCCGAAGCCCTCGTCGCGCCGCCAGATGTAGTCGTGCAGAAAGGCACGGCCTTCAAGGCTGCGGCCCGCCGTGCGCATGCGCGGCGCGGCGATGAAGGCCTTGCACCCTGCCAGCGCCCACTCGGCGCGGGTTTCCGACCAGTCGCGGCTGCGTTTGATCACGCTCGCTTCGCCGCTTGCGCGCGGCAGGCGCAGTGCGCGCTCGCTGCGGGTGAGCACGGCAGCGGCGGCCAGCCATTGCTCAGCCTGCGCGATGGCATCGCGGTGCGCACCCACCGGCTGGTCCTCGGTGTAAAGCGTGACCGCATCGGTCGTCGTATCGTGCAGCGCCGCGACGAACAGCGTGGTCTGCGGGATCACGATGCCCCTTTCGATCAGGCCTGCGCGCACAGCGGGATCATTGAGCAGCCCGGCCAGCAACCGCGCATTCACTTCACCCGAATAGCCGCCGCAAGCGCCGCAGTGCAGGCCGCTGGCATGGGGGTTGTTGACGACATTGGCGCCGTGCCCCGCCAGCAGCACCAGCGGCGCGAAATCGGTGGTGAGCGACATGGCGCCGAGGATCGAGGCCGCCATGCCGACGCGCGTCGCCGCATCGGGTGCCGGATCGGCAAAGGGCTTGGGATCGCGCGGCACCTTGTTAGCCTTGAGCCCCAGCGCGTCCTTGATCAGCTTGCCGATATAGATCGGACCCGCCGCCTCGACGAAGGCGAACGAGGAGACCGCAGCCAGCTTGAAGCGGCCCCAGGCCCGCGCGGCGCGAGCGGTGTGGCGGGCGTCCGTCGCGCCCTCACCGCCGGTGCGGCTGGTGACCCCGGCATTGAGCAGCACCGGCAGGCGGTGCTCATGGACATCCGAGGCATAGCGCTGGTGCGAGGCGGTCAGGCCGAAGAATCCGGCAAAGCCGAGCGTCTGGATCCGCCGGTCCAGCGATTCGAGCGCGCGGCGGAACACTTCGGAGCGCACGTCTATGCAGAAGGCAGCCTGCAGCACTGGCGGCTTGCGTTCAAAGTCGGCGAGTGGTGTGCTCAGGGTCTCGGCGAGCGCCGCCTGCCCGGCACGCTCGGCGGCTTCCTGCAGGATCGAGTCGACGATCTGGTTCGCATTCGGCAGGGCGGGTTCTTCGTGTGCGGCGATGGCCGCAAGCCACGCCTGCCCGATCTCTGCGCTGTAGCGGGCAAGCAGCGCCTGTTCCCACAGCAGCCGGATGGTGAGGAAGTCGGTGGTCGTCTCGTCGCTGCGTCCGGCAAGTTCGGCCTGCCACAGTTCGTAGCGCGCCACATGGGCCCAGCCGCCAAGCGTGACGAGCAGGCGGTGGAAGTAGGTTTCGAGCGCTGCGGGCGGAAGCTGCAGTCCGGCCACCGCGCTTGCCAGCGCCTCGGCCGCACGCTCGGGCGCATCGGCGACGAAGCTGCCGAAGCCGGTGAGGCCCGCGATCTCGGGCGTCAGATCGTGCGAGGCGACCGCCTGCCAAGCGGCATAAGCGCCCTTGCCGCGCGGTGCGGCCCAGAGCGCCTGGCCCTGATCGAAATAGCCACCCGCCCAGGCGCCGAAGCGCTCGGCGATGATCCCGGGCCAATCGATGCCCGATGCCGTGGCGGCCAGATCGGCCACCGTCGGCACCGCCTTCGCCGGTGCCGGATCATGGGCGATGGCGGCATGCAATGCGGCGAGCGAGGCGGGCTTGCCGGCATGGGGAGAGGCGGCGAGCGCGGCGGCTAGGTGTGCCTCGGTCATCGCACCGCTGGCAATCCGCTCACGGTACCACGGACGCGGCATCATGACCGGTGTGCCCGAAACGCGCGCCATAAGGGCTGCGGTTTCGGCCAGCGTCAGGCCGGTCTGTCCGAGGTACGGGTTTACCGCGACGCTGGAAGCCAGCGGCCAGACCGGCGGGATGGCGCGCGCGGCGGCGTCAGCGGCGACCTTGAGCTGGGCGAGGGTCTGGCTGTTATCGGTGGGGATCATGAGCATGGAAGTGATCCTTCGGAAAGAGAGGGTTCGGTTCAGGCAGACCGCTTGAGGGTCCAGCCGCCGAGCATCCGGTCGAACAGGGCGTTGGCGTAGAGACCGTTGGACAAGTGGACACGCAGGCCCGCCGCCGCCGGGTGATAGGCCCAGAGCGGGAACATCGACTGCGCCACCGCGACGAGCCCGAAGCTCAGCACCGCGAGCACCATCAGCGTCCATTCGAGCGGACCCGGCGCGGGGGTGGCGGGCAGCGTCCCGGCGGTCAGCCAGAGCGCGAGCCCGTGAAGCGTGAAGTAGCCGATCGAGGCGGCGACGGCGTAAACCGCCATCTTGCGCGTCAGCGCGCGGGGGGCACTGTCTGCCAGGCCCTGCGCTAAGAGGTAGGCGACGCCGAAGATCAGGATCGCGCCCAGCGCGATGGCCTGGGGCGACTTGTGGTGGAAGCCTGGCACCGCATCGAAGGCGAAGCTCATCAGGCCGTAGATGGCCAGCGCCGCGATGAACGCCCGGCCGACCGCGGCGGGGCGGGGGATCGCCACCGGCCCCGGCCGCCGCGCCGCCGCGATCTGCTCGACCGCGCCGCCCGAGGCGAGGAAGGCATGCGCCTTGTAGAGCGAGTGCAGCACGATATGCAGCAGCGCGAGCGGAAACAGCGCAAGCCCGCACTGCATGATCATGAAGCCCATCTGGCCAACGGTCGACCAGGCAAGCGAGGTCTTGACCGCGGGCTGGGTGAGCATGACGAGCCCGCCGAACAGCGCGGTAAACCCGCCCGCCATGACCAGCACCGCCAGCACGCCCGGAGCAAGCAGCATGACATCGGCAAAGCGGATGAGCAGGAACCCGCCCGCGTTGATCACGCCCGCATGGAGCAGAGCGGAAACCGGGGTCGGCGCTTCCATCACTTCGGTCAGCCAGCCGTGGAGAGGGAACTGCGCGGACTTGAGCAGCGCGGCAATCGCCAGCAGCCCGGCGGCGGTCATTGCCGCATATCCGCCCATACCGGCATGCGCGGCGGCAAGGATCGCGGGCATGTCGGTGGTGCCGTAGGCCTTGAAGAGGAACAGGGCGGCGCCGAGCAGCGCGGCGTCACCAGCGCGGGCGGTCACGAACTTCTTGCGCGCGGCACGCTGCGCGGCAACCCGCTCGGGATAGAACAGCAGAAGCTTGTGAAGCGCGAGGCTGGTCGCAATCCACGCCGCCAGCAGCTGGACCAGCGAGCCTGCCGTCACCAGCAGCATCACCATGGCCAGCGTCGTCGCCAGCCAGGCCATGAACACGCCGTGGCGCGTCTCTCCATCCAGGTAGACACGGGCATAGCGCACCACGATCCAGCCGACGAAGCTGACGAGCAGCAGCATGACCGTGCTGATGAGATCGAGCCGGAAGGCCATGAGCGGCAGCGCAGGGCCGTTCGCCGCCAGCGTCAGCGTGGTCGTGCCCCCGATCGCGAGCGCCGCCATCGTGCCCCCGGCCAGCGCAACGGCGAGCAGGGCGAGTGCCTCGATCAGGGCCAGCGGGCCGCGGCCAATGCGGCCGGGCTGGGCGAAACCGAGCGCGGCGGCGATCAGCAGCAGCGCGGGTGGGGCAAGGACCACAAGGGGAAGGGGCATGATCGGCGCTCCGCAGGAAGGGCTATCGAACTCGCGCTCCTCCTAGCGAAAAGGCTTACAAGCAAAAAATTCATTGTTTAGCCGATATCGTTCGCTTTATGTGAACGATATGGCCGAGCTCAACTACAACCATCTCCGCTATTTCTGGGCCGTCGCGCAGGACGGAAACCTCTCGCGCACCGCCGCGCGGCTCAATGTCTCGCAGTCTGCGCTCTCGGTGCAGATCCGCAAGCTGGAGGAACGGCTTGGCCATGCGCTGTTCGAACGGCGCGGCCGCGCGCTGCACCTGACCGAGGCGGGTCGGATCACGCTCGACCATGCCGAGGCGATCTTCAGGGCCGGCGAGGAACTGCTCGGGACACTGAAGGAGACGGGCACCGCGCGGCAGGCGGTGCGGATCGGCGCGCTGGCCACCCTGTCACGCAATTTCCAGATCAGTTTTGTCGGCCCGCTGCTGGCGCGCACCGATATCGAGGTCGTGCTGCGCTCGGGAAGCCAGGGCGAACTGCTCACCGCGCTCCAGTCGCTCGCACTCGACGTGGTGCTGACGAACCAGGCCCCGGCCAGCGATGCGCTCACGCCGTTCATCGTCCATAAGCTGTCCGAACAGCCGGTCAGCCTGATCGGCACGCCGGCCTTGCTGGGCGAGACGCGCGCGGTGGCGGACCTGCTCCGCGCCCATCCGGTTATCCTGCCGATCGCCGGAAGCGGCGTGCGCACAGGCTTTGATGCGCTGGTCGACCGGCTCGGCTTGCGCCCGCAGATCGCCGCCGAGGTAGACGACATGGCGATGATGCGCCTGATGGTGCGCGCAGGCTTCGCGCTCGCCGTGCTGCCGCCGATCGTAGTGCGCGACGAACTCGGCGCAGGCGTGCTGGCAGAGGCGGAGGCGCTGCCGGGCATTGCCGAGACGTTCCTTGCGGTCACCATTGAGCGGCGGTTTCCCAACCCCGTTGTGCGTGATCTGATCGAAGCCGCTACGCAGGCGGCAAGGTAATTCGGAACACGCTCATCGTCTGGTCGTTATCGCCAGTGCCGAGGCTGTCCTGAGCGCGGCCAAGGGGCCGACCAATGCCAGCGATTGCCCTCTATACGTGCCCCATGCATCCGCACGTACGCCAGCCCGGCCCGGGACCGTGTCCGCTCTGTGGCATGGCGCTCGAGCCGCTGACGGCCTCAACCGATACTGCCCCCAATGCTGAACTGACCGACATGACCCGCGGGTTCTGGATCGGGTTCGTGCTGACGCTGCCGGTGTTCATTCTCGAAATGGGCGGCCATTTTCCAGTGCTTGGGATCAACCGGCTGGTGCCGATGAATGTGTCGGTCTGGATCCAGTTGGCGCTGTCCTCGCCGGTGGTGCTGTGGGCGGGCTGGCCGTTCCTTCAGCGCGGCGCGGCCTCGGTACGCAGCGGCCACCTCAACATGTTCACACTGATCTCGCTCGGGGTCGGTGCGGCGTATGGTTATAGCCTGGTGGCCACGTTTGCGCCCAGCCTGTTCCCCCAGGGGTTTCGTGCGATGGGCGGCGCGGTTGCGGTCTACTACGAGGCGGCAGCGGTCATCACTGTCCTCGTCCTGCTTGGCCAGGTGCTCGAATTGCGTGCACGCGAACAGACCGGCGACGCGATCCGTGCGCTGATGAACCTTGCTCCAAAGACGGCGCGGCGCTTGATACCGGGCGGCGAGGATGAGGAGATTGCTGTCGATCTTGTGCGAATCGGCGACCGGCTGCGGGTGCGCCCAGGCAGCAGCGTGCCCGTCGATGGTGCGGTGATCGAGGGAGCCAGTGCGGTCGATGAGGCCATCGTCACGGGTGAAGCGATGCCTGTGGCCAAGTCTGTCGGCGATCGGGTCATTGGCGGCACGATCAACGGAACCGGCGCCTTGGTCATCGAAGCTCGTGCGATCGGTGCCGGCGGTACGCTGTCGCGCATAGTGGCGATGGTCGCAGCCGCGCAGCGCAGCCGCGCACCGATTCAGAAGCTGGCCGATACGGTGGCCGGATACTTTGTCCCTGCGGTAATCACTATCGCCGCAGCGGCCTTCGCCGGTTGGGCGCTCTGGGGTCCGCCCCCCGCGCTCGCTTTTGCGCTGATTGCCGCTGTCTCGGTCCTGATCATCGCCTGCCCCTGCGCGATTGGTCTGGCGACACCGATGTCGATCATGGTCGCGGTCGGCAAAGGCGCGGGCGCGGGCATCCTGATCAAATCCGCGGAAAGCCTCGAACGGATGGAGAAGATCGATACGCTAGTCGTGGACAAGACGGGCACGCTGACCGAGGGGAAGCCCCGCGTCATCGAAGTCGTTCCGGCAGGAGCACTCAGCGAAGCCGCGGTGCTGGGATGGGCGGCAAGCCTTGAGCGATCAAGCGAGCATCCGCTGGCAGCCGCCATTGCCGCCGCCGCAGTCGCTGATCGTGGGCCAGGGGATATCACGGTCGTCGAACCGACTGACTTCATGTCGATTACTGGTGAGGGCATCACCGGCACGGTTGGCGTGCGGCGGGTTGTGCTCGGCAACGCACGCCTGATGGCGGATCACGGTATCGCGCTCGGCGATCTGGGGGCGCGTGCCGACGCGTTTCGCAGCCAGGGCGCAACCGTGCTGTTTCTGGGGGTAGACGGTCAATCCGGCGGGATCATTGCGGTTGCCGATCCGCTCAAGGCAACCACCCGCGCGGCGCTTGATCGTCTGCGTGCGGACGGCATTCACATCGTCATGCTGACCGGTGACAACGCAGCAACTGCCCAAGCTGTCGGCCGCGCACTGGGGATCAGCGATGTGAGAGCCGATGTGCTTCCCGAAGACAAGCACAGGATCGTGCAGGAACTGCGCGCCGCGGGCAAAATCGTCGCGATGGCAGGCGACGGGGTGAACGATGCACCCGCGCTGGCGGCGGCGGACGTGGGCATCGCGATGGGGACGGGCACCGATGTCGCGATCGAAAGCGCCGGCATCACGCTGGTCAAGGGCGACCTCGCCGGGATCGCGCGGGCCCGCGCGCTCAGCGGGATGACAATGGGCAATATTCGGCAGAACCTGATGTTCGCCTTTGCTTACAATGCAATCGGAATCCCGATTGCAGCCGGCGCGCTCTATCCCCGGTTTGGCGTGCTCCTCAGCCCGGTCGTCGCCGCGCTGGCCATGACGCTCAGCTCGGTATCGGTCATCCTCAATGCCCTGCGGCTGCGCTTTGCGGCACTGGACTGATCGCGCTGGTCTTTTGGCGCGGCTATTCCCACTCGATCGTGCCGGGGGGCTTGGAGGTGTAGTCGTAGACCACGCGATTGATGCCCTTGACCTCGTTGACGATCCGCGTCGCCACGCGGCTTAGGAAGCCGGCGTCGAAGGGGTAGATGTCGGCGGTCATGCCGTCGGTCGAGGTGACGGCCCGCAGCGCGCAGACCGCGTCATAGGTGCGGAAATCGCCCATCACGCCCACGGTCTTGACCGGGAGCAGTACCGCAAAGGCCTGCCAGATCGCGTCGTAGAGCCCCGCATTGCGAATCTCCTCGAGGTAGATCGCATCGGCTTTCCTCAGAATATCGCACTTTTCGCGCGTCACTTCGCCGGGGATGCGGATGGCAAGGCCGGGGCCGGGGAAGGGGTGGCGGCCGACGAAGACCTCGGGCAGCCCCAGTTCACGGCCCAGCGCGCGGACTTCGTCCTTGAACAGCTCGCGCAAGGGCTCGACGAGCTGCATGTTCATGCGGTCGGGCAAGCCGCCCACGTTGTGGTGGCTCTTGATCGTGACGGACGGCCCCCCGGTGAACGAGACGCTCTCGATCACATCCGGATAGAGCGTGCCCTGCGCGAGGAAGTCCGCGCCGCCGACCTGCTTGGCCTCGGCCTCGAACACGTCGATGAAGGTCTTGCCGATGAACTTGCGCTTGGCCTCCGGGTCGGTCACCCCGGCAAGACCGCCGAGGAACAGTGCCGAGACATCCTTGTGGACGAGCGGAATGTTGTAGTGCCCGCGGAACAGGCTGACGACCTGCTCGGCCTCGCCCATGCGCATGAGCCCGTGATCGACGAAGACGCACGTGAGCTGATCGCCGATCGCTTCGTGGATCAGGACCGCGGCGACCGCAGAATCGACGCCGCCCGAAAGGCCGCAGATCACGCGGGCATCGCCCACCTGAGCGCGGATTTCGGCGATCTTGGTCTTGCGGAATTCGGCCATGGTCCAGTCGCCGGTGCAGCCGCAGACGTGGCGCACGAAATTGGCGATCAGCTTGCCGCCGTCGGGCGTGTGGACCACTTCGGGGTGGAACTGGGTGCCGTAATAGCGCTTCTCGTCGTTGGCGACGACCGCGAAGTGTGCTCCGTCGGACATGGCGACAGTGCGGAAGCCCGGCGCGAACTGGGTCACCTTGTCCTCGTGGCTCATCCACACCTGGTGGCGCTCGCCCACGGCCCACAGCCCGTCAAACAGGACGCAAGGCTCGGTTACCGTCAGGAAAGTCCGCCCGAACTCACCCGAATCGCCGGGCAGCACTTCGCCGCCGAGCTGCTGGCTCATCACCTGCTGGCCGTAGCAGATGCCGAGGACCGGCAGGCCGCTGTCGAACAGCACTTGCGGCGCGCGGGGGCTGCCCTCCGCCGGGACACTCGCCGGCGAGCCCGAGAGGATAATGCCCTTGGGCTTCATCCTGTGGAACGCGGCTTCGGCCTGGGTGAAGGGGGCGATTTCGGAGTAGACACCTGCTTCGCGCACGCGGCGCGCGATCAGCTGGGTGACCTGACTGCCGAAGTCGACGATCAGGATCGATTCTGAAGGCTGGATGCTCATGACAAGCCGATAATGGCGCGCGCCGCACCTGTCCAGCGAGGTCCGAAAAAAGCCGGATGTTGCGATTGCGCAACATGCATCTGACTTAATAAATGTTTCATCCTTGAAACATTCGTGCTTCACCAAAGGGTATATTGCCGGAAAAATCTGATTTTTCAGCAAATAAGT
Organism: uncultured Sphingomonadales bacterium; assembly: GCA_903834285.1. Taxonomy (GTDB): domain Bacteria; phylum Pseudomonadota; class Alphaproteobacteria; order Sphingomonadales; family Sphingomonadaceae; genus Novosphingobium. Next base: position 16,392 of record CAILIO010000415.1, on the reverse strand, counting down.
CTCGATGGAGTACGGATTGCAAATAGTGCAACTGTAGTTGCCTTGTTCGCACTTGCAGCACGCCGGGGAAGTCCTATTTGCGCCCTCGTTCCAAACGCTCCTGCGCAATCCACCACCCTGCCGGCGCGCGACGAACGGGAGAGGTCCCCTGAAAGATCCCAAAACAGGAGGACATTATGCGTAACTACACTTCGGCGATCCTTTCGCTGGTTCTGGCTGCTGGCATCAGCAGCATGTTCTTTGGCGCCACGCTCGTCTGAGCGTGTCCCGGTGAACGGCAACCCGCAAAGCGGGCTTCCCAAACGAAGCGGCTGCCTTACCCTTTAAGGCAGCCGTTTTTGTTTTGGAGCGCGATGGCTATGGTCCGTCCGCATGAACCCGCCTGCCGTGACCCGCTTTGCCCCCAGTCCCAACGGCCCGCTCCATCTTGGCCACGCTTATGCCGCGATCATCGCGCATGATCGCGCCGCGCAGGACGGAGGCCGCTTTCTGCTGCGGATCGAGGATATCGATGGCGCGCGCAGCCGCGCCGACCTCGCCGACGAATTCCGCGCCGATCTCGCCTGGCTTGGGCTCACCTTCGAAGAAGTGCCCGCCCAATCCACCCGCATTGAGCGATACCGCGAGGCGGCCAACAACTTGCGCGCGATGGGGCTCCTCTACCCCTGCCGCTGCACCCGCGCCGAAGTCGCCGCCGCCGCCAAACTTCAGGGGCCGGATGGGCCGATCTATCCCGGCACATGCTTGCGCAATCCCCCGTTGGGCAAAAGCCCGGGTGGTGCTGATCCGGTCTGGCGCCTCGATGTCGAGCAGGCCTCGGAGCTGGCAGGGCCGCTGACTTGGTTCGATGAACGCCGCGGGCCGCAGAGCGCCCGGCCCGCCCAGCTTGGCGATGTCGTGATATGGCGCCGCGATGCGCCTGCCAGCTACCATCTTGCCGCCACGCTCGATGATGCGGAAGACGGCGTCACCGTCGTCACGCGCGGGGCCGATCTGTTCGCCGCGACGCATATCCACCGCCTGCTGCAAGTCCTGCTCGGCCTGCCCGAACCGCGTTGGCACCACCATCCGCTGCTTGTCGGGCCCGACGGCCGCAAGCTCGCCAAGCGCCGCGATGCGCCCTCGCTCGGGGATCGCCGCCGCGCCGGCGAGGATGGCCTTGCGCTCGCTGAAGCGCTGCGCTCTGCCCAGAGTGACACTGGCCGCTTTGACAGTGGTATTTCGCTTCATGACGGCCTAGACCTAGCGCCATGATATTGGTTCTTGTCCCGGTAATCCTCGTGCTGATGGCACTGACGGTCTGGTCGCTCCTGCGCGGTATTGGCGCCTTTCTCAGCACCACCAAGGCTGATCTGGAAGGCGATGGCTCGCGCGCAACCGAAATGCAGCTGCTGCAGAACAAGATGATGTTCAACCGCATCAAGTATCAGGGCCTTGCCGTGGCCGTGGTCGCGGTGCTGCTGCTGCTCACCCACGGCGGCCGCTGACCCTTCCCGCCTCGTGGTCAAGCTCAACAAGATCTACACGCGCACCGGCGATGACGGCACGACCGGCCTCGTCGATGGATCGCGCCGCGCCAAGCACGATCTGCGCATGGAGGCGATCGGCGAGGTGGACGAGCTGAACAGCGTGGTAGGCTTCGCCGCGCTCGCGCTGGAAGCCGATCGCGCGGCCGCGCTCCACCGCATCCAGAACGACCTGTTCGACCTTGGCGCTGATCTCGCGACCCCGCTGGGCGAAGTGGGTGGCGCTGATTTCACACCATCCGACATGGTCCTGCGCGTCGTGCCCGCCCAGCCCGTTCGGCTCGAGGCGGAGATTGACCTGCTCAATGCTGCGCTTCCGCCGCTGACCAGCTTCATCCTTCCCGGCGGCAGCGAAGGCGCCGCCCGCATCCACCTTGCCCGCGCGATTGCGCGCCGCGCCGAAAGGGCGGCCACTGCGCTCGCTGCATCGGAACCGGTGAACCCTGCGGCGCTGTCCTATCTCAACCGGCTGTCGGACTATTTCTTCGTGCTTGCCCGCGCGATCAATGCCGGCAAGGACCCGCTCTGGGTCCCCGGTGGCTCGCGCTAGAGCACCCTCTCAATTCCGCAGCTTCCCACGCGCGCCAAACCTCACTAGGCAGCGCGCCAAAGTGCAATAACGCGGGATGAAGATCATGCAGACAATCGCAGTCATCGGTGCCGGACAGATGGGTTCGGGTATCGCCCAGGTCGCTGCCGCTTCGGGCAAGACGGTGCTGCTCTCCGATATCTCCCTAGCCCTTGCCGAAGCCGCGCGCGCCAAGATCGAGAAGGGGCTGATGAAGCTTGCCGAACGCGGCAAGATCCCGGCCGAGGATGCCGTGGCCACCGTCTCTCGCATCACCCCCGTGGGTGACTATGCCCGCCTCGGCGAGGCCGATCTCGTGATCGAGGCGGCGACCGAGCGCGAAGATATCAAGCACAAGATCTTCGCGGCGGCAGGCGCGCACCTTGCCCCCAATGCGATCATGGCGACCAACACCTCGTCGATCCCGATCACCCGCATGGCGGTTTCCTCGCCCGATCCGGAGCGCTTCATCGGCATTCACTTCTTCAATCCGGTGCCGCTCATGAAGCTGGTCGAGGTCATCCCCGGCCTTGCCACCTCGGTCGCCACGATCGAGGCGGTGCGCGGCTTCGTCGGCGATATCGGCAAGGAAATCGTGCTCTCGCAAGATGAGCCGGGCTTCATCGTCAACCGGATCTTCGTGCCCTTCATCAATGAGGCGGCCTTTGTGCTCGGCAGCGGTACGGGATCGATTCTCGATATCGACAAGGGCGTGAAGCTCGGCCTCAACCACCCGATGGGCCCGCTCGAACTGGCGGACTTCATCGGCCTCGATACCCTGCTCGAGATCATGAAGATCTACCTCGCCTCGACCGGCGATCCCAAGTACCGCCCCGCGCCGCTCCTGCAGAAGTATGTCGAAGCGGGCTGGCTCGGCCGCAAGTCGGGCCGCGGCTTCTATGATTACAGCGGCGAGATTCCCGTCCCGACGCGGTAAGCCGATCCGGCTCCAGTGGCTGGCGGGACCGTCCGCTTATTCGTCGTCGTCATCCTGCGCAAAAGGTGGGCTGCGGCGATCTCCGCTCAGCACATCGCTTTGCGGCGGATAACCGTCGCGGACGCGCTCGGGGCTTGACGGATCGTAACCCGATCCGTCGCCCATCTTGCGCTTGTCGTCCTCCACCCAGGTCCGGAATTCGGTCTCGCGGGCTTCCTGCCGTGCGTGGACATCGGAATTGGAGCGGGACCACCAGACACCCGCGCCGGTGGTCGTCAACACGATCGCGCTGGCGGCCATGAACAGCGCCCAGACAAGGGCGTACCAGCGGCTTCGGAAGAGGAGTTCGTACACGGCTCGGCAGGTCCCGAAGGTGGCGGTCCCAGAAGCCTAACGCGATCATGGTTAAGAAAGGCCCAAGCAGTCCGAATCGGATGAAATATTGCTAAGCGGTTAAACTAAGTTATTGTTCTATAGGTATTTATTAGCTTGGAACAAATCGTGAAGATCCGCCATTTCGGCGGTATGCAGACACTCTCCTTCACCCGCTTCCTTTTAGCGCTTGGCGCCATCGCAGGTCTTTCGCTCGCCTGGCCGCTCTGGGCGGAAGCGGGCATCACCGTCACGGCACCCATTGATCGTGAGGCCGCCGCCTTCGCCCGCTGCGCCGGGTCGGGACGGGTTACCTGCGTCGTCGATGGCGACACCTTCTGGTATCGCGGTATCAAGATCCGCATCGCCGATATCAACGCACCCGAACTCGGCCATCCCTCCTGCGCCTACGAGGCGCGGCTGGCCGAAGCCGCCACCCGGCGGCTCACCGATCTGCTCAATTCCGGCCCGTTCACGCTGGCTGTCGAAGGACGCGAGACCGATCGCTATGGCCGCGCGCTGCGCGTGGTCCTGCGCGGCGGGCGCAGCCTTGGCGAAGTACTGGAGCGCGAGGGCCTCGCCGAACACTGGCATGGCCGGCGCGGAGATTGGTGCGCGGTTTAGGCTGCGCGCAGCCCTGAAACACCCATCGCGCCGCGGTCCTGCGCCGAAAGCCCGTCGAACACGGCATCGATGATCCGCGCCAGCTTCTCTTCGCTCAGCCGGTCGATCAGCATGCCCATCACGCCGATGTTGCAATAAGGCGCTACCATCTGGTTGATCAGGCTGAGTGTCATGTCGATCTCGAGCCCGGGGAAGAAGCCTTCTCCCACTGCCTCGCCGATGATCATGCTGAGATAGTGATCGGCAAGGTCGACATAGCTGCGCACCTGTTCGAAGTACTGGTTGCCGAGCTCGACATACATTTCGTGCGCCACCGGATCGGCGCGATAGGCATCGCGCAGCATGACAAAGCGGCGCGCAAAGAATTCGTACATCTTGCGGCGCGGGGGCAGATCGCTGGCGACCACCTCTTCCATGATCGCCACCTTGGGGCGGAACCAGTACTCCGCCACCGCTTCCAGCAAGGCTTCGCGGCTGTCGAAATAACGCAGGACCTGCGCAGGCGAGATGCCTGCCCGGGCGGCCACGTCCTGCATCGTCAGCGCCTGCCCGCCACGTTCCTCGATCAGCGCACAGGCCAGTACGACCAGGCGCTCCTGACCGGCTTGGATATCGAACTGCGCGGGTGGCATGTTATGATCCTGTCGCCGGGGAGGTCTATAAGTCTTTTTAGGCATTGCCGCGCCCGGTTTCAATTCCGCATCAGGTAATTGATCGAGTCCGGTTTGGTGTTCGTGCGGGTGAGGGAGATCGGGTTATGACGAATGGGACCGAGATGCGCCGCCGTGTTACGTTCGCCGGAATCGCCGCGCTGTCGGCGCTGTTGTCCGCCTGCGCCGCGCCGCACGGGACGCGCGCCATGGCCTCGGCACCGCCGCCGCCTGCGCCGGTGGAAGTCGCCGTGCTCGCCTTCAATGATTTCCACGGCAATCTCGAACCCCCGCGCCAGAGCGTCGGCGCGCCCGACGGGCAGGGCGGCACCGCGCAAGTCCCCGCAGGCGGCGCGGCATGGCTGGCGAGCGCGCTGGATGCGCTACGCGCGCGCCATCCCAACTCGCTCACTGTCGCGGCGGGCGATCTGATCAGCGCCTCGCCGCTGGCATCCTCGCTGTTCCTCGATGAACCGGCGATCGAAGTGCTGGGCCGCATCGGGCTCGACTATGCCACGGTCGGCAACCACGAGTTCGACCGGGGAACGCGGGAACTCCTGCGCATGCAGGCGGGCGGTTGCGCAAAATTCACGGTACGCGAGCCCTGCCAGCTTGAGCGGTTTGCCGGCGCGCGCTTCCGCTATCTGGCCGCAAGCACGCTGACCGCCGGGGGTACGCCGCTCTTCCCGGCGAGCGCGATCCGCACCTTCGGCAGCGGTGCTGCGCAAGTGAAAGTCGGCGTGATCGGCCTCACCCTCAAGGGCACGCCGATGCTGGTCAATCCCGCCGGGATTGCGGACGTGACCTTTGCCGACGAAGCGGACACGATCAACGCCGAGGTGCCGAAGCTCAAGGCACAAGGCGCCGATGCGATCATCGTGCTGATCCATCAGGGCGGCAAGACTGCTGGCGCGCCCGATCCCAATGGTTGCGCAGGGTTTGCCGGGGACATCCAGCCGATCCTTGCGCGGCTTGCGCCGGGGGTCGATGTCGTCGTCTCGGGCCACACCCATGCCGACTATATCTGCGAATTGCCGACCGCCGATCCGGCGCACCTGGTCCTGCTCACCAGCGCGGGGCTCTATGGCAAGGAGCTGACCGAGATCACGCTCACCATCGATCCCGCACAGCACCGCGTGACCACGCGCAGCGCACGCAACCTCATCGTTCAGTCGCAGCCGTTCACTTCGGCGAAGGGGCCTATCGCGCTTTCGTCGCTCGTCCCGCAATATGCGCCGCGCGCGGATATCGCTGCCTATGTGCAGCGCTATGTCGATGCCTCCAAGGCCCTGGCGACGCGGCCTGTAGGCAGGCTGTCGGGCCCGGCAGACCGCGGCGAGGCGCCGGCGGGCAGCACCGGCGGGCCGCTCGCCCATCTCATTGCCGATGCACAATTAGCTGCAACCCGCAGCGCCGGGGCTGAGATCGCCTTCATGAACCCTTACGGCGTCCGTGCCCCGCTGGTCCCGGCGGCGGACGGCACCGTCACATTTGGCGACATCTACCTCACCCAGCCCTTCGGCAACGCGCTCGTGACCGAGACCTTGACCGGCGCCGAGATCAAGGCCGCGCTCGAACAGGGGTTCGATGCAATCGGGCCCGAGCAGGTTCTCGCGCCCTCGGCGGGGCTCGTCTACCGCTACGATCGCCGCCAGCCAATCGGCAGCCGGATCACCGCGATCACGCTCAACGGCAAGCCGCTCGATTCCGCTGCGAGCTATCGCGTGACCCTGAACGGCTTCCTCGCGCTGGGCGGCGACAGCTTCACCGTGTTTAAGGCGGGGCGCGATGAGGTGACCGGGCCGACCGATATCGAGGCATTCGAAGCCCTGTTCCGCAGCAAGGCCCTCGTCGAGGTGCCCCACGATGCCCGGACGATCGACGCGGGCGGTTGAGGCTCAGCCGAAGAGCCAGCGTCCCAACAGGCGGTGGAACGGAAAGGTCAGCGCGCCCGCCGTCAGCAGTCCGCCGATCACCAGCCCGCGCACGGTGCGGCGGTGGGCGGCGTGATCGTGCGCGCGGGCAGTGAGCACGAGGCGCGGGGTCTGCACCGCCACGAAGGCGGACAGCAGGTGGATCACGCTGAAATGGCCGTGGTTGGTTTCGAGAATCCAGAAGCTGTCGAGCGCGGAGATGAACATCGTGGCGGCCCAGATCGTGCCCAGACGCCGATGCAGCCGCGTGCCGCGCTTCTGCCACAGGATCACCGGGGTCAGCGCCAGGGCCATGATCACGGTGGCGAGGTGCAGCCAGATGGCGAGCGGCACCGCGCCCCACCCGGCACGGCCGCGCACGATGGCGGCCAGCGCGGCGGCGAGCAGGACCAGCGCGGCCCAGCCCAGCACGCGCTCGAGCCTGTCAGGGGCAAGCGGCTTTGCCGGTTTCAGCGCTTCGGCGGCCAAGGCAGGAATCCCGAAGTGCGCTGCACATAGTCGGCATAGTCAGGTCTACGCTGCACGAGGCCCTTTTCCAGCAGCGGCTTGCCCGACCAGCGGGTGAGCGTGAAAGTCAGGAACACCGGACCCGCCACCGAGGCCAGCGCCACCGGAATGCCGGCCTCGCTCGCCGCGAGCCAGATCCCCCACCACACGCAGGCATCGCCGAAGTAGTTGGGATGGCGGGTATAGCGCCAGAGCCCGGTATCAAGCACACGGCCCTTGTTGGCCGGATCGGCACGGAAGCGGGTCAGCTGCGCATCGCCGATGGTCTCGAAGCTGAAGCCGAGAAGCCACAGCGCCCCGCCCGCCATGGCGAGCGGCCCGATCCCCTCGCGCCCTGCGGCGAGCACGCCGAGCTGCGCGGGCAGACAGGTCACATAAAGCAGCACGGACTGCACCGCGAAGACTTGCGCCGCCGCGGCACCATATTTGCCCGCCTTGCGTGCCTTGCCCAGCATCCTAGCATAGCGCACATCCTCGCCATGCGCGCGCCAGCGCGTGTAGAGATGCCAGCCCAGCCGCGCACCCCAGATCAGCGCCATTGCCGCGATCAGGCTGGCGCGCGGGCCTTTGTCCGCCGCTAGCGCCCAGGCCGAGACGGCGAGCAAGGCCATGGCCGCGCCCCACACCGCATCGATAAAGCTCACATCGCCGATCTTCGCCGCCGCGCGCGCCAGCAGCGCCATCAGAACGGCGAGTGCCAGCGCATTGATCATCAGGCCTTCAAGCATTGAACATTCCCGCAAAGTCCTTGATCCCGCGCTCGGGATGCTTCGGAGTCACACTCTGATAGATTTCCGCCACTTGCTCCATGTCGGCCTTGTAGTTGCCGGTCGGCATGATCGCCGGACCAAGGCCACCCACCTTGCGGCCATAGTCCATCAGCCCGACCACCATCGGCACGCCTGCGCCCAGCGCGATATGGTAGAAGCCGGTGCGCCACTGGTTGACCGCGCTGCGCGTACCTTCGGGTGCGATGGTCAGCGCAAAGCGGTCACGGCGCGCGAATTCGGCGATCATCGTATCGACCACATTGTTGCGCGCCGAACGGTCGATCGAAATCCCGCCCATGTCACGCATGAAGCCGCCCATCGGCCAACGGAACAGGCTGTCCTTGGCCATGAAATGCGCATCGAGCCCCAGCTCGTTGACGAGGCCAAGGAAGTACACGAAGTCCCAGTTCGACGTGTGCGGTGCGGCGATGATCACAAAGCGCCCGCCTGGCGGCGGCGCGCCGATGGCCTTCCAGCCCTGCATCCGATAGAAACCCAGCAGCGCGCGCTTGACGAGGCGTGACGAAAGACTCGCCCTCCCGCCGCCCGGACCGCTCTCCAGAACGCCATCTCCCATGCACTCTTCCCCCTTGGCTCAAGGTTTTAGCGGGGAGCCACTGGCTTGTCGAAGGGAACAAAGGTGCGGGCCTGCCCTTTTAGACAAGTTTGACTATTATAAGCATAGCTATTATGTGCCCGCTTATGCAGAACAACATCGCTTTCCTGACCTCGGATGTCAGCCGGCTGCTGCGCAAGCGATTCGACGTGGTGAGCCGCCGCTTCGGTGTCACCGGCCCACAGTGGCGCATGCTCGCCGCGCTGCGCCGTACCCCCGGCGTGAACCAGGGCGCGCTGGCGCAGTGGCTTGAAGTCGAAGCCATCACCGCCGGCCGCATGATCGACCGGCTGGAGAAGTCGGGCATGGTCGAGCGTCGCGCCGATCCGGGCGACCGCCGGGTCTGGCGCCTGTATCTCACCGATGCCGCCACGCCGCTGCTCGACGAACTGTTTGGCTGCGCCACCGATGTCTTCGACGAAGCGCTGAACGGCTTCGCCGCTGCCGAACGGGATCTGCTGCTGGCGCTGCTCGAACGCGTGCGCGCCAATCTGCTGGAGGAAACCCCGCCTGAAAAGGCCTTTGCCCTCGGAGCGCTGTCCCATGGCTGAGTCAGATCCCTTCAAGCCCGCCGAAGCGGCCGTGACCGCGAGCGAGCGCCGCAAGGCCACGCGCAACAAGCGGCTGCGGCTCGCCGTCATGCTCATCATCCCCGCGCTGATCGTGGGCGGCGCGCTCATCTGGTGGTTCGGCCGCCCGGGCGAGGTTTCGACCGACAACGCTTATGTGAAGCAGGATATCGTCTCGATCGCGGGCGAAGTGAACGGCCTCGTCGTAGCGGTGAACGTGCACGAGAACCAGCAAGTCAAGGCGGGTGACGTGCTCTTCCGCATCGATCCAACCAGCTACGACGTGGCGATCCGCCAGGCGGACGCGCAGATTGCCACCGCACAGGCCAATATCACCGCGCTTTCGGCCGATGTCGGCGCAAATTCCGCCAATATTGCCGGCGCGCGCGACGATCTGGCCCTCGCTGAGGCGCAATATGCGCGCGAAAAGGCGCTGCTCGATCGCGGCTTCAACACCCGCGCGCGAATGGACGAAGCGCAGCACGCCGTCGCCGCCGCGCGTGACCGGCTCTCGTCGGTTGCCGCCGAAGTCGAAAAGGCGCGCGCCCAGCTCGCCACCGGCGCGCAAGTGCCCGGGCTCAACCCCCAGGTCGCCGCCGCGCAGGCCACCCGCGCCAAGGCCGCGCTCGAACTGGCGCGCACCGTGGTCCGCGCGCCGGTTGCGGGCCGGGTCACGCAAGTGAACCGCCTGCAGATTGGCCAGATGGTCTTCACCGGCGTGCCGATGCTCTCGATTGTCCGCGAGGGCGGCGCGCGGGTCGAGGCGAACTTCAAGGAAACCGATCTGGCGAACATGCGGCCCGGTCAGCCCGCGGACGTGCAGCTCGACGCCTATCCCGGCCTCAAGCTGAAGGCCCATGTCGACAGCATCGGCGCGGGTACGGGCTCGGAATTCTCGGTGCTTCCGGCGCAGAACGCCACCGGCAACTGGGTGAAGGTGACGCAGCGCGTCCCCGTGCGCATCGCCATCGATTCGTCCAGCGGTGACCGCCCGTTGATCGCCGGCCTCAGCGCGAACGTGACGGTCCATGTCGGCGACAAGTAAGGCGCAACAACCCGCCTGGCAGGTCAAGCACCGCCCGCTGCTGTTCACCGCAGTGATGGCCGCGATGGTGATGCAGGTGCTCGACACCACGATCGCCAACGTCGCGCTGCCGCATATGGAAGCCTCGCTTTCGGCCACGCAGGAAACGATCAGCTGGGTGCTGACAAGCTACGTTCTCGCGTCTGCCGTGGTCCTGCCGCTGGGCGGCTGGCTGGTCGACCGGTTCGGCATCCGCCTCATCTTCACGCTCTCGGTCGTCGCCTTCACCACGGCCTCTATCATGTGCGGCCTCGCGCAGAATCTCGGGCAGATGGTGGCCTTCCGCGTGGTGCAGGGGATCGGCGGCGCGTTCCTTTCGCCCTTCGCGCAGACCGTGATGCTCAATTCGAGCACGGCCGAAGAACGCCCGAAGATGATGGCGCTGTTCACGCAAGGCGTGATGCTGGGGCCCATCGCCGGGCCCTTGCTCGGCGGCTATATCACCGAAAGCTATTCCTGGCGCTGGGTGTTCTTCATCAATGTCCCCATCGGGATCGCGTCCGGCCTCGTGCTGTGGTGGCTGCTGCCGCGCCAGACGGCGCTCCGGCGCCCGATCGATCTCACCGGCTGGCTGCTCGTCGCGCTCGCGCTGGCCTCGTTCCAGCTCATGCTCGATCGCGGCCCCTCGCAGGACTGGTTCGGCAGCCCCGAGGTGGTGATCTATGCCGTGATCTGGGCCTGCAGCGCGTGGATGGCGGTGGTCCACCTCGTCACCGCCGAGAAGCCGCTGTTTCCGGGGCGCATGTTCGCCGATGCCAATTTCGTCGCCAGCCTGATTTTCATGTTCCTGATCGGCTGCGTGATGATGGCGGTGCTGGCGCTGTTGCCCGGGCTGCTTCAGGGGATCTATGGCTACCCGGCGGTCGATGCCGGCTGGCTGCTCGCCCCGCGCGGGGTCGGCCTGCTGGTCACGATCACGCTGCTCGGTCGCTGGATCACGAAGATGGATCCGCGCATCGCGCTGACCATCGGGATGGGGCTTTCGGGCTGGTCGCTGCTGCTCATGTCACGATGGTCGCCCGACATGCCGATGGCGCCGATTTTCGTCACCGGTCTCATTCAGGGCGTCGGCATCGCCTTCACGATCATGCCGATCAACCTGATTGCCTTTGCGACCCTACCGCCGGAGATGCGCACCGATGCGGCCGGGCTCAACAACCTGATGCGTTCGATCGGCGCCTCGATCGGTATCGCGGTGTGCACCTTCATGCTCGCACGCAACGTGCAGGTGAACCACGCCGAGATGGGCGCCCGGATCACGCGGATGAGCGTGCCCTTCGATCTCGACCACATCACCGCCTTCGGCGGCGTATCGGAAGCCGGGATGCGCATGGTCGACGGTATGGTCAACAAACAGGCCGCGATGATCGGCTACCTCAATGATTTCTACATGATGGGCCTCTTGTGTTGGGCCTCGATCCCGGTGCTGTTCTTCGTCAAGGCTGGCAAGCCCGCGCAGGGCGCCCCGCAGATGCAGGCCGCGGCGGCAGACCACTAAGCGGTTGCTGGCAGGGGCGCCGGGGTTTATTGGCGGCCCCATGGCGTTGATTTCAAACCCGAAGCTCGCATGGATCCTGCGCTGCGGCTGGCAGGGCAAATGTCCGCGCTGCGGCGTGGGGCACATGTTCGCGGGCTGGCTTAAACTCGCGAGGACCTGCGACCACTGCGGCCTCGATTTCAGCTATGCGCAGACCGACGATGGCCCTGCGTTCTTTGCGCTGTGCATCACCGCGTTCCCGCTCGTTTTCGTGGTGGTCTATGTGCAGGTCCGGTTCGATCCGCCGTGGTGGGTCCACGTGTTCACCTCGGTGCCCATCCTCGTGCTGGGATGCGTCGCCACGCTGCGCCCGTTCAAGGGCTGGCTCGCCGCCTCGCAATACGTGAACAAGGCGGTCGAAGCCGGAACCGAGGGCCTCTGGGCAGAGCTCAACGCGCGCGAAGAGGCGGACGAGAAGCTCTAAGCCTTGCGGTAATCCGCCGTGATCGCACCGCATTGCGCGAGATCTTCCTCGTGGCTCACCTCGCGCCAGGTTTCGGCCAACGCCGCCGCTTCCCATTCCTGCATAGCAGGGTGCGCAATCACGTGATCGACCCAGGCCTGACCCATCCCTACGTCGAGCCCATAAGTGCGGATCCGCCAGGCGATCGGCGCATAGAACGCATCGAGCACGGTGAAGTCCTCGCCCGCCAGCCACGGCCCGCCGAGGCGTTCAAGCCCCTCTTCGAAGATCTCGCGCACCCGCGCCACGTCGCGCACCAGCGCATCGCGCATCGGGCGTGGCTGGACCCTCACGCCGACATTCATCGTGCAATCATTGCGCAGTGCCGAAAATCCGCCGTGCATCTCCGTCACCGCGCTCTGCGCAAAGGCGCGCGCGGCGGGATCGGTGGGCCACACGCCTTCATGCCGGTCCGCCAGATAAAGCGCGATGCCGAGCGAATCCCACACCGTCACGCCGTCATCGAGCAGCACCGGCACTTGTCCGGTGGGCGAGAAGGCGCGGAACTCCTCGTAATTCGAAGGTTTGGTGAAGGGCTCCAGCCGGTCCTCGAAGGGAATGCCCAGCGCCTTCATCAGTAGCCACGGCCGCAGCGACCAGCTCGAATAGTTCCGGTTGGCGGTGATGAGGGTATAGGCCAAGGGCTTACTCCACGTAGTGCGCGGTCGTCTTGGCGCGCAGTTGCTCGGCGGACACGCCCGGTGCCAGTTCGACCAGGTGGAACGGCGAGGCATGATCGGGGCGGGCGAACACCGCAAGATCCGTGATCACCATATCGACCACGCCCTTGCCCGTCAGCGGGAGGGTGCAGGCAGGAATGAACTTGGGGCTGCCGTCCTTGGCGCAGTGCTCCATCACGACGATGATCTTCTTGACGCCGGCCACGAGGTCCATCGCGCCGCCCATGCCCTTGATCATCTTGCCGGGCACCATCCAGTTGGCGATGTCGCCGTTTTCGGCGACTTCCATCGCGCCCAGCACGGTAAGGTCGATATGCCCGCCGCGGATCATCGCGAAGCTCTGCGCGCTGTCGAAATAGGCCGATTGCGGCAGTTCGCTGATCGTCTGCTTGCCCGCATTGATCAGGTCGGCGTCTTCCTCGCCCGCGAGCGGGAAGGGGCCGATGCCGAGCATGCCGTTCTCGCTCTGCAGCGTGACGGTCATTCCCTCGGGGATATGGTTCGCCACCAAGGTCGGGATGCCGATGCCGAGGTTCACATAGAAGCCGTCCTCAAGCTCGCGCGCGGCGCGGGCGGCCATCTGGTCGCGGGTCCACCCCGCCGTCATGCCATCATGCTTGGTCATCACGATTTCCTTCTGAAGCAAGACCGGCGCGCTCGGCGTCCATGCCCTTCATGATCTGCGCAAAGGCTTCCATCTCTGTCATGCCATCCGCCGTGGCGAAGCCCGATGCCGCAGTCCGAGCAGCTTCGACCAGCAACGATCCAAGTAGTTCGGGTGCCCATTGCGTGTACGTTGAGGTTGCGACATAGGATCGACCTTCACGGGCGCTGACCCAAAAGCGCGCCATTTCAACCGCATCTGCTGGAAGCGCTGGAAGTGCACCGAGAGCTATCTCGCCCGCATGTCCGCGCCGCAGGCCGAACATCAGCCGACATCCGTGTTGCGAACCGTGCGGAATTCGATTTTCTTGTCGTAGGGCGCACCCACGATGATCCGCTGGACATAGACGCCCGGCAAGTGGATGCAGTCCGGATCGAGGCTGCCGGTGGGGACGATCTCTTCGACCTCGACGACGCAGACCTTGCCGCACGTAGCGGCGGGCACGTTGAAATTGCGCGCCGTCTTGCGGAACACGACGTTGCCCGTCTCGTCTGCCTTCCACGCCTTGACCAGCGCGAGATCGGCGAAGATCCCGCGCTCGAGGATAAACTCCTGCCCGTCGAAGACCTTGGCTTCCTTGCCCTCGGCCACCAGCGTGCCGACACCCGTCTTGGTGTAAAAGCCCGGAATGCCTGCGCCGCCTGCGCGCATGCGCTCGGCCAGTGTGCCCTGCGGGCTGAATTCCACCTCGAGTTCGCCGGAAAGATACTGGCGCTCGAATTCCTTGTTCTCGCCGACATAGCTGGCGATCATCTTCTTCACCTGCCGCGTGCGCAGCAGCATGCCGATGCCTTCGTTGTCGATCCCGGCGTTATTGCTGGCAAAGGTCAGGTCCTTAACCCCCGATTCGCGCACCGCCGTGAGCAGCCGCTCGGGAATGCCGCAGAGGCCAAAGCCTCCGCAGGCGATCAGCAGACCATCGCGCAGCAGGCCATCAAGGGCGCTGGCGGCATCGGGATAAAGCTTTCTGGCCACGCGAATCCGGCTCCTGTGCTGTCCTGCGCATCTCTAGCGCACGAGCGCTGCTTGTCACCCCAGCGGGAGCGCGAGCAGCGCCGAAAGATCGGCGAGCGCCTGCTGCCCGCTCGTCACCTTGATCGCCGCCATGCCGAGCTGCGCCGCGGGTTTGCAGTTCACGCCGAGGTCGTCGAGGTAGATGCAGGCGGTCGGTTCCAGCCCCAGCTTCTCGCACATCATCTGGTAGATGCGCGGATCGGGCTTGCGTACACCGGCCTTGCTGCTTTCGATCACAAGCTCGAAGCGCGCGAAGATCTGTTCCAGTGCATCGCTGCGATCCTCGCTCCTCGCAAGGCCCGCGCCGCCGTGTCCGGTGGGCACGTTGTTCGTGATGCAGGCGATGCGATAACCGGCGGCCTTGAGCTGATCGAGCGCGTTGACCATCGCCGGGCGGACCGCCCCCGCCAGCACTGCGAGCACGTCGTTTCCGGCCAGATCATGCCCTTGCGTTCGGGCTTCTGTTGCAAACAGAGCGTCGAACTCCGCCGCGCCGATCTCTGCCCGCTCGAAGCGCGCCCAGGCGTTGTCGTCGGGGTTCGTCGCGTTGACCCGGCGAACGAAGTCCTGCGGCAGCCCGCGTTCCGCTTCAAGCCGGTTGAAGGCTTCGAAAGGCGACGAGGTGATCACCCCGCCGAAATCGAAGATCACTGCCGCAAACGTTCGCTCCGTCACCATGCCCGCTCCCCGTTCCTTGCTTCTGGCGGCATAGCGGCCAGTGCCGCGCACGCAAGGGCGGCGATTTGATGTGGATCATGGGACCCGCTGCAGGTCCTGCGTATTGATGCCGGGCAAGCCAAGTCCAAGGAGGATCCCGATGCGTTCCATACTCTGCCCGGCAGACGCCGCCGATACGCTTGACGACCGGGTTCAGACCGCACTCGCGCTGGCGCGGGCCATGCGCGGCCATGTCTCGTTCCAGATCGCAACGCCCTTTGCCCAGATGGCGATGTGGGAACCCTTCGGCGGTGCGGCGCTCTCGGCCGAAGTGATCAACGAAGTGCGCGCTGAGGACGAGAAGCTTGCGAGCGACCTCGATGCACGGCTTGCCAACGAGGACGTGGCCTTCGACGTGGTGCTCACCGATCAGGGCCGCGTCGAAAGCGTCGCCGCGGCTGCGCGCTTCACCGATTGCATTGTTGCCAGCCTCGATGATCCGGCGCTGGAGGAAGTGGCGCTGGGCTCGCACTGTCCGGTGCTCGCACTGCCGCGCGGGGTGCCGCTGGTTGTGTTCGACAAGCCGGTGCTTCTGGCGTGGGACGGCGGGCATGAAGCCGCCGCTGCCATGCGCGCCGCGCTGCCGCTGCTGGCGCTGTCCGGTACGGTCCACATCCTGATGGTGTGCGAAAAGGAAGACAGCTTCCCCGCGCGCGATGCCGCCTGCTACCTCTCGCGCCACGATATCCATGCCGAAGTGCATGAGGTGGCGCGGCACGGGGCGATCGCCACGACAATCATGGACAAGGCGCATCAACTCGGTGCCGGGCTGATCGTCATGGGCGTGTTCGGCAAGAGCCGACTCCGCGAACTCCTGCTCGGCGGGGTCTCGCGCGATCTGCTCGACAAGTCATCGGTGCCCCTGTTCCTCGCGCATTGACGGCCCCTGTTTCCCCTTGGGGAATGTTGCGGCGCAATGCCGGAACCCATCTGCTTTTTGCATTCACGGTATATCAGGGAGTCATACTGCTGTAATGCCGAACGAAATTGGCGCTTCCCCGCTGATTGCGTCATTGAGGTTGCGAAAAGTGCAACCATTCTGACCCATTTCGCACTTGCGAAGAAGGGGGGTTAGTTGCATATGAAAATGGCCTTTCAGGCATCCTCTCCCAAAACTTTCAGGCCCGGTTGGCAACGACCGGGCCTTTTTTCTGCCAACG
>CAILIO010000414.1 GCA_903834285.1 uncultured Sphingomonadales bacterium | reverse complement strand
GCGTGATGACGGGCAGCGCGGCATACGCGCGATGAATGGCCCGCAAACGCCAATGCCGTGCGACTTCCGGCGCTCGGATCACTGACAAACTGCAACTCGGGTATTTGTGGTTGGGTCATCTTGCGCTCGAAGTTGCGTGTGCTGCTGGCTGGCCCTTCGAGCGCGACGCGCAACCGGCCAACAACACACGCGGCGACGGGAAGCTAACCCGACCGAGCTATTTGATAGTATAGATTGAGATATGTCAAGTAATACCTGTTGCAGCGGATTGCAATGATTTAATACTTAATTTCGTTGTCAACGAAGGACGGGATTTTTTGTCAATATACTTCGTCGGTTACGTTCACCCGAGTTGGCTCACGTCGAAACAGTCATCCTGTTGGGCCAGCCAGAGCATCTGCTCGCGGGTCAACTGGATCATGGCGATCTTGGTGAACCATGCGCCCGGATAAGCGTGCTCGTGAGCGCGGGCCAGCCAAGTGCCGGGATCATAGAACCGGCGATGCAGCAAGCGATGACAGGACCGGCATACTGGCATGGCACTGCACGGGCGTGCGTATATTTCGTTGTGCGCGCCTACGAACCGCGTGGAGCAACAGATGGAACAGAACTTGGGCCATGGGATCAGACCAAGCTCCCTACCGATTACGTATCGGTTGCCGCAGTCGCGGCGTTCCTGCCCGGTCGCGCCATTGTAGCTTTTCAGAAGCGGGTAGCGACTGACGGGGATTGGATGCCCGGCCCGGATGGCGGCGCACGCTTGAGCATCAGCAGCCCGGTCATCCCATCCGTCCATCTCCCAATAGCCGACAGGCCGCACCGGCTTGTCGCCGAGATCGAGCTTGGGCTGCGCGACGAACGGCAGGTGCCGATCAATCATGGGGCTCGCCAAGCCGCTGCTTGATCTGGCTGACAATGCCATCCATCGCCGCCAGTGCCATCCGCAGGTGGCTCGCCAGCGCGCACTGCAGCTCCAACGGGTTGTCGCGGCGCTGCCCGTCCACGCTGATGGCTATTGCGTCCTCCAACTTGGCGGTCGCCTCGGCGAACAGGTGCGTGATGCTTTTTGTCATGAAGCGCCTGCCTCGGCCAGCAGCCGATACACACTGCTCCGTCCGATAGCGCATTTTGCTGCGATCTCCGAAGCGCAGAAACCAGCAGCATGAAGTTCGCGCACCAGCGGGGCCTTGCGCCGGGCAGTTGGCTGCCTCCCTTGGTATTTCCCATCTGCCTTTGCTTTGACGATGCCCTCCCGTTGCCTGACAAGGAGCAACTCCCGCTCGAACTGCGCCACCGCACCAAACATGGTGACAATCAGCCTTCCGGACGGCGACTTGGTATCCACAGCCTGCCCACCGAAGTCGAGGATGCGCAGCGCCACACCTTTGCGCTCCAACGTCGCGATGATCCCAAGCAAGTCGGCAGTGCTACGCGCAAGGCGATCAAGTCTGGTGACCACCAGCGTGTCGGCTTCGTCTCGCACGTAATCGAGCGCCCCAGCCAGCCCTTCACGTTGGGCAACCGACGAAACGCGTTCCGTGAACAGCTTGGTGCAACCCGTTGCACGCAGGTCGCGCTCCTGCGCTTCCAGCCCCGCCACCTGATCTACCGTGCTGACCCTCGCGTATCCAACCAGCATTTTCCACTCCGCTTATCATCTAATATACTGATAATAAATGATATAGCCGAAATGTCAAACGTTGTTCCGCGTTGTTCCGTACGTATTGACAACCAATCTGGATTAGTGCATTGCCACAACATGGAACAACAAAGGATCAGATGATGGCGATTTACACCTCTTCCAAATCTCAGACGCAGGGCCGCCCCGGCTGGAGCATAAACTTTCGCCATCCCCTGCGTCGGGATGCGCGCAACAAGCCCGGATTGAAGGTCCGTCGCGGATTGGGAACTACGGATGCCAGCGAGGCTGAGCACCTCGTCGCGCAGATGAACCAACTGCTTGCTGACGAACGGTGGTGGAGCGTCACCCGGCGCGCGGAGGCAGTCGCGCAGTTCGATGGTCGGGTCGTTGATGCATTTTACGACGAGGTCGAGCCAGCCACTTCCGACAGCCGCTCTATTCGTCAATCGCTCCTGCCACTGCCCGGCAAGGATGATGGATATTCGAGGGTCTTGCTGGTCGGCACGACTGGTGCGGGAAAGACATCGCTTGTTCGGCACCTCATTGGCACTGATCCGGATGAAGATCGGTTCCCATCGACATCGACGGCCAAAACAACAATCGCCGACACTGAGGTTGTGATTGCGCCGGGGCCATACAAGGCTGCCGTGACATTCTTTTCCGAGGCGGACACACGGATTGGCATTGAAGAGTGTATTTTCAACGCGTGCGCTGCGACGCTCAATGACGACACCGATGAGCGCATTATTGAACGGCTTTTGAACCACCCGGATCAGCGTTTGCGCCTGAGCTATATCCTCGGCAGTTGGAAAAAGGCAGCCGTGTCTGCGACAATCGCTGCCGATGACGACTGGGATTTTGGTGGCGACGACCCTGCGGAAAAACTGCCATCCATTGGGGATGCAGATGCTGTGCCGCAGTCAGAAGCTATTGTGCATCAATCGCGCTTGCAGGACTATCTGGATCGGATCAAAGAGCTTACCGAAACGGTAGCTGACCCGGTTCTTGAAGACCTCGATATAGATTTTAAGATCGCAGGGCCGGACGATCAGGACGCCGCCCTTGAACTGGTCGAGAGCGAGCTTAGTCAATCACCATTGTTCAGCGATCTCGCGAACGACATGATTGATGACATTCTAGCTCGTGTTGACGCAGTTCACGCGGGTAAGTTTGACCGCAAGCGGTCAGGCTGGCCAACTCAATGGGCTTTCGAGACGGATGACCGAAGCGAGTTTATCCGCCAAGTCCGCTGGTTTTCCAGCAACTACGCGCCTTCATTTGGCAGATTGCTCACTCCGCTGGTGGATGGTGTCCGGGTAAGTGGGCCATTCGCGCCAACGTTCGTCGTGGGCTTCCCGCGTTTGGTGCTGATAGACGGTCAGGGGCTTGGGCACACACCTGATAGCTCCGCCAGCGTCACGACACAGATCACGCGCCGCTTTGCCGAAGCCGACGTGATTGTTCTCGTGGACAATGCTGAACAGCCTGTGCAGGCGTCGCCGCTCGCCGTGCTGTCGGCAGTGGGCACCAGTGGCCACTATGGCAAGTTGGCTGTTGTCTTCACCCACTTTGACCAGATCAAGGGCGACAACCTCCCCGGCCCGGTTGAAAAGCGCCAGCACGTCATGGCGTCCGTTCGGAACGGTGTTGGCTCGTTGCGCGAAACCATCGGCGGCGGCGTGGCAAACTCGCTCATGCGCGCCGTTGAACATGACGCGTTCATGCTTGGCGGACTGCAAGGTCACAGCAACAAACTTCCCGGCGCGGTCAAGAATGAACTTCGGCTCTTGATCGAACGATGCTTAAAAGCCGTGGAGCCCGTGAAGGTGCCAGAAGTGGCACCAAGATATAGCCTGCTGGGTCTTGATTTCGCCATTCAGGCCGCAACACAGAAGTTTCATGACCAGTGGTCAACCCGTCTTGGGCTAGCTGCACGGTCGAGTGTGCCCAAGGCCCATTGGGCATCTGTTAAGGCGCTTAACCGGCGCATCGTTTCGGGATTGGATAGCTACAGTTCCTTGCAACCCGTTGCAGATGTTATTCGCGAGCTTCAAACTCAGGTGTCTAGGTTCCTTGACAGCCCAGCCGGTTGGACGCGCGAGCCAGTCAATGACGATGAGATACAGGATGCCCTCGCCAATGTGCGACAGGCTGTTTTCTCGACGCTTCATGATCTAGCGCGAGAGCGGCTGATTGACGATGAACAGCCACAATGGAACCTTGCGTTTGATTTGCGAGGGTCGGGATCAACATTCAAGCGTGCGATTGAGATCAAGAGCATCTTTGACGATGCAGCCCCTGTCCCCGGCCCAGCCATGACGCCTAACACCCTCCAGTTCCTTGAGACCGTGCGCGGCCTTGTCGCCAACGCAATCAAAGCGTCTGGAGGCAGCCTCGAACCGGGACATACGACCAAGGAAGTGGCGTCCTAATCGGCGCTGAGCGTCTAAGAATGCCAATGGCGATAACATCCCACATGCTTCTTAGACGTTGGTGCACTGCCGGTCCCAAATGCAAAACCGACCCATGCGGGGCAACATTCGCCCGGTGGGTCGGTCCCGCATGGCAAGGGCCATGCGGAACGCACGACAATGGAGTGCTTCTACCGATGTCAACTAACAAGCGTAGCCTGGCGTCGGCCCGGA
Source organism: uncultured Sphingomonadales bacterium (assembly GCA_903834285.1). Classification (GTDB taxonomy): domain Bacteria; phylum Pseudomonadota; class Alphaproteobacteria; order Sphingomonadales; family Sphingomonadaceae; genus Novosphingobium. The sequence continues at coordinate 12,774 of CAILIO010000414.1, read as the reverse complement.
CCATTTACACCGGAGATATACGCGCCCGATTTTTCCTTCGGGCACCCCATCATCCTCAAAGTCTTCTGGATCAACATCCAGCCCAACTCTAAGGCCATCCGAAAAATCGACATCCCACGTTACCGCCTCAACAACAGCTGGGGCACTATCCATCCCCGTTACAACCCCCGTCTCTGAAAAATATGGCCCAGTCAGTTGAATAACCTCTCCTATTCTAGGTACGAAGCTCGCATTATCCAAAAATACCGTATAGCTTCTCCCAACATCTACACCGGTAACCTGAATAACAATATCAACCATTTGACGACTTCTCTTAAAAGAAGAAATATTTCATCATAGTTCTACGATACATCACTGACCCACCTGCGGTGGTGGAGAGTATGTCGCATTGAAAACGCTGTCGGACAGCCAGCGGCGAAAGTCTGCGTTATCGCTGAACTGCTTGAATAGCTGGGTGTCGTCTTTCATCAGCCCGACAATGACCGACCTCAGGGCCTTGTCCAGTTCGATGCGTGCGTTCGGCTTGTCGGAGTTAGCTTGCGCATTTCGGTACGCCTCATCGGCGGCGACGCGCTGCGGGATGTCTTCGGTGATCAGCTTGCGAATGCGATCGGTGTCGGCCCAGTCGATATTGCCGAACAGATCGTTGAAGGACTGGATGATGGCGGACAGGCGCTCAAGTTCGGGCTCCGGCCTGTGCCCACCGCCTTCGAGCGGCACCGGGTCGATCTCGTGGTCTTCATCTTCAAGGCTGAGGCGCTGGGTGGCCTGCTTTTCGAGCCGGTAGCTGTCCATGTCGATGGCGTCCAAGATGCCCTTCGACAAATCCTCGTCGCGCGGTGCGGGCAACTTGGGGATCAGGAAGTTGAGCAGGATCGACAGCTTCTCCCATTCAGGGTTGTTGAACGGCAGGACCGCCGACAGGAAGGCGTAGGTCCGGGCAAACGCTTTGGCGCTTCCCTTGAAAGCGACCTGCCCGTCCTCGTCCAGCGTATGAATGTAGGCCGCGACACAACCGTCCAGGATCGGGTCCAGCTTGTCCCGGTCTGCCCCGCCAAGGTAGAGGGTGACCAGCCTGTCGATGTCATCCTGCCCATAGACCTGACAACCGTCGAGCGTGGCCTTGAGGTCGTGCAGCCTGTTGGGATCAGTCTCGTCGCTCAGAATGGTCGTGCGGTAGAACGTGTCAAACGACGCGACGATGCCATCGGTGTCGTTCATGAAATCCAACACGAAGGTGTCATGCTTCTTGGGGTGTGCCCGATTGAGCCGGGACAGCGTCTGCACCGCCTTGATGCCAGACAGTGTCTTGTCCACGTACATGGTGTGCAGCAACGGCTGGTCGTAGCCGGTCTGGAACTTGTCGGCACAGATCAGGTAGCGGTATGGATCGTTCTCGATCCGGTCGGCGATGTCCTTTGACGGAAACCCGTTGAGGCTGGCCTCCGTGACCTTGGCACCCCGAAACTCGTGCTCGCCAGAAAACGCCACGATGGCCTTGTACGGGCTTTTGCGCTCGGCAAGGTATGCGGTGAACGCCTGATAATACTGGATCGCCCGCTCGATGCCCGACGTGACGACCATGGCACGCGCCTCGCCGCCGATCTTGTTCAGCGCCAGCACCTGCTCGTGGAAATGGTCCACCATGATCTCGGCCTTGAGCCGGATGGCATGGTCGTGGCTTTCTACGAACCGACGCAGCTTCTTGTTGGCGCGGTTGGCGTCGAACTCCGGGTCTGCCTCGACCGTTTTGACGAGACGGTAATAGCTGTTCACCGGGGTGTAGTTTTTGAGCACATCGAGGATGAAGCCTTCCTCGATGGCCTGCTTCATCGTGTAGCTGTGGAACGGGCGATGCTTGACCGCGTCGCCTTCCGGGTACGGTTCCCCAAAAATCTCAAGTGTCTTGTTCTTCGGCGTGGCCGTGAATGCAAAGTAGCTGGCGTTGGGCAGCATCTTGCGTGACGCAACGATGGCATTGATCTGGTCTTCGATGGTGTCATCATCATCATCGTCGTCCGCCCCAACCAGTGCGGCGTTCATTGCGGCAGATGCCTTTCCGCCTTGGCTGGAATGCGCCTCGTCAATCAAAATAGCAAACCGACGATCCGAGAAGTCGTCGCCCATGTCTTTGTAGATTACAGGGAACTTCTGAATGGTCGTGACGATGATCTTTTTGCCAGCGGCAATGAACGATCTGAGATCGCCGCTACGCTGCGCATGACCGACCGTTGAGCCGACCTGTGCGAAGTGCTTGATCGTGTCCCTGATTTGTTGGTCCAGAATGGTTCGGTCGGTCACGACGATGACCGAATGGAACACCGGCTGCGCGGTTACCTCCAGCCCGATAAGCTGGTGCGCCAGCCACCCGATGGAGTTGGACTTACCTGATCCTGCCGAATGCTGGATCAGGACGCGCCGACCGGCCCCGTTGGCGCGCGCATCCGCCAGCAGCTTGCGCACCACGTCCAACTGGTGAAAGCGCGGGAACACTTGTTCCTTCTTCACCTTGCCGGTCTTGGGATCGCGCTTCTCAATGATCTGGGCGAAGTTCTCGATGATGTTGGCAAGGCTGACCGGGGCCAGCACTTCGCGCCACAGGTAATCGGTCTTGAGGCCGTCCGGGTTGGGCGGGTTGCCCGCGCCATCGTTCCAGCCCTTGTTGAACGGCAGGAACCACGACGCCTTGCCCTTGAGGTGGGTGCAGAACATAACCTGCGCGTCATCGACCGCGAAATGCACGATGCAGCGCCCGAACTCGAACAACCGTTCGCGAGGGTCGCGGTCACGCTTGTATTGCTCAACCGCGTCAGCGACCGTCTGCTTGGTCAGGCTGTTCTTCAACTCGAAGGTGGCGATGGGCAGGCCGTTGATGAACAGGCCAAGGTCGAGCGCGTGGGCTGTATCGTCGAGGCTGTAGCGCAACTGCCGGGTGACGGTGAAGCGGTTGAACCGGAACCGCGCCTGCGCCGCCGTATTGCCCACCGATGGCGAGGCATAGAACAACGTGACCTCATGCGGCCCATGCTTCACGCCCTTGCGCAACACGTCGATCACGCCGCGCTTGGTAATCTCGCCCTGCAACCGGCCAAGGAACTTCTGGCGCGTGGGGCTGTCGTCGTCGAGGCTAAGCGCGCCGACGAGTGCGGGCTGGGTAGCGCGCACGAACTCGGTGAACTGCACGAGGTCGAGCGTCCAAGCCCTGTCATAATCCCGTGGGTCTCCGATCTGCCAATGCCGCAGCGCCGCCATGGCATCGGATGGGCTGCGCACCACATCTGCAACAGGTTGCACACCTCGCGTGCGGGTCATGTCCGCAACGATCAGAGCTTCCAGCCCGCCTTCGGACGTGTTTGTTCTCATGCTGACGCGAGCCAGCCCTTCGATTGGAGGGTATCAAAGGCGATGCCCACCTGCCGCTCGGTGAAGACCTGCTTGCGTTCGTTCCAGTTGTGGATGCGGGTCAGTGCCTTGGCGGACGTGTCGGCTTCTTCACGTGTCGCAACCCAATGCACCGTGGCCAGCAGTTCGAGGCCGTAGGGTGTTTCAAACCCATCGACCAGTTCGGCGACGCGGTTGAAGTGCGCGTGCGTCTCGGGTTCATGCTCAAGCGCGGCTTCGGCTTCGGCAATCGCGCCGGGCACGATGCTCAGTTCCTTGTCTGGCTGGTCACCGCCATCCTGATAGCCTGAGACAAAGTAGCCTTCGACCCGGTGAAGCACATGCGAGAGGTTGGTCGCATAGGGGCCGTAGTGATGCTTCACGTAGTTGAGGCGCAAGGGCTGACCGGCCTCCTGCATGAAGTACATCAGCTTCTGCACTTCGATCAGTGTGACGTAAGGGTCCATCAGCCCTTGCAGGTAGCGGTGCATCAGCGTGACCAGCGAGGCCCGGCCCGGCGTCATCTTGGGCACTTCTTGCGCCTTCACCACTTCGGGCGCGCCGTTCGGCTGATAGATCAGCACGTCGAGGTCCGGGATGTCGTGCAATGCTGCCACGATGCGCGGACGGACATCGTTCCAGTCCAGCCCGCCAAGCCCCGCACCGAGCGGCGGGACGGCAATGGACTTGATCCCGCGCTCGCGCACCTCGCGCGCCAGCGCGATCAGGCCGCTGTCGATGTCCTCGATCCGGCTCTTGCCCTTCCAGTGGCGCTTGGTCGGGAAGTTGATGATGTAGCGCGGGTTGGTGAAGGCCCCGGTGTCAAACACGAACATCTTGCCCGGCTGAACCTCATTCGCTTCGCAGGCGAGCGCATAGGCCCGGAAGTTGGCCGGGAACGCCTTCTTGAACTGCAACGCGATGCCGCGCCCCATGATGCCGACACAGTTCACCGTGTTGACGATGGCTTCCGCGCTCGCCTTCAAGATGTCCCCGGTTCTGAGTTCGATCTCTGCCATGTCTCTCCCTCAGTAGTACCACGTCGAGCGAGTTTGAACACTCGGCCTGTACGCCGCATTGGCGATTGCTTGTGCCGCCTGTTGTCTCTTCACATCATTACACACGCCGATCTCTTCAACCAACTCCCACGGGAACTGGTCTTCGATCAGGAACTCCGCTTGCTTGGCATCGCGGCAGGACGACCAATACTTGGTCGTCATCGCGTCCCAGTTCACGTCGCCCAGTTGGGTAAGATCGGTGCGATCCTCAAAATAGTGCGACCCTGCGTTGGACAAGGTGAAAGCCCATCGCTTCCCTTGGGCATTGGCCCACGCAACGGTTGCGTGCAGATCGGCAACGAGGTGCACGATTGGCTCCTGCCCGCCCTTGTAGGCCAGTTCGGCGCTCTTCACATACATCATGTAGAGCATCACGGATCGCGGGCCAAAATAGAACGGCACGCACTCGCCGACGTGCAGGGCCGGATGGCTCGGCAGGGCGTTCGTCTTTCGGCGCTCCTTGATATGGTTCATGCCAATGACTGTGCCGGGCACAGCCTTGCTATCCAGAACAACATCCGACCATAGGCACCCGTCCGCCGCAATCGACGCCAGCTTGTCCACATGCACGATGTGGTAGATTTTGGGCTGGGTGGGGACGATGCCGGGCATGGCTCAGGCGTCTTCCTCTTCGGCGGCGAAGGCGTCGATGTCCTCGTCTTCCGCCTCGTCCAGTCTTTCGTCCGGCGGTTCGCTTTCGGCGACGTCCGGCAGGCTGGCGGCAACTGCGCGCACGTCCAACTGCCCGGTGACGACATCGGCGATGAGGCGGTTACGGAACTCTTGGATCAGCGTGATCTCGTTCAGGGCATCCTTGATCGCAGTCCGAATGTCTGATGTCGCCGCCGAGATGTGCGCGGCAATCAACTGCTGGGTTTCCAACGGTGGGATCACCAGAGGAAGGGCTTTGATCGCACCCTGTGATAAGCCAAATCGGGTCACGCCCGATGCCTGCATTGCGAATGACCATCGTGCGGCCCATCCAAGCAGTTGCCAAAACAGAAATGCGCCATCGACCTTGTCGGCGAAGGGCCGGAGCATGGCGAGGTGATAGCCGCAAACAAGATCGTCTGCCTCAGTCATCACCAGCGCGGGAACCCCGATGTCCCTCCAATCCTCGCTGTCTTTCGTAATCAAGACATCCCCGATCTTGAGCCGGAAACGCTCGATCTCGTGCGGTGTCGCGCTGGCATCCATGAACGCGAGGTCAGGGCCGATCTCTTCATTGCGATAGACATCTACATAGTTGCACAGGCGAACAGCCAGTTCGCCCTCATGGACCTTTTTATCGACGTTGCTGACGCGCATCTCTGCGACGTTGCGAAGCCGCTTCATTGTCCAACCGTCCACAATCTCACCGATCAGTGGATCGCCGGAGGGCTTGAGCTTGGCGTTGGGGTCGAGGCCGCGCGTGACTGCGCGGTGGATGATGGATTGCTTCTGCTCGTTCAACAGGCCGATCAGCCGCTTCTTGGCGCGGATCAGCTTGCCCGTCATCGCGCCATGCCAATCGAGAAAGCGCACAATCAGCCGCTGTTCGTCGAGCGGTGGAAACGGTATCGGGATAGGGCCGAAGCGGTCGGTGTAGAGGCGGAGGAACCCGGATTGGCCCGTGCCAAGACCTTTGCTTTCTGCCCTGAAAATCGCAGCCATGGCAGGCATTTTGAACAGTTGAAGCAGATAGTTCAAATCCGCTTCGACGTGCTGCGAGAACACCGCATAGTCGGGGCTGACGAGGCCGCTCTCCTTCGCGATCCCAAATAGCCCGCTGGCGGCGCGCATTCGGTTCATCACGATTTGGCCGGGTTCGATCTTCTTGAAGTTGATCAACGCCTTTGGCGGGATCAGCTTCCCACCCGCCTCGGTGTGACCGACAAGGCCCGCAACCATGCGCAAGGACAGCAGCTTTTCCTCGCCGGTTGACGTTCGTCGATCTACTTCGGTGAGAACGGTCTTGATGCGCCGCGTTTCCCAATGGGCTGGCACACCGGGCAGCCAATCCAAGCCAGTAGCCACAATCTCCGGATGAGGGCGCAGACCCTCAATCATGCACCAGCCCCGATGATGCTCGGCAACAGGCCATCGGTTTCCTGCTCCAGCGCCAAGATGTCGGCGCGGATTTGCTCCAGCGTGCGCAACGGCTGCGGCTTGTTGAACACGCGCGTGAAGCTGATCTCGTAGCCGATCTGGGTCTTCTCGGCGTCTATCCAAGCGTCCGGGGCATAGGGCAGCACCTCGCGCGCAATGAACGCCTCAACGCCTCCTGGCTCAAGGAATGGCACGTTCTCGGTGTCGCGCAGCGCCGTGTCTGGCTCGTACTCGACCACCGCTTGCTTGCCGCCGATGGTCGCGGCGAACAGGCCATTGGCCGGATCGGCCTCAGCCTTGTCCGGCTTGTAGACCTTCTTGATGATTTCCTTGGCGTCTGGGTCGCGAGTGCCAAAGCTGGTACGGAGCATCTTCTCGCGTTTGGCAGTGAGCTTCACTCCAGCCCTCTTTGCCAACGGTTCCAAGGTTCCGGTGAACGCGGTGAAGTCCATGTGCGGCCCGACGCCCAGCGTGTTCGCCGCTGCGTCCATAAAGTCGGCGAAGGTCTCATCCTTCTCGTGTTTGCACGCCAAACGGAACGAGTGAAGGCGCGGTTCGCTCAGCTCGATCCGCAGGCGCAGCGGGCGCTCGACCGTGACCTTCCAATAGCCGAACTCATCGTTGGGGAAGATGCGCGATTGCTCGCCCCGCTCAAAGGCGATGAAGGTCTGCACGATCCGCTCAATGTGTTCGGGGGTAAGCTGACAGTTCTTCTTGCCCATGTTCTTGCGCAGTGGATCGTACCAGCCTGTGGCGTCGATCAGTTGCACCTGCCCGCGCCGATGCTCGGGCTTGCGGTTGGTCAGCACCCAGACATAGGTGGCGATGCCGGTGTTGAAGAACATGTTGAGCGGCAAGGCGATGATCGCCTCCAGCCAGTCGTTCTCGATGATCCAGCGCCGGGTGTTGCTCTCACCGCCGCCAGCGTCCCCGGTGAACAGCGATGATCCGTTGTGGACGCTCGCGATGCGGCTGCCCAGCGCCGTCTTGTGCTTCATCTTGGACACAAGGTTGGCGAGGAACAGCATCTGGCCGTCGCTGGAGCGCGTCAGCAGGCTGTATTCGTCATCGCCACCGTGGCTGATGATGAAGCGGGGGTCTTTGATACCGTCCTTGCCGCCCATGCGCTCAAGGTCGGACTTGTAGCTTTTGCCATAGGGCGGGTTCGACAGCATGAAGTCGAACTCGCGGGCCGGGAAGGCGTCGTTGCTGAGCGTGGACCATTCCGCCCCGCCCACAATGTTGTCCGCTTCCTCGCCTTCGCCCTTGAGGATCAGGTCGGCCTTGGCGATGGCATAGGTCTCGGGATTGATTTCCTGACCGTACAGGTGGGTGGAGACCTTCTTGCCGTGTTCATGAGCGATCCGCTCCAGCGTTTCCTCGGCCACGGTCAGCATGCCGCCCGTGCCGCACGCGCCGTCATAGAGCAGGTAGGTGCCGGAAGCGATCTGCTCGGCCACCGGGCGGAAGATCAGTTCGGCCATCAGCTTCACGGCATCACGCGGCGTCCAGTGCTCGCCCGCCTCTTCGTTGTTGTCCTCGTTGAACTTGCGGACCAGCGCCTCGAAGATCGTGCCCATGCCGTGGTTGTCGAGCGCGGGCAGCTTGACCGAGCCATCACCGTGCAGAACCGGGTTGGGGCCAAGGTTCAGGTCTGGATTGAGCAGCTTCTCGATCAGCCCGCCAATCCTGTCAGCACTCGACAGCTTGGGTATCTGGTTACGGAACTCGAAGTTCTCCAAAATCTCCTGCACATTCGGGCTGAACCCGTCGAGGTAAGCCTCGAAGTCGGCCTTCAACTGCGCTTGGCTGGAGCGATTGCGCAGATCGCGCATGGAGTAGGGCGAGGTATTGTAGAAGGCTTGACCTGAGGCTTGCCGAAGGGCGGCGTCTTGCTCGATCACGCCGACTGCGTCGAGTTGCTCCTTCATGGCCCGGACGTTGTCCTTGACCGGCTCCAACACGGTATCAAGCCGCCGCAAAACCGTCATGGGCAGGATCACATCGCGGTATTTTCCCCGCTTATACAGGTCGCGCAGCACGTCATCGGCGATGCCCCAGATGAAGTTCGTGATCCAATCGAGGTCGCCACTGTTCATGGTGTGCAAGCTGCTCCGCTGCTGTGGGGTGGGACGGCGCAGGCAACTGCTTCGGCGTTCCGAGAGTATGAATAGCAGCCAAAGACGAAAAGGGTAGCCGTTTGACCAGCGTGCAACCCGGTGCACTTTTGGCCGCATCGGATTTTACGCCGCCCTCGCAACTCATTGATACTACAGGGGTGGTCGAGGGCCTGTTTTACAGGCAGAATGGCGGAAAACGGCCAAAGTGCACAGCTTGGAAGGCTGGTGCTTTACCACTAAGCTATACCCGCAGCACGCAAGCCTCTGCCATGCCGTGCGCCTTCCCGTCAACCGCCCCCCTTCCGCTCGGGATGCCGCTCACTGTCCTTGATGCCGAGCGCCTTGCTCTGCCCGGCTGTAGTAGCTATTGTTATAAAGTATAACCTAATCCGGAGAGCACTGTGCCTGACAATCTCGCGCCCGCCCCTGTCCGTCCGGCGATCGAGCGGCTGCTGCGGCCGGGCTCGGTCGCGGTGGTCGGCGCTTCGGACAAGCCGGGCGCGCTCGGCACCACGTTGCTGTCCAATCTCGATGCCAACGGCTTCACCGGTACAGTCTATCCGATCAATCCCAAGCGCGAGACGCTGGGTGGCCGCACTTGCCTGCCCGGAATCGCGGCTCTGCCCGAGGGCGTCGATGTCGCCGTCCTCGCGATCCCGCGCGCAGGCGTGCTCGATGCGGTGCGGGCGCTTGCCGCGCGCAAGGTTGGCGGCGTCGTGATCTTCGCCGCGGGCTTCGCGGAGGGCGGCCCCGAAGGCCTTGCCGAACAGCGCGAGATCGCGCGCATTGCAGCAGAAGCCGGTATGGCCGTCGAAGGCCCCAACTGCCTCGGTCTCGTCAATTATGTCGATCGCATCCCGCTCACGTTTGTCGAGACCGACGCGCGGCCCCCGGCGGGCCAGCGCGCCATCGGCATTGTCTCGCAATCGGGCGCGATGGCCGCGGTGCTTGGCACCGTACTCCTCGCGCGGAACTGCGGCGTGTCCTATTCGGTTTCGACCGGGAACGAGGCGGCGACCGGCGTCGAGGACTATGTCGATTGGTTGATCGACCAGAGCGACACCCACGTCATTGGCATGATCGTCGAGCAGTTCCGCAAGCCCGAGCGCTTCCTTACGGCTGCCGCCCGCGCCGCGGCGGCGGGCAAGCCGATAGTCCTGCTCCACCCCGGCACGTCCAGCGCCGCGCGCGAATCCGCGGCGACGCACACCGGCGCCATGGCGGGCGACCACGCCCTGATGCGCGCCAAAGTCACCCGCGCCGGGGTGATCATGGCCGAAACGCTGGAAGAGCTGGGCGACATAGTCGAGATCGCCGTCCGCTGCCCGGTACTGCCTTCGGGCCAGACGGCGGTGCTCGGCGAATCCGGCGCGTTCAAGGCGCTCACGCTCGATCTCGCTGAAACGCTCGGCCTGCCGCTCGCTCTGCTGCACGATGACGATTCGCCCGCGCTGCGCGCCGCGCTGCCGCCCTTCGTGCCGGTCAGCAATCCGCTCGACATTACCGCGCAGGGCCTCTCCGAACCGGCGATCTACACGCGCTGCCTCGATGCGCTGCTCGATGATCCGCGCGTCGGCACTGTGCTCGCCGGCATCATCCAGGCCGAAGCGGTGACTTGCGCGATCAAGTTTCCGCCAATCCTTGCCGCAGCGACTGCTCAAGACGGTCGAGGGCCGCTGACCAAACCGCTGATCTTCGCCGGCCTCGATGAAGGCGCGGCCGTCCCGGCAGAGCGCATTGCTTCGCTGCGCGCCGCCGGCATTCCGTGGTTCCCCACCACCGAACGCGCACTGCGGGCGATCACCCGGCTCACCCAATGGTCCGCGCGCGACACCACCCGCAACGACGCAGCCCCGCTCCCCGTGCCCGGCCTTGCCGATCACACCGGCGTGATCCCCGAATATCAGGCCAAGGCGCTGCTCGGCCCGCTCGGTATTCCCTTCCCGGCTGGTCGGTTCGCGGCGAGCGTCGATGCGGCCGTCGTTGCTGCCGAGGAGCTTGGCTATCCCGTCGCGATGAAGGCGCAGGCTGCCGCGCTCAGCCATAAGAGCGACGCTGGCGGCGTGATCCTGAACCTTTCAGATGCCGCTGCTGTCCGCGCGGCATGGCAAAGGATGCATGCTTCCGTGGCGGCCTATTCCTCTGCGATCACGCTCGATGGCGTGCTGATCGAGGCGATGGGGGCACGGGGCGTTGAGATGATCGTCGGCGCGAAGAACGATCCCGAATGGGGTCCGGTCCTGCTCGCCGGCTTCGGCGGCGTCACCGCTGAAATCCTCGGCGATGTGCGCCTCCTCGCCGCCGACATGACAGCCGCAGCCGTCGAGACCGAACTCATGCAGCTGAAAAGCGCGGCGATCCTTTCGGGCTATCGCGGCGCCCCGGCGCTCGATGTCCCCGCGCTGGCGCAACTCATCGTCACGCTCGGCCGCGCGTTGCAGGCCGAGCCGTCGATCCGCGAGGTCGATCTCAACCCGGTGATTCTGCACCCCAAGGGACAGGGCGTCGTCGCGCTCGATGCCCTGATGCTGGTGGAAAGCTGAAAGATCCAATCCACCCGCTCCATAGTGGAAGCGATGGGCATCGCTGCGCTGCATCGCTGTGGTGCCCTCGCGCCCGGTCATCACCGAGGAGAGAGGCCTTGTTACAGCGTCCCGCTTACGCCCTGATTGCCGCGCTGCTTGCTGCCCCCGCCGCCGCGCAAGTCGGCGGTATCGCGCAGCAACAGCTCGAAAACGGCTTTCTCACCGCGACGACCGCACAGCTCAGCGCGCAGAACCTTACGGGCGCCGAAATCTATATCCGCCGCGCCGTCGATGCCCTTTCAGAAGGCGACTTCAAGCGGAGCCTTGCCATCCTGCGGCCCTATCGGCTGACGGCTTCCTACACCGACATGCTGATCACGGGCCTCGCGCACAAAGGCCTTGGTGACTACGCCGCCGCGCGCAAGGACTATGAAGGCGCGCTGCACAAACGGCGTAATTACCTCGCTGCGCAGATCGCGTTGGCCGAGCTCGAAGCTGGTCATGGTGACAGGGCCACCGCGCTCAAGCTCCTGCAGGATCTAACCGCGCGGCGCGATGCCTGCGCGGGCACCTGCCCGGATCAGGCGGAGCTTGCGAGCGGAGTGGATCGGGTCAACGCCGCCCTGCTGGCCCCGGCCCAAGCGCAGGCGCCGTCCACCCCCTGAGCCTACAGGCCTCAGCGCGGCACGGCGGTCTTTTCGGCCTCGGCAATCGCCGCGCGGGTGATCGGCTCCATCACGGCATAGCCCTTGGCATTGGGGTGAATGCCATCGGGCGCCAGGTCCGGGTTCATGCCGCCTTCGGCATTGACCAGCGCGCCGTGATAATCGGCATAAATCGCGCCGCGCACCCGCGCCAGTTCGCGCAGCCACGCATTGAGCATGACGACCTGCTTGGCCGGGTTCAGCGCCGGCTTCCACGGAAACTTCGCCGCAGGGAGAATGCTCCCCAGCACCACGCCGATCCCGTTGGCGCGCGCGATATCGACCATCGCCGCCACATGGTTCTGGTACATTTCCGCGCTGTTCGGCCCGGTATTGCCAGCGAGGTCATTGGTGCCGATCATGATGTGCACCACGCGCGGGCGCAGCCGCACCACATCCTGATAGAACCGCACGAGGATCTGCGGGCTCGTCTGCCCGCTGATCCCGCGCCCTACCGCGCCGCCGGCAAACAGCGCGGGCGCCAGCCCCACCCAGTTCTCGGTGATCGAATCGCCGATGAACACCACGCGCGGACGCGCGGCCAGCTGCTTGTCCGCCTCGGCGTACTTGCATTCCCACGCCCAGTCGTTGGCCTTTACGTAAGGATGGCCGAACCACAGGCCGGTCTGGTTGGGGCAGGGCTTGTCCAGCATCCCGTCGCCCGGCGCGGTGACGGTCGGGGAGGGCGGGGGAAAGCTCGGTGCGGTGGCCGGAGCTGCCGCCGTCTGGGCCAGCGAAGGGGTCGCCCACAACGCCAGCGCGGCCACCGCTCCCCAGCGCATCAGATGATCCCCACAGCCTTGCCGGCGCGTTCGAACATGCCGGTGATGATCGCCACCTGCTCGGCGGTATGCTCGGCGCAAAGCGAGCAGCGCAGCAGGGTCATTCCCGCGGGGGT
>CAILIO010000413.1 GCA_903834285.1 uncultured Sphingomonadales bacterium | reverse complement strand
CGAAGGTGTAGTCGGTGTAGAGGTTGGCGCGCCGGCCGCTGCCGGCCCATCTGCCGCGGGAACGCCAGGTTCTGCCCAGCCCCAACGCCTGCCCGTGCTGCGGTGGCAAGCTGACCAAGCTGGGCGAGGACATCACCGAGACGTTGGAAGTGATTCCGCGCCAGTACAAAGTCATTCAGACCGTGCGGGAGAAGTTCAGCTGCCGGTCTTGCGAGACCATCAGCCAGCCTCCGGCGCCGTTTCATCCGATTGCCCGCGGCCGGGCCGGCCCAAGCCTGCTGGCGATGGTGCTTTACGCCAAATATGGCAACCACCAGCCTCTGAACCGCCAGTCCGAGGGCTTCGACCGCGAAGGCCTTGATCTCAGCGTGTCGACCCTGGCCGACTGGGTTGGCGCCAGCACCGCCACCCTGGCCCCGCTGAACGAGTTGATCCGCCAGCACGTCATGGGCGGTGAGCGCCTCCACGGCGACGACACCACCGTGCCGGTCCTGGCCAAAATGAAGACGGTCACCGGGCGGCTCTGATGGGTGTGGACGGCCGCTGCCCACCGGCATCGATGTGTGCCATAGGATGGCGGCGTCAAAACCGCCACCTTCGAGAGGGCCGCCCACATGAGCATTGTTACCATCGGGCTTGATCTTGTCAAGCATGCTTTTCAGGTTCACGGCGTTGACGAAACTGGCCGGGTGGTGGTTCGACGGCAGTTGCGCCGCGATGCCGTCGAGGACTTCTTCGGGTCGCTGCCGCCGTGCCTGGTCGGCATGGAGGCCTGCGCCACCGCCCATCATTGGGCGCGGCGGTTAGCGGCGCTGGGCCATCAGGTCCGCTTGATCCCGCCGACCCGGGTCAAGGCTTATGTCCAGCGCGGCAAGAAGAACGACGCCACCGACGCCGCCGCCATTGCCGAGGCGGTGACCCGGCCGCACATGGCGTTCGTGCCAGTCAAGAGCGAGGATCAGCAGGCAGTGCTGATGCTGCACCGGACCCGCGACCTGCTGGTGCGCCAGCGGACCATGCTGGTCAACGCCCTGCGCGCCCATCTTGCGGAGTTTGGCATCATCGCGGCCCAGGGGCGGGCCAAGGCCGGTGGCCTGGTCGCCGGCCTTGCCGATGCCGCAATCCCTGAACTGGCCCGCATCGCGCTGCGGGAGCTGGCCGGGCAGATCGAAGCCTGCGATCTGCGATTCGCCGCCGTGGAGAAGGAAATTTTTGACTGGCACAAGACCAACGAGCCGAGCCGCAATCTGGCAACTATCCCCGGCATCGGTCCGATCACGGCATCGCTGCTCGCGGCCACCGTCACCGACCCGAAGGCGTTCAAGAATGGCCGGCAGCTGGCGGCCTGGCTGGGCCTGGTGCCGCGCCAGAATTCCAGCGGCGGCAAGGACCGGCTCGGCGGGATCACCAAGACCGGCGACCGCTCGATTCGGCGTCTGCTGGTGATCGGTGCCACCTGCGTCATCCGCTACGCGCGCACCAAGGCGCCGGGCGAGGCCGACTGGCTCAAGGCCTTGCTCGACCGCAAGCCAGCCCGGCTCGTCACCGTGGCGCTCGCCAACAAGATGGCGCGCATCGCCTGGGCCGTGCTGACCAGAGGAGAAGTCTATCGCAAGCAATTCCCGATGCCGGCAGCGGCCTGAACAGAAACTAGGCGGGCTCTGCCCGCACCCGCTGGGG
>CAILIO010000412.1 GCA_903834285.1 uncultured Sphingomonadales bacterium | reverse complement strand
CGCGCTGACCCCGGCCGGCTGGAATGCCCTCATTGATGCGCCGGCATCGAGCGCCGCGCATCGGGTGGTGCGCCTGTCAACGAGTTTGGGCGACGATGCTGAGTCTTTGCCCGCGGCGTGTTCAGCCTGCGGTGAAGATGGCGGCCCGGCCGTGCTCGATGCCTTCCTTCGCGCAAAATTGCGCGGCCGGAGGCCGGACCCCCGTATCGCTGAGGTCGATGCGTGGGTGCTCCGTGATGGCCAGCAAAACGCAGACACGCTTGCCAGCACGCTCTGCATGTCGCGCCGTTCACTCGAAAGGTTCACGGCAAGCACCCATGGCGCACCGCCAAAGCTGCTCGCGGCAAAGTACCGGGCACTGAAGGCCGCGGCACGATTGGCAGTGGGCGAAGTCTCCGATTGGCGCGATGCGGCAGACCTCGGTGACTTTGTCGATCAATCGCACTTCATCCGGCATTTCAAGCGGCATGTCGGCGTGACCCCGCGCGCCTTCAGCGCGGCGCCGGACAGCTTTGTCCATCGCCTTATTCTTGGCCGCTGGCAGCCCGGCAAGGGTTTGGGGATTGCCATCTGGGCCGGCTAGCATCTGCAAGCCTGCGCGATGCAAAGCGCAAAAACATTTGCCTGAACCGCACACGGACAAGTCAGCATCAAGGCCGTTTTCCTGGTCAGCGATACAACAAGAAGCCGAACGAGCGCCGGCTTTTGACATCGCTATGCGCTTGAAGTGCTTGTCAGCGTGCTTTCGGCTGAACGTTGGCCGTCCTTTGCCGTGCACCCTTGCGACCCAAAGGCGCAAAGCAGACCCGACAGGCAACCCAAGACCCTGCTGCGCGATGCCAGAGCAACACAGGCCCTGTTTGATGCACATCGTCACGTTGACCTTCCGGGTCTGGCGCGGCGGTTTGGCCGGTCGTCAGGCTACTTCTCCCGCCTCATACGGTTGAACTACCTCGCTCCTGATATCATCGCGGCGATCGCCGACGGCACTCAGCCTCCGGAACTCAGGCGACACCAATGGCGCGCGGGAAGTGTCCAGCCACATGGCTGACATGGCGAAGGGCCTTGAGCGGGACGCACCGGTCGAATCCCTGCTGCGCGGTCGGACCCGCGAGCTTGGCGTCAAACCAGAACTCGGTCGCGATCTGGTCCGCGACCTTGAGGCTTCCGTGTCGATGACACGGAGCCGGTCAATTGAAATGGGCCTGTAGGAGAAACGAAATGGAGAATGCCGATCCCGAAGACATGGAGTTGGAACTGGATCTTGAGCCGGAACCCGATCCTGCTGCCCTACATGCCGCAGGCGATCCCGCCGCTGAGGCATTCGCCCGCCTCGAAGGCGAGCTGGCCTTGATGCGCCGCGCCGTTCAGCACCTCGCTGCCGAGCGCGCGGATATCGTGATACCCGACTATCGAGCCACGCTGACTGATATGGTCAAGTGGTTGGGCGAGATCGACAAGTCCGTGAAGAACATGGCCGAACATCCGGCCATGCAAATGACGCCCGACAGCATAGGCAACCGGATCGCGGCAGTGGCGGAATCGGCACGGCGCGGCGATCAGGAACGCATCAGCCAGGCCCGCAGCGACTTGCACCATGCGACGCAGGAGTTGCGCAGTGTCACCGCGCATGCGCGGACAGCCACTGACCAGCGCCAACAGATCTTCCAGGTGACAGGCGGGGCATTGCTGGCTGGGATACTGTTATGGTCTTTCCTTCCTGGCACCATTGCCCGGACCATGCCCGAGAGCTGGCATTGGCCGGAGCGCATGGCAGCGCGGATGGTTGGCGCATCGTCAGTCTGGGACGCAGGCACCCGAATGATGCAAGCCAGCAGCCCCGAGGCTTGGGAAGTCTTAGTCCAAGCCGCTGACATCCAACGCGACAACCGCGATGCTATTGACGCTTGCCGGAAGTCTGCCGCAACTGCCCATCAGCCAGTTCGATGCACCGTGAGGATTCGTCCGGGCAGCCAAAACGTACCCGCCAAGTTTCTCCAGGAAGGTAGGCAACTCGTTCAGTGGAAGGCGGCTCATGTGCTTGACCCGAGGCTTCGGT
>CAILIO010000411.1 GCA_903834285.1 uncultured Sphingomonadales bacterium | reverse complement strand
TGCGTACAACTGTCTCCACCACCAACATCCCGATCTCGCCACCTGAAAATCCAGGCCGCTGTCTAAACCATCGGAATGGTGGTTCCCTTTTGGACGCCGATCACCCCGCTAACCGGGTTCCTTTTGCACGCCGATCCACATGTATCGAGATAGTCGGCCCACCATTGCGCCATTTCCACGCGTTCATTCCAGTGGGTCCCGCGATGGTAAGCGGCGCGCACCACATCCTTGTCTTTGTGCGCGAGTGCCCTTTCGATCGCATCGGCGGACCACTTGCCGGATTCGTTAAGCAACGTGCTGGCCATGGCGCGGAAGCCATGGGCGGTCATTTCGTCCTTAGTAAAACCCAACCTGCGAAGCCCCGCGTTCACTGTATTCTCTGACATCGGCTTCAGAGGTGTCCGGATGGATGGAAAGACGTAGCGCCCGTCGCCTGTCAGGGCTTGGGCGGCTCGGAAGTGCGTCACAGCCTGGCGAGACAATGGCACGACATGCTCCTGCCTGCCCTTCATCTTCGGGGCAGGAATGCGCCAGACGCCCGCGTCCAAATCGAGTTCAGACCACTCAGCGGTGCGAAGCTCTGTAGGGCGCACAAACACATAGGGCGAGAGCTGCAACGCGATCCTGGTGATCGGCAGGCCCTGCCCCTCATAGCACTCGATAGCCCGCAGCAGGCTCCCCACATGCCTGGGATCTAGGATGGCTGCGTGGTGCTTGGGCTTGCGCCTCGCCAATGCCCCACGGAGGTCGCGCGTCGGATCTCCGGTGGCAAGCTGATTGGCGACGGCGTACCGGAATACGCTACCGACGAACTGAAGGGCTCGGTGGGCTTTTTCGTCGTTCTTGGCGGCTTCAAACGGACGGACTGCCTTCAGCACGTCGATCGGCTTGATCTCGCACATGGGGCGATTGCCGAGAGACTTTTGCAGCACCCTGACAAGCCAGCGCCGCTTAATGATGGTGTTGGCTGCAAGACCGTCCCGCACGTTCTTGGTGATGTAGGCCTCAGCCACTGACGTGAACGTGTTCGCGGCGTTGACCTTTGCCTCATGCTCTTCCCGGCGCTTCTCTTCCGCCGGGTCGATACCGCTAGCGAGGAGCGAGCGGGCCTGATCACGACGGAAACGGGCTTCCTTGAGACTCACTTCCGGGAACGTGCCGAGGCCGAGTTTTTTCTCCACTCGCTTCGGTTTGCCGTTCTCATCACTACCGTCGATTCGGTATTTCAGACGCCAAAGCATGCCCCCCGACGGCTGAACGAGCAGGAACAAACCCTTCTCATCAGCCACCTTATAAGGTTTGGCTTGGGGCTTCACTCGACGGAGTGCGGTGTTCGCAAGTGCCATTTGGGGGCCACGCCTTTTCGTAGTTGCCAAGTGGCCCCCACCGTGGCCCCCAAATGCGTCCGATCATCGGCGTCCAAGGGTGATCACTGGCGGTAGTGCCAGTGTCATTTATAGCTGATTTCTGGGGTTTTTTCAACTTTCCTTGCACTTCTGCGGACAAGGAAATGGTGCCGCTTAGGTGATTCGAACACCTGACCCCATCATTACGAATGATGTGCTCTACCGACTGAGCTAAAGCGGCTTGCCTTGCGGGCAGGGGCGCGCTTTAGCCAGAGGGCGGGCAC
>CAILIO010000410.1 GCA_903834285.1 uncultured Sphingomonadales bacterium | reverse complement strand
GCGTCAGCTGCCGCAACCGCCGCAGCCACCACCGCCGCACCCCCCTCCTCCGCCGCCACTGCAGCCGCCCGTGCTGCTGCTGTCGCCGCCACTGAGGGCCGCGCGCATGCGGTGGAAGTCCGAGAGGTACGAGCCCACCAGCACCGATGTGCCGAACAATGCGACCGCGAGCGGGGCCTCGTCGCTCGGCATGGCGCGGCGCAGGCGGGCGGCTTCAAACCGGGCATCGGCAAGCGCCTGCTTTCCCGCGCGGGTGCGGCGATCAAGCACAGCGAAGCGCAGGACAGCGACAACCGCGGTCACGACCAGCAGCGCGGTGAGCAAACCGACCGGCCGGTCGCGCATCGTGCCGATGATCCACTTGGCAAAGCCGAACACGAAGAGCAGCAGCAGCGGTAGGGTCTGGATCAGGCGCATTTGCCGCGCGGTGGCGCGGTCCATGAAGAGGCCCTGCTGTTCCAGCCGTCGCTCGCCCGCTTCGGCGGGGCCGGCCAGCGTCTCGGTCACGTGGTTCCACCTCACCGGAGAGGAAAGCGCCGCGATGCGCCGCTCGGCCAGGGTCTTGCCGCCGCGCGGGTCGCGGATCTGCAACGTGCCGCCGGACTGGACGATGGCGGAGCCTGCCGCAAGAAGCCGCACCACCGCAGCTTCGGCCAGCCGGTCGCGACCACCTGCGAGCAGCGCCAGTTCGTCCTCGTCTATGGAGCGACTGGTCTGGCCTTGGGAACGCAGGAACGGCGGGATCAGGAGGCTGGCAACCAGCGCGATGAATGCCAGTTCGCAGTAGAGCAGCAGGAATTCTGCGCCATGCAGGTCGAAGGGACCAAGACCGGTCATCGTAGACTCCATAGAGCGTAAGTCAGGAGCGCGAGCAGCCCCCCACCGAAAAGCCAGCGGTAGGAGAGGATCAGCGCTTCATGCGGGTGCACCCGCCGCGCCAAGGGGTCGATCTGCAGGCGGCGGCGCGCATCGGGCCACACATCGGCGGGCGCCGGGCCGAAGGCGGCTTCATAGGCGCGCAGGGTCAGCGCATATTGTTCGAAGAAGCGCTCACCCTCGGCGCGGCCGCCCTTGGTGGGGCCGTGATGGAGCGCGCGGCCCAGCACGTCGGGGCAGAGCCGCTCCCAGTAGTCGCGCGTGTAGGTGAGGTGGAGGTGCCAGACCTGATCGACCGCATCGGACGGAGTGACCGGGTGCGGCGCGGTGACCGCGAGATAGAGAAAGCGGCGATATTCCTCATAGGCGCACGCGGCCCGCTGCGCGCTCCAGCCGTTCTCGCGAGCGAGGCGCTGCTTGAAGGAGAGATCGGCATCGGCAGGGCCGACTTCATAGGCAGACAGGGCCTGCCACAGCGGGTCAGCTGCTGCCGGGAATGACGAAGCGAAAGGCGCGTTCATCTGGCCCTGACGTATAGCCCAAAGCTGTTACCGGACCATTACGTCATCCGGCGCCGTCCAGACCGCCTCGGGCGCCAGCCCCCGCGCGCGTTCGGCAGCCATTTCGGCGAGGAGCCATTCGCGGAAGCGCTCGATCTTGCGCACGCCGTGCCGGCCTTCGGGGCGCACCAGCCAGAGCGAGACAGGTGGCAGGAAGACTTGCGGGAAAGGCTGTACCAGCGTTCCCGCGGCGATCTCGTCACGCCAGAAGGCGGGCGTCATCAGTGCGGCGCCAAAGCCCGCGCCGGCAAGGCGGGCCTCCTCCATCTGGCTGTCAAAGGCAATGCCTGCACGCGGCGCCGCATCCGGCATGGCGACCCCGGCCAGCGCGAACCAGCCTGTCCACCACGGGTCTTCGGGCGCGAGACGCTGCACGCGCAGCAGATCGGCCGGTTCGCGAATATGATGGGCTTCAAGAAAGCTCGGCGAGCAGACCGGCGTGACATGGTAGCGCATCAGGAATTCGCGGGTAAGGCCGGGCCAAGGCCCTACTCCCGACCGGATCGCCACGTCGATCCCGTCGCGCGCGAAATCAGTGACGCGCCCGGTGGTGGCCAGGCGCAGCGCCAGATCGGGCATGGCCACCTGAAACCGCCCGATCCGCGTGCTGAGCCAGGTTCCGCCGAACGAGGGGATCGTGCTGATCGCCAGCACGCCGCTATCGTCCGCGCTGAGATTGGCGAAGGCCGTGGCGATATCGGCAAGCGCCGACGACACGGCAGGGGCAAGGCGTCGTCCGGCCTCGGACAGGCGCACCCGGCCTTTTTCGCGCAGGAACAACGGGCGCCCGACCCGGTCTTCCAATTGGCGCACCTGATAGCTGACGGCGGCCTGGGTCATGCCCAGTTCCTCGGCAGCGCGGCTAAAGTTTTCGAGCCTTGCCGCGGCTTCGAACACGCGCACGGCGGAGAGGGGCGGGAGTTCAGGCACCTCGCAATGATAAGGCCACCTTATGTATTATGCCAGAGCATTTGTTGGCCTGCCACGCGGCGGACGGGCACAATGCGGCCATCAGCGAAGGAGACGAGCGATGATGGACGAATTTTGGAGCCGCGGATGGGCCGAAGCCCACAAGGCAGCCTTGCAGGCGCGCAAGGACGGCTGTCCAATGCCCAGCTTGTGGCAAGAGCTGCGCATGCTGGTACGCGATCTGATCACGCCGCCGCAGCGGCAGCAAGCCGAAGAACCTTACTGCGATCCGGCGACCTGTCAGTCGCCAGTTTATCAATCAGCCGCGTAAATCGCTTCGATCACCAGCCGATCGCCGTTCCATTCGGGCACGGCCTGCGCGCGCATCGGCACCATGAAGCGTTTGGGCGGCTTGCCAGCTTCGGGCAGCCGCTCGATCTCGAGCACATCGCCCGCGCCGAAGTTTTCGACCGCGATGCAGGTGCCCAGCACTTCGCCCTCGGTCGAGACCGCGGGGAGGCCGATCAGATCAGTGTAGTAGTATTCGCCCTCCGCCAGCGGCGGGAGGCTGGCGCGCGGCACCGTCAGCACGGTGCCGCGCAGCTTTTCAGCCGCCGTGCGGTCTGCCACTTCGGCAAAGCGGGCGATGGCGCCGCCTTTCCCGTCATCACGCAGCTTGGTGAGCGTGAGGGCGCCGTCGTTGAATCGGGCGTGGGCCTTGAGGCTTTCCACCCCTTCCGCAAACAGCTTCAGCCGCACGTCGCCGCCCACGCCATGCGCGCCGCTGATGGCAGCGAGCGTGACGGGGCGGCCGTGCATGGCAGCTTAGCCTTCGGTCTGCTCGGCAGCAGCTTCGGCAGCGGGCGCTTCTTCAGCAGCCGCTTCTTCGGCAGGCGCTTCTTCAACGGCCGGGGCAGCAGCAGCGGCAGCAGCAGCTTCTTCAGCCTCACGCTTGGCTTCTTCGGCCTCGGCGATCTTCTTGGCGCGATCTTCAGCGCGCTCCTTGGCCTTCTTGCCCGGCTCACCCTTCGCAGGGTTCACGGTAGCGGGACGCTCCTTGATGCCGGCCTTGTCGAGCATGCGGGCGACACGGTCGGTCGGCTGCGCGCCGACGCCGAGCCAGTAGCGCACGCGATCCTCGGTCAGGCGGACGCGGTTCTCGTCATCCTTGGCGAGGAGCGGATTGTAGGTGCCGACCTGCTCGAGGTAGGCGCCATCGCGGGGCGAGCGGCTGTTGGCGACCACGACCTTGTAGTAAGGGCGCTTCTTGGAGCCACCACGCGAGAGACGAAGGGAAACCGACATACTTCAAACCTTTCCGAGTAAAACTTAAACTGAAACTGAAATCATTTTTTCCGCAGAAGATCGCCGAGGTTGGCAGGCATGTTGCCGCCGCCAAGGCCGGGCAAGCCGGGCATGCCGCCCATCCCTGCCCCCATGCCGCCGCCGGGAAGCTGGCCGGGACCGGGACCGGCATCGCCGCCGCCCAGACCGCCCATGCCGCCGCCACCGAACATCGCGGCAAGGCCCTTGAGCCCGCCCATCTTGCGGATCTGCTTCATGGCTTTTGCCATTTCCATGTGCATCTTGATGAGCTTGTTGACGTCCTGCACCTGGGTGCCGGAGCCCTTCGCGACGCGGATCTTGCGCTTGGCGTTAAGCAGTTCGGGCCGCTCGCGCTCCTTGGGGGTCATCGAGCCGATGATCGCGTCCATGTGGAGCAGCACCCGGTCGTCCATGCCCGAATTGGCCATGGCTTGCTTTGCCTTCTTCATGCCGGGCATGAGGCCCGCCAGCACGCCGAGCCCGCCCATGCGCTGCATCTGCTGCAGTTGGGTGCGCAGGTCGTTCATGTCGAACTGGCCCTTGGCCATGCGCTGCGCGAGCTTCTCCGCCTCGTCGGCCTGAACCGTCGCAGCGGCCTTTTCGACGATGGAGACGATATCGCCCATGCCGAGGATGCGGCCGGCAACGCGCTCGGGATGGAACGGCTCGATCGCATCGAGCTTTTCACCGGTGGCAGCAAACTTGATCGGCTTGCCGGTGACAGCGCGCATCGACAGCGCCGCACCGCCGCGCGCATCGCCGTCCATACGGGTGAGCACGACGCCGGTTAAATCGACTTCGCCTGCGAAGTTCTGCGCGACGTTCACCGCGTCCTGACCCGTCAGCGAGTCGACCACCAGCAGCGTTTCGCGCGGGGCCGAGACTTCGGCGACAGCCTTCATCTCGTCCATCAGCGCCTGATCGACGTGGAGCCGGCCTGCGGTATCGAGAATCAGCACGTCGACTGCCTGCAGCTTTGCGGCATTGACCGCGCGGCGGGCGATATCGACGGGCAACTGGCCGGAGACGATCGGCAAGGTTGCAACACCCGCCTGTTCGCCCAGCACGGCAAGCTGTTCCTGCGCCGCCGGACGATTGACGTCCAGCGAGGCCATCAGGACCTTCTTGCCTTGTTTTTCCTTGAGCAGCTTGCCGATCTTGGCGGTCGTCGTCGTCTTGCCCGAACCCTGAAGGCCGACCATCATGATGACGACCGGCGGCGCCGCAGCGAGATCGAGTTCTGCGGCTTCGGAACCGAGCATC
The DNA here is from genome assembly GCA_903834285.1 of uncultured Sphingomonadales bacterium. Lineage (GTDB taxonomy): Bacteria > Pseudomonadota > Alphaproteobacteria > Sphingomonadales > Sphingomonadaceae > Novosphingobium. The sequence continues at coordinate 25,496 of CAILIO010000410.1, read as the reverse complement.
TCAACAAGCGCGTCGTTGACGATCTTGACGACCTGCTGGCCCGGCGTGACCGAGCGCAGGACTTGCTGGCCGGTGGCCTGCTCGGTCACCGAATCGATAAAGCGGCGGACGACGGGGAGCGCGACATCGGCTTCGAGCAGTGCGATGCGCACTTCGCGCATGGCGGCCTGCACGTCTTCCTCGCGCAGCGCGCCGCGACCACGCAGGCGATCAAAGACGCCTCCAAGCCGGTCTGACAGACTATCGAACACGCGCCACGCTCCTTTTTCCCGGTGACCTCATGCGAAACGCGAAAAACGCCGGTGGGCGAAACCTCGCCGACCAGCGTATGACGTATCCACGGAAACCGGGATCATACTACCCTGACAAGGCAGCCAGAACCACCTTTCAGTGCGGTCCGCGTACGCCAAATACGGCTGCGGCGCAAGTCCCCCCGCTGCACCTGCACCAGAGCCAACCGGGCCGCATCGCAGCCTCCCCCCGGAAAGGCGCCCTTAACCAAAACTTCAGGGCCGATCGCTTAACGTCCGGACGGGACCCGAAAGGAATGAGCAAGCCGATCATGGCGAAGGCTGGGCATGACAGGACAGACATGGCGGGCAACGCGGCTCCGCTCAAGCGCGCCGAGCGGGATCTCGTCGCGCTTGGCATCCTTGTCACCGCCATTTTCCTGTTCGTCGGCACGGGATCGACCGTACTCACCGGCGTTGTCCGCAGCTGGATTTACGGTGTCGGCAGTCCCGACGTACTGCTCACCAATGCGCTGATCCTCAACATCGCGCTGCTGATCTTCGGCTGGCGCCGCTATGCCGAGCTGCAGACCGAGATCACAGAGCGCCGCAAGGCCGAGGAAAGCGCGACGCGGCTGGCGCGAACCGACGCGCTGACCGGTTGCCTCAACCGCCGCAGCCTCGATGAAGCGATTTCCATGCTGGTCGACGAAGCAACGGACAGCGGCGACGAAGTCGCAGTGCTGATGATCGACCTCGACAAGTTCAAGCGCTCGAACGACCTGCTGGGCCACAAAGTGGGTGATGCCGTGCTGGTCGAGACCGCCCGGCGGATCGAGGCGCTGATGCCGGTGCGCGGCGTCGTCGCGCGGCTGGGCGGCGATGAATTCATCTGCGCGGCGATCTTCACGCCGGGCAGCGATTGCGCGATCGAACGCCTCGCCGTGCGGATCAACGACGCGCTGGCGGAACCGATCCTTTCGGGCGGCTTGCGTGCGGAAGTCACCGCTTCGATCGGGATAGCCCAGGGTTCGCGCGGAGCGGTGCAGAGCGCTGCCCTTGTCGCGCAGGATCTGCTCCACCGCGCGGACCTCGCAATGTATCAGGCCAAGCGACGCGGACGGAACCGGTTTGCATGGTTCGAGCCGAGCATGGAAAAGGAACTGCGTTTTCGCAGCGAGCTGGAGCAGGATATCCGCGACGGCCTGCCGCGCGGTGAGTTCGTGCCCTTTTATGAAAAGCAGATCGACCTAGAAACCGGCGAGATCACCGGCTTTGAAATGCTGGCACGCTGGTTTTCGCCGCGCCACGGCATGGTGAACCCCGACGTCTTCATCCCGGTGGCAGAGGAAATCGGCCTAATTGCCGAGCTCTCGGAAGCGCTGATCACGCTCGCGCTGGAGGATGCGAGAGCCTGGGATCCGCGCCTCACGCTCTCGGTCAACATCTCGCCGCTGCAGCTGCGCGATCCATGGTTTGCGCAGCGGCTGCTCAAGATGCTGGTCGCGGCCAATTTCCCGCCAAGCCGGCTCGAGATCGAGATCACCGAGACCTGCCTGCACGAGAATATCGCGGTGGTGCGCTCGCTCATCACCAGCCTCAAGAACCAGGGTATCCGCATCAGCCTCGATGATTTCGGCACCGGCTATTCGAGCCTTGCGCAACTGCGCACGCTGCCCTTCGACCGGATCAAGATCGACCGCAGCTTCGTCTCCTCGCTGGTGCGCAGCGCGGACAGCGCTTCGATCGTCGAGGCGATTTCCTCGCTCGGGCGCGGCATGGCACTGCCCATCACCGCGGAAGGGATCGAAAGCCCAGAAGTACTTCATGCTCTGCGCCGGTTCGGCCAGTTCAAGGGTCAGGGTTATCTCTATGGCCTGCCGGCCTCTGCAGAAGAGGTGAAGCGGGACCTCGCCGAGCAGGGGCTGCTGAGCGTCCAGACCACCATGCCCGACGCCCCGGAAACGCCGAGCGCGCGCAGCGCCTGAAATCGTTGCGAAGGGCGGCGCGGGCTCCTAGACGGACGTCATGTCTGTCGCATTCCGCAAGATGCATGGCCTGGGCAACGATTTCATCGTGATCGATGCGCGCCCGGAGTCCGGGAACGCGCCCGTGGCGATGTCCGCCGTGCGCGCCGCCGCGCTGGCCGAGAGGCATACCGGGATCGGCTGCGACCAGTTGATCGTGCTCGAACCCTCGCCCGCCGCCGACGTGCGCATGCGCATCTTCAATGCCGATGGCAGCGAAGTGGAAGCCTGCGGCAATGCCGCGCGCGCAGTGGGCCTGCTGCTCGGCGGCGCGCAGCGGATCGAGACCCTGGGCGGGGTCATCGCCTCGACGGCGAGCGACGTCGGTGTTGCGGTCGACATGGGCCCCGCGCGGTTCGGCTGGAACGATATCCCGCTGGCTTATGCGATGGACACGCTGGCCATGCCCGTTGGCTGGGAGGACCTTGAGACCCCGGCGGCGGTCAATGTCGGCAACCCGCATGTGGTGTTCTTTGTGCCTGATGCCGATGCCGTCGATCTTGCGCGGCTGGGGCCGGTGATCGAAACCGATCCGCTGTTCCCCGAGAAGGTCAATGTCGGAGTCGCCACGGTCCTCGGGCCAAGCCATATCAAGCTGCACGTGTGGGAGCGCGGCGTGGGCCTGACGCGGGCCTGCGGCACTGGCGCCTGCGCGGCTGCGGTGCTCGCGCTGCGGCGACGGTTGGTGACCGGCCCTGTGCGCGTTGATCTGCCCGGCGGGCCGCTGGAGATCGCCTGGACCGAGGGCGGCACGATCCTGATGACGGGCCCAGCCGCGTTCAGCTTTGCCGGCACCTTTGACGAGGATGCTTACCCCCTGTGAGTGACGGTGTGGTCACGCTGGGCTGCCGGCTCAATCTGGCCGAGAGTGAGGCGATCCGCGGATTGATCGCGGGGGCGGAGCGGCCGACAGTCGTGGTCAATTCCTGCGCGGTGACGGCCGAAGCGGTGCGCCAATCCCGCCGCGCGGTGCGGCGGCTGCGCGCGGCCCATCCGGACGCACGGCTGCTGGTAACGGGGTGCGCGGCAACGATCACGCCGGAGGATTTCACCGCGATGCCCGAAGTGGACGGCGTGGTGGCGAATGCGGCGAAGCTCGATCCTGCAGCATGGGCGGCGCACCCTGCCCCTCTGCGCACGCCCAGCGCCCGCCATACCCGCGCTTTCGTGCCGGTGCAGACGGGGTGCGACCACGCCTGCACGTTCTGCATCATCCCTGCGGGGCGTGGCAAAAGCCTTTCACAGCCGATCGCCGCAGTGCTGAACGCGGTGGAAGGCCACCTCGCCAGCGGGGCCAGCGAAGTCGTGCTGACCGGGGTGGACGTGACCGGCTGGGGTGCGGACCTGCCCGGCGCACCACGTCTGGGCGATCTGGTCGCCGCGATCCTTGCGGCGTTCCCCGACCTGCCCCGCCTGCGCCTCTCCTCGCTCGACGGGGTGGAAATCGACGGCCTGCTGTTCGAGCTGATCACCGGCGAGGCGCGGATCATGCCGCATGTCCATCTTTCGCTGCAGGCGGGGCATGACCTGACCCTGAAGCGCATGAAGCGCCGCCATACCCGTGCCGAGGCCGTCGCGCTGAGCGAGCGCCTGCGCCGCGCGCGGCCGGACATTGCCATCGGCGCGGACCTGATCGCCGGGTTCCCCTCCGAGGATGCGGCGATGCATGCGGCCAATGTCGCCATCGTGGCGGACTGCGGGATCGTCCACGGCCATGTCTTTCCCTATTCCCCCCGCCCCGGCACGCCCGCCGCGCGCATGCCGCAAGTGCCGCCGCCCTTGGTGCGCGAACGCGCGGCCGAAGTCCGTGCCGCCGTCGCCGCCACGCGCGCGCGCTGGCTGGAGGGGCTGATCGGCGCCACGCGCGAAGTGCTTGCCGAGCGCGACGGAACCGGCCATTCCCCCGAATTCGCTCCCTACCGGCTGCCCGAAGGCACCGCGCCGGGGGCAATTGTGCTGCTGACACCGACCCGTATCCGCGAAGGCCTGCTGGAATGACCCCCGACGAGAGCGCAACCACAAGCGAGGCCGGCTGGACCGATCGCTTGCTTGGGGGCTTGCGCAAGACTTCCGAACGCCTGACCGAGAACCTCGCAGGCCTTGCCGGCGGCAACCGCCTGACGGATGCGCAGCTCGACGACCTCGAAGACGCGCTGATCCTTTCCGACCTCGGTCCGCGGGCTGCCGCGCGCATCCGCGCCAAGCTCGCCTCGGCGCGCTTCGAGAAGGGCGTCGACGAAGCGCAGCTTGCCGAAGCCGTGGCGGAGGAAATCGCCGCGATCCTGCGCCCTGTGGCAAAGCCGCTCGAGATCGTGGCCTTCCCCCGCCCGCAGGTGATCCTCGTCATCGGTGTCAACGGTTCGGGCAAGACGACAACGATCGCCAAGCTGGCGCACTTGTTCCAGGAGCAGGACTATTCGGTCATGCTGGCAGCGGGCGACACCTTCCGCGCCGCCGCGATCGGCCAGCTGCGCGTCTGGGCAGACCGGCTTGGGATCGAGATCGTCTCGGGCGCGGAAGGCGGCGATCCCGCCTCGATCGTGTTCGATGCGGTCAAGGCCGCGACCGACAAGGGCATCGACGCGCTGATCGTCGACACCGCAGGGCGCCTCCAGAACAAGCGCGAGCTGATGGACGAGCTGGCCAAAGTGCGCCGCGTGCTGGGCCGGCTCAATCCGGCAGCCCCGCATGACGTGGTGCTGGTGCTCGATGCGACCAACGGGCAGAACGCGCTGCAACAGATCGAGATCTTCAAGGAAGTGGCGGGTGTTTCAGGCCTCATCATGACCAAGCTCGACGGCACTGCGCGCGGCGGTGTGCTGGTAGCGGCGGCGGAGCAATATGGCCTGCCCATCCACGCCATTGGCGTCGGCGAAAAGATCGATGACCTTCGTCCTTTCGATCCCGATCTTGTCGCGCGGGTGATTGCGGGAGTGCTGCGGTGAGCGAACCGGCTGCCAAGCCCAAGGCTTCATGGGCCAATCTCGTGGTCGATTACGGCCCGCTGCTGGTGTTCTTCCTCGCCTATCGCTGGTACAGCCCGAAGGATGCCGGCAGCCAGAGTCTGGGCGCGGTGGTGGCGGTGACCAAGTCCACCGTGGTGTTCATGATCGCCACGGTTGCGGCGCTGATCATCTCGAAATGGCGGCTGGGCCGTGTTTCGCCGATGCTGTGGCTCTCGACGATCCTGATCGTCGGCTTCGGCTCGCTCACCGTGTTCCTCGGCGATCCGGTGTGGATCCAGATCAAGCCGACCGCAATCTACCTGCTGTTTGCAGGCGTCCTGTTCGGCGGCCTGTTTCGCGGCAAGCCCATGCTGAAGATGATGCTGCAAAGCGCGTTCGACGGGCTTTCGGAGGAAGGCTGGCTCAAGCTCTCGCGCAACTGGGCGTGGTTCTTCCTGTTCCTCGCCGTGCTCAACGAGATCCTGCGCCACACGCTGTCCTTCGACACCTGGCTGCTGGTCAAGCTGTGGGGCGTGAGCGGGCTCTCGTTCGTGTTCACCTTTGCGCAGATCCCCATGCTGCTACGCCATGGCCTGGGCGAGGACGCCGAGGCCGAAGTCGAGCAGAACCCGCCAAGCGGCTGACGCATGGCACCAAAATACAATGACAAACGAGCCAAAACCCGCATATGAACCGCAGCGGACCGGCTGGCTGGCCGGGCAGCCATCAAAAGACCATCTCTTCGGGGGAAACAAAAATGGCAAAGTTCTTTGGAAATCTGCACCTCGTGCTCAGCGTCGGCTTCGCCGCCGCGCTCATCCTGATGTTCAGCTTTCATAGCTCGGTGCCGGTCACCAGCTACTCCGCCACGCTGTGGCTGCACGTATTTTTCGGCATCGTCTGGATCGGCCTGCTCTACTACCTGAACTTCGTTCAGGTGCCGACCATGCCCAAGATCCCTGCCGAGCAGAAGGGCGCAATCACCGGGCACATCGCGCCCAAGGTGTTCTTCTTCTTCCGCTATGGCGCGCTCTTGACGCTGGTCACCGGCCTCGCAGCCGCTGCCATTGGCGGCTACGGCCACGAATCGCTGACGTTCCAGGGCGCCGGCAAGGGCGGCCTGATCGGCATCGGCATGTGGCTCGGGATCATCATGGCGTTCAACGTGTGGTTCATCATCTGGCCCGCCCAGAAGAAGATCCTCGGGATCGTCGAAGCGACGGCTGAGGAGAAGGCTGCTGCTGCGCCCCGTGCGCTCATCGCCAGCCGCACCAACCTGCTGCTGTCGATCCCCATGCTCTACTGCATGGCGGGCGCCAACTTCGCTTGATTGCATACGCATAAGCGCGCAGAGCGGCGCGGCGTCCCGAGTGGACGCCGCGCCGTTTGCGTTTGTGGGGGGGAACCGCGCGCTCCGGACGAAAGTCCACGCCAGAAAGGTATCCCCCATCATGCGATCAGTTTCTCTTGCGGTACTTGCCGCAGCCCTCGCGCTTTCCGCCTGTTCGGAAAAGACCAAGCACAACGCCGCCGATACCGCGACGTCTGCAGGCCAAGACATCTCGACTGCCGCCTCCGAGTCGCGTGACGCCGCCAGTACGGGTGCGGCGGAGGCCGGAGCGAAGGCCGGCGCAGCAGTGGATCGGGTCGAGGAAGCTGCGGACCGTATGGGCGCGCGCATCAAGCAGGGTGCGGGCGAGGCCAAGGACGCGCTGAAGCCCACGCCTTCGCCGACGCCGTTGCCGAAGTAGCCGCGCGACAAGGGGGGCCTGGCGCCCCCCGCCTTCAGATCTTGAGCTGGCTGCCCAGTTCGACCACACGGTTGGTCGGCAGGCGGAAGAAGCCCATCGCGTCCGCCGCATTGCGGAGCATCCACGCAAACAGCATTTCGCGCCACAGCGCCATGCCGGGGACATCCGCGGGGATCAAAGTCTGGCGCGAAAGGAAGAAGCTCGTGCGCATCATGTCGAACGGCTCACCGCAGACCGAGACACCGCAGAGTGCGGCGGGAACATCGGTCTCTTCCATGAAGCCGAAGCGCAGGATCAGGCGGTAGAAACCCTGCCCGAAGTCCTTGACCACCGCGCGGTCGGCCGGCTCGACCATGGGCACGTCGGCGATCTGCACGGTGAGCACCACCACGCGTTCGTGCAGCACCTTGTTGTGCTTGATGTTATGCAGCAGCGCCGAAGGCACGCCCGCAGCCGCCGAGGCCATGAACACCGCGGTACCCGGCACGCGCGCCGCGCTGGTATGGGCCGAACGCGTGAACACCTCAAGCGGCAGCGCGCCTTCGGCCATGTTCTGGCGCATCAGGGCGCGGCCGCGTGACCAGGTCGTCAGCAGGGTGAAGATCGCCATGCCCATGAGGAGCGGCACCCAGCCGCCGTCCGGGATCTTGGCGAGATTAGCGCCGAGATAGGTCGCGTCGATCGCGAAGAACAACGCAAGCAGCGGCAGCGCGAAGATCGGCTTCCAGCGCCACAGCTTGAACAGCACGACCGCGAGGAGGATATTGTCGATCAGCATCGCCCCCGTCACCGCGATGCCATAGGCCGCGGTGAGATTGCGCGAGCGTTCGAACACCAGCACGAGCAGGATCACCGCGATCATCAGCGCCCAGTTGATCGCCGGGATGTAGATCTGGCCAAGGCTCGTCGAGGTGTGGCGGATCGTCATGCGTGGGATGAAGCCGAGCTGGATCGCCTGCTGGGTAACGAGGAACGCGCCCGAGATGACTGCCTTGGCTGCGATCACGGCGGCGGTGGTAGCAATCACCAGCAAGGGCCACTCGAAGCCCGGAGGGGCGAGCAGGAAGAAGGGGCTGTGGATCGCTTGTGGATTGCGCAGCAGCAGCCCCGCCTGCCCGAGATAATTGAGCACCAGCGCGGGCAGCACAAAGACCAGCCACGATACGCGGATTGGCACGCGGCCAAACTGGCCCATATCCGCATAAAGCGCTTCCGCGCCCGTCACCGCGAGCACGGCGGTGCCCATGGCGATGAAGCCGTGCCACGGATCGGCCAGGAACATCCCCAGTGCCCAGGCGGGCGAGAGCGCCTCGATCACTTGCGGATCGGCAGCGATGCTCCGCAGCCCGAGCAGCGAGATTGTGGCGAAGTAAAGCAGCATGAACGGCCCCGCCCAGCGCGAGGCCCAGTTGAGGCGCGTGCCGGTGGTCTGGCTCTTGGTGGCGAACAGGCCGATCACGATGGCAACCACCAGCGGCACGACAAAGCCGTGGAGCGAGGGGTTGTAGACCGACATGCCCTCAACCGCGCTCATGATCGAGACCGCCGGGGTGAGCATCGAATCGCTGTAGAACAACGCGGTGGCGAGGACGCCGAGGAGGACGATGCCCTTGCCCCAGCGCCGGCCCGAGGCCTGCTGGTTGATCAGCGCGAGCAGCGCGAGGCTGCCGCCCGAGCCCTTGTTGTCCGCGCGCATGATGACGGTGACGTACTTCAGGGTCACGATCAGCATCATCGACCAGAACATCAGGCTGACGATGCCATAGACATGCAACCGGTCGAGCGGGAGCGGATGGTGCCCGGCGAAGGTATCGCGCAGCGCGTAGAGCGGGCTGGTGCCGATATCGCCGAAGACAACACCGATCGCGCCGACCGCAAGGCTGAGCCCGCCGACCTGCCGCGCCGCGGGCACGGCTTCGGCCGCGCAAGGGGCGCTCTGCCCTCCGCTATCGGGTGCAGCGTCAACCACGGCTTCGTTCATTGTCAGCAAGTCTCCGGGCCCTTGGCCCAAACCCCCGTGAGCATAGCACAGATACCCCGGACGGCGGCGCGCTTTAGCACTGCCCCATAGTACCCGCAATGGGATGCACACGCATGTCAGTAGCGCCGAAGCAGGGCAATAAGCCCTTGAATCTGGGGATTATTGCTGGGCCGGTTTGACACCCGACGGCGGAACTGTCGGTGCCCCTGCCATGCCGCCCTGCGCCTGTGCCTGTTCGGCGATGAGCGAGTCGAGCTGCGCCAGCCGGGTCTGGAGGTCTGCACGATAGGGCGCGTCAGTCGGCGAACGGGCGAGCAACTGCGCCCACAAGGTGCGGGCTTCGGCCAAACGCCCGGACTGCGCAAGCGCGAGGCCCATGAAGAACGGCGGGCCGGGATGATCGGGCGCGATGGTCGCCGCCTTCCGGAAGGCGTACTGGGCGGCGGGCGTGATCACGCCATCGGTGTGGCCGACCAGCGCATTGCCAAGCGCAACCCACAAGTCCGCATCCTGCGGCGACTTCACCAGCGCCTTGTTCAGCACATCGGCGGCGGCGCCGAACTGGCCCTGCCGGGTGAGCGCATCGGCGAGGATTAGCCACGACTGGCCCTGTCCGAAGGCCGCGCCCATCTGCTGGCGCTCCTTGATCAGGGTCTGGTCGGCAAGCTTGGCGCTCTCAACCGGAGCCTGCGGAGCACCTGCCTGCCCGGGGTGGCCTTGCAGCGCATAACCCGAGATACCGAACAGGAGCGCCGCGCCGGTGATCTCCCAGCCGGTGCGCGGCAGCTTGAGCAGGAAGACCATCACGCCCCAGACGACGACGGCAATGAGCAGGATGAGGACCCAGGTCATGCGCCCTTACTCCGGCGGAAGCGCCCGCGCAGCAGGAACGCCGCCAGTGCGAGAAAAAGGAGCGGGGCGGCAAACAGCGGCCAGGTGATCGGCTTCACTTGCGGCGTATAGCTGACGTAATCGCCATAACGCTCGATCAGCCACTGGCGGATCGCTTCGGGATCCTCTCCGGCAGCGATCCGGGTGCGCACCTGATGGCGCATGTCGCCGGCCATCGGCGCATCTGAATCGGCGATCGACTGGCTCTGGCATTTGAGGCAGCGGAGTGTTTCCATCAGCGCCTGCGCCTTGGCCTCTTGCTTGGGATCGGCGAGCTGCTTGTAGGCATAAGGTGCGGGCGGGAGCATGTCTTGCGCGGCGAGCGGGGCGGTGAGCGCGAAGAGCGCCAGGAGGGCAATGAACCAAACCCAGACCCTCGTCATTGCGAGCGTAGCGCAGCAATCCAGAGCGGTGTGGGTGACGCTCTGGATTGCTTCGCTACGCTCGCAATGACGATGGGAAGAGATGGGTGCGGTCATCACTGCGCTTCCGCCAGCTTGCGCATGATCATCGGCACATCCTCAGGCCGGATGTCACCGATGTGCTGGTAGCGGATGATCCCCTTGCTATCGACGACGAAAGTCTCGGGCACGCCGGAAGAACCGATGGCGAGCTGGACCTGGCTGAGATCATCCTTGCCGATCCGCGCGAAGGGGTTGCCATATTGGCCGAGGAAGCGGGCGACATCCTCCTTGCGGTCACGGATGGCGACGCCGTCGATTTCGACGCCCTGCTTGGCGAGCGCGGCCAGCTGCGACGATTCCACGGCGCAGGGCACGCACCAGCTGGCAAAGACGTTGAGGAGGCGCGGCTTGCCCTGCTTGAACACCGGTGTGGCAAGGCCGGGGCGCTCGTCGGTGGCAGGCGGCAGATCGAAGACGGGCAGCGGCTTGCCGATAAAGGCGCTGGAAACCTCACGGTCGGCTGGCCAGTAGAGGCCGACAAACACCAATGCGAGGAAAGCCGCGAAAAGGCCGAGCGGCAGCCAGACGGCAAGGCCAGGGCGTTTGCTGGGGGCGGTGGCTTCGCTCATCGGCCCTGCCTTTCGCGGCGCCAGGCGATCTTGTCGATCGCAACGAGCCGCCTGACATCGCGCGCAACGCGGCCGAGCAGCGCCAACAGGCCGCCCAATGCGACAAGCGCGCCGCCATACCAGATCATCGGCACGAAAGGCTTCCACCAGAAGCGCATCTGCCAGCGGCCGTCCTCACCCTCTTCGCCGAGCACAGAGTAGAGCTGGCCGTTCCAGCGGGTGAGCAGCGCGCTTTCGGTGCGGTTGCCGGGGGGATTGGCGAACGTGCGCGCCTGGGGGTGGAGCACGATGGGTTCAGCGCCCGCATAACTTGCCGCAACGGTCGCCTGAAGCGCTGTCCAGTTCGGGCCGGCCACGGGATCGATTGCGGAAAGCGTGACCTTGAAGGGGCCGACCTGCTGGCTGTCGCCCGGGTTCATCGCGGCGAGTCGTTCCGTCGAAAACGCGCCCTCGCTCGCCATGCCGAACAGCGCGACAGCAATGCCGAAGTGGCCCACGACCATGCCGTAGATCGGCAGCGGGGTACGGCGCAAATTGCGGCCCACGAGCGGCTGCAACGAGGCGACCGCGAGGCCGGGTGCGATGGCAAGGCCCAGCGCGGGCAGCAGATTGATCGGCGCGAGCAAGAGCTCGACCGCGAGCAGCGCGGCGGCCATCACCAGTGCGGGAACTGCGATCTGCCAGGTGATCCGCCCGCCCGTGTCCTCACGCCAGCGCAGCACCGGGCCGACCGTCATGACCAGCATCATCGGGATCGCGAAGACGGCGGACACAGGGTTGAAGTAAGGCGGGCCGACCGAGACCTTCACGCCCATCGCCTCGGTCAGCAGCGGATAAAGCGTGCCGACAAGAACGATGCCGAGAATGCCGCAGAGCATGACATTGTTGAACACCAGCGCGGATTCGCGGCTGACGACAGCAAAGCGCGCGCCTTCGGTCACGGTGCCCGCGCGCAAGGCGAAGAGCAGCAGCGCGCCGCCGATGTAGATCGCGAGCAAGGCGAGAATGAAGGTGCCGCGCGTAGGATCAACCGCGAAAGCGTGGACCGAAGTCAGGATGCCTGAACGCACGAGGAAGGTGCCAACCATCGACATCGAGAAGGCGATCACGCCGAGCATGACCGTCCAGGTGCGCAGCGCATTGCGCGCGGCGAGCACGCTGCACGAATGGAGCAACGCGGTGGCAGCCAGCCAGGGCATCAGCGAGGCGTTCTCGACCGGATCCCAGAACCACCAGCCGCCCCAGCCGAGCGTGTAATAGGCCCAATAGGAGCCGGCGGTGATGCCCAGCGTCAGGAAGATCCACGCACCCAGCACCCAGGGCCGCATCGCGCAGGCAAAGGCGGGTCCGACATCGCGCGTGACCAGCGCGCCAACCGCGAAGCTGAACGCGATCGAGAGCCCGACATAGCCGACGTAAAGCGTGGGCGGATGGAACGCGAGGCCGATATCCTGCAGCAGCGGGTTGAGGCCTGCGCCTTCGGGTGGCGGTTCGGCCAGGCGCGTGAACGGGTTGGAGGCGAGCAGTAGAAAGGCATAGAAGCCGAGGCTGACGAACGCCTGCCCGGCCAGCGTCGCGATCAGCGTTTCCTCGCGCAGGCGCTTTTCGATGAGCGCGACGAAGCCGCCGGCAAGGCTCATGATCGTCACCCACATCAGCATCGAGCCTTCGTGGTTGCCCCAGGTGCCCGCGAGCTTGAAGATGAAGGGCTTCGCCGAATGGCTGTTTTCGGCGACCAGCTTGACCGAGAGATCGGTCGAGAGGAACAGCGAGATCAGCGCGGCGAAAGCGCAGGCGACCAGCACGCCCTGAAGCATCGCCACGGGGCGGACGATGCCGGCCAGATGTGCAGTCGCGGGGCGCAGCGCGAGCGCGCCGGCCACCAGCTGCAGGACCGCGAGCGCCGCGGCCATCCACAGCATGGCAAGACCCAGTTCAGCTATCATGGGGCTGCGCGATCATTTCGTCTCCGCAATCACAGCCTTGGCCTCAGCCGTGCTCATGTTCTTCATTTCGCGCGGCACATACTTCTCGTCATGCTTGGCGAGGAGATTGTCGGCCACGAATGTGGTACCTTCCATTCGCCCCTCGGCCACAACGCCCGAGCCTTCGACAAAGAGGTCCGGCGTGATTCCGGAGAAGCGCACCGGCACGCGGGCCTTGTCGTCCTTGACGATGAAGTTGATCGTCACGCCGTCGGGCTGGGTCCGAATCGAGCCCTTCTCGACCATGCCGCCGAGACGCACGGCACGGCCCATTTCGGGCGGCTTCGCGACGAGTTCGCTTGGCAGGTAGAAATAGGCGGCCTGGTTGCGCAGCGCGATGGCGGCCAGGAGGCCCGCGCCGATCAGCGCGACGAGCGCGAGGACGATCAGCACGAGGCGCTGGTGTTTGGGCTTGATCATGGTGCTCATTTGCCGCGAGCCTTATCTCTTCGTGCCTCGGCGCGCTTCATGGCCCAAAGGGTCCAGCCCACAAGGACAAGGGTGCCGATAACGCCGATGGCGAGCGCCGCCATCACGAATTGCCACTGATCGAGCCTCTCGTGCATATCTGGTCGCTTACGCCATCGCCTTGCGGCGCAGGCGCGCCTCGGTCTGGATATCGGCGAGCAGCATGCGCATTCGCGCGAGGACGAGCCCGCCGAAGATGAGCGTGAAACCCAGCGCCGCAATCAGCAGCGGATAGAGGAACGCCGCGTCGATGGCCGACTTGCCTGCGGTGATCGAGGGCGGCTGGTGCAAGCTGTTCCACCACACCACCGAACGGTTGATAATCGGGATGTTGACTGCGCCGACAAGGCCGAAGATCGCGGTCACGCGGCTGGCGCCCTCACCCGCTGCAGCATCGCGCTGCGCCGCGCCGGCGAGCGCGATATAGCCGAAATAGAGGAAGAGCAGGATGAGGAAGCTCGTCAACCGGCCATCCCACACCCACCAGGTGCCCCAGGTCGGCCGCGCCCAGATCGAGCCGGTGGCAAGGCAGATCGCGGTAAAGGCCGCGCCCGGGACCGCCGCTGCGCGCGCCGCGATGCCGGCGAGCGGATGGCGCCAGACGAGTTCGACGAGGCTCGCGATCGCGATAGTCGACCAGCCGGCCATGCCGAGCCAGGCCGAAGGGACATGGATGAAGAGAATGCGCACCGTCTGGCCCATCAGCTGGTCCGGCGGGACCATGAACAGGCCCCAGGCCAGCGCTCCGAACGCCAGGATGAGCCCCGGCACGAGCATCAGCGGCATGAGCCAGCGCGCCATGCGCAGGAATCGGGCAGGATTGGCAAAGCCGTGCATGGGCTGACAGGTACGTCCGTAAGGCTGGCGAGACAGTCGAACCTGCTCGCGCTTGCCCTCCTCTGCCACCTGCCCGCATAGGGAGCAAGAGCTTAGCGCGCCTGAACCAAGGTGCAGACCCTGCCGCTGTTGCAACGATAGGAAGAAAATGGGGCGACCAATGGGGTTCGAACCCACGACCTCCGGTACCACAAACCGGCGCTCTAACCAACTGAGCTATGATCGCCACACGAACGCGCTGCGCCGACACATCGGCACTGCGGACGCGCGCTTTTGCAGACTGAGCGCGATTTGGGAAGCGGAATCTTGCGGGAGGCGGCACCTGCCGCCGGTGCGACCTGCCAAGGCACGCCCCGGCGGAAGGCGCCAGCCGCCTTACGCCTCGACCAGATGCTTGAGGTTTTCCTCGTACATCACGCGCTGGATCGCGCTGCCGGTCTCGCTGGCCCAGTCGGTCGCAAGCTCGGCCATAACCTGATTTGTCGAAGTGATCGTGACCCCGTGCTGGCGCATGCGTTCGATCGCGGCCTGGTCGGCGTCCTTGGTGGGCGAACCGCCCGCATCGACCACCACCTGCACGCTGAAGCCTTCTTCCACCGCGCTGATCGCGGGATAGACGATGCAGACATCGTTGGTGAGCCCCGACATGATGAGGTTGCGGCGGCCGGTTGCGAGCACGGCATCGCGGAACGGCGCATAGAGCCAGCAATCGACCACGCCGGGGCGCTTGACGCGAGCTTCGTAGGCGGCAGGGGCAAGCGTCTGGAGGTCGTCGAGCAGCAAGCCCTGGAAGTGGTCTTCCTGGCTTGAGGTCAGCACCAGTGGCATGCCCGTCTCGACCGCTGTCCGGGCCAGCGCGCGGGTGTTGCGGACGATCTCGGCATAAGGGGTGGAGATGGCGAGCTTGATCGTGCCGACCTGATGATCGATCAGCAGCATGGCGGCATTATCGGGCGTAAACAGGTTCTTCATCGAAGGTCTCCCGCATGGATTTGTGCTGCCGCTTGTTCCCCGGAACGGCGCAGAAAGTCTTTTGCAGGCGTGCTGTCGGTTTCACCTGCTTGGCAGGAAAGCCGGCGCTAGAGCCTGTGGTGCCGGCGCCAATAGCCGGGCGTCAGGCCGGTCACCCGCTTGAACGCCGTGGTGAAGTGGGCCTGCGAGGAAAAGCCGGTTGCGAGCGCGATTTCGGCAAGCGACTGCCGCGATTCCGCGAGCAGGATTTGCGCGCGGTTGAGGCGCTGCTGCTGGAGCCACTGGAACGGGGCAAGGCCGGTCGACTGCTTGAAGGCACGACTGAAATGGGTCGGCGAACACCCCGCGATGCCCGCCAGCAGGTCGAGCCTGATGTCCTCGTCCATATGCGCCAGCATCGCCTCGCAGACGCGGCGCAGCTGATAGGTCGCCAGCCCGCCGCGCGTCTGCTGCGGGGCCGCAAACCCGTGGTGGCGGCGAAGGATCGCACCAATCAGCAGGATCGCACTCGCCTCGAGCTCCAGCGCGCAAGCGCCGGACGTGGCGCCGCGCACGTGGGCATTGGTGAGGTGCTCGATCTCGCGGTCGCGGACGAAGATGAGGTCATCCCGCATCATGCCGCTTGCCGTGGCGCCCGGCTTGATCGAATCGGCCACGCGATCGACCAGCGCATCGAGCAGGAACGTCTGGGCGAACCGGATCGGACCCGCGGCCCGCGCATGGTTGGGGCAATCGCGCGGCTGCAGGGCGACATTGTTCCCCTTGCTGAGCAATCGTCCGGTCGCTGGTCCGCAGAGCCACTCGACATCGCCGCCAAGGAGCCGCGTTGCAAGGACGGTGACCGGGCTGGCGGCAAACCAGCATTCCTCCCCAAATCCCTCCGGTGCATCGAACACGGCGACCGGTGCGATCCAGCCTTGCTGGACACCATAGGACCGTGCCCCGCCCTCGAGCGCGCCGGCAAGCTTGCCGTAGTAGGCACTGGCACCGTCGTTCTGCGAAGCGTCCATGCAGCTGGCTCCCACACCGGCATGCGCCCGGCAATCCTGCCCCACCACCTTTGCCGGTCGCACCACACTAGCCGGTCTGCCGCCAATGACAATCGGGGGCGCGGGAGTGGTCACCACGCCAAAGGAAGACCCCGGCGGACGCCATCCGCCGGGGTCTTGCAAGTCAGCCTTGTGCTGCGATCAGAACTTCGCGCCAATCGAGACAGTGACCGTCGCAGGTGCGGCCCAGCCCTGGAAGAACACGGTGGGAAGCGACTGCGTGCGGTAGGACTTGTCGGTCAGGTTCTTGCCCGCCACGCGCAGGAAGTAGCCCTTGTAATTGAGCGAGGCCGAGGCATCGAGCAGGCCGTAGCTGGGCTGGATATCGTTGAGCGTGCCAAACGTGCCGAGCGAGAAGCTGTCGATCCACGAATAGCCGGCGGTGAGCGAAAGCTTCATATCATCCGTAACATCGCGGACATAGCTGCCGCGCACAGTGAAGTTGTTGCTGGGCACACGCTGGAGCTGGACGCCGGTGAAATCGGCAGTGGTGCCGGGTGCACCGGCCTGCGCGCCTGCGCCGATCGCGGCGGTCTGGCCGTTGATCTTGCCGTCCTTCACCTTGGCATCCTGGATGCCCAGCGTGCCCGAGAGCGAGAGGCCCTTCAGCCCTTCGGTCATCTTCCCGACATCGAGATCGAGCTCGAACTCGAGGCCCTTGATCTGGACCTTGGGAAGGCTCGTCACGTAGGTATTGGTGCCGGGGCCGTAGCCGGGCGTCACGACGACCTGCGACTGCTGGAAGTTGGTGATGTCGTTGATGAACCCGGCGGCGTTGAAGGTGATGGCACGGTTCAGGAAGCGGGTCTTGAGACCGGCTTCGTAAGTCGTGTTGGTCTCGGGCAGGAACGAGAGGAAATTGTTGCCCGGGCAGCCCCCTGCAACGCCGCAGTTGGTCTGGCCGGCCTGCTGTTCGGACAACGTGCCGCGGATCGAGAAGCCGCCAGAGCGGAAGCCTTCCGAGCGGTTCACGTAAAGTAGAATGTCGGGCGTCGCCTGCCACTGGATGTTGAAGCGGGTGATCAGCTTCTGCCAGCTGCGGCGATCGTTGATCGGCCCCACCAGCGGGATCGTGCCGAGAAGGATATACCGCGTGTCGAACCGCTTGGCCTCGAAGATGTTGCGCACACCCCCCGAGAGCTTGATCGTGTCGGTGGGGTTGACGTCCACGTTGCCGAAGAACGACCAGCTGTGGTCCTTCTCGGCCGAGTACTGGTCGATCGCGCCGTTGGTGTTCTGGTGCAGCGTGATCTTGTGGTTGTAGTAGAACGCGCCGACGATGTAATCGACGAGGCCGTCTGCCGCCTTGCCCTGCAGGCGCACTTCCTGGGTGAACTGCTTGTAGGTCTGATCACGGTTGGTCAGGAGCTGGCTGCCGGTGGCCGCGAGCAGCGGGTTGCCCACGCTGGTGCAGCCGGGTGCGCCCTTGCAAGTGCCGTCGAAGTCCTGGTTCACCGTATCGGCCGAGGACATGTAAACAGTCTGCGAGACAAGCTCGCCGATCGGGGTTTTCGCTTTCAGGGCGAGGCTGCCGATGTTGGTGTTCAGCCGGTCCGCGTCAGCGCCAAGGTTGTTGCCGATCTCGCGGGGTTTGAGGCCGTCGGGGCTGCCCGTCTCGGCATTGTACTTGGGCCAGATCGCCGCCGGATTGCCACCGGACAGGATGCTGGCTGTCAGCTTGTTGCCGAACTGGACGGGCGTGCCGCCACCGGTCTGGTGGATGTGATCGTAGCTGAGGTCCGCATTGAGCCACTCGGCAAGGTCGTAGTTCACCTTGAGGTTGAAGGCGCGGTAATCCGAGCCCCCGGCGCGGCGCCCGGTGAAGACGTTGTTCAGGATGCCGTCTGTCCTGCGATACTGGCCGGAGAAGGCGATGCCGCCCTTATCACCCAGCGGGGCATTGAGCACGCCGCGGCCATAGAACTCGTTGAACGAGCCGTAGCCCGCCTCGAAGCTGGCGCCGAGCTTGCGCGTGGGCGCGCAGCGGGTGAGGTTGATCAGGCCTGCGGTGGTGTTCTTGCCGTAGAAGATGCCCTGCGGGCCGCGGTCGACCTCAACCGAGCAGACGTTGAACATGTCGAGCAGCTGGCCGGTGTTGTTGCCGAAGAACACACCGTCCTGGATGACGCCGACCGGCGGGCTTTGCGTCTTTTCAACATCGGCATAGCCCTGACCGCGAATGAAGATCGCGCTCTGGCCAGGGGCGGCGGTGCCGATGCCAATAAACACGTTGGGCGCCGAACCCTGAATATCCTGCAGCGTGCGCGGGGCGAGCAGCGCGAGGTCTTCAGCGGTGATCGCCGTCAGCGCCACGCCGACTTTCTGCTTGTCGGACGCCTGACGCGTCGCGGTGACAATGATGACATCCTTGCTTGTGGCTTCTGCCGCGCCGCCGCCCTGATCGGCGGCAGCGGCCGCATCCGCCGCGTGGGCGGGCATGGCCAGAGACATTGCGACCGCCGAGAGCGACGACCAGCCAAGAACGCGCGTGTACCGCATGCCATTCTCCTCTCATCCAAAGATCGTCCGGGGCTTGCAGTTTGGCCTGCAATGCGTGTTCCCGGCTTCTTGGGAGAGGTTTGGCCGTGGCCTACTGCCCGACAACCAACAAAAATGAGAGGCCGCGCGCGAATTCGCAGGCTCCTGTGCTTTCGTGTTACAGTACCGATGGTTAGTCGGTGGACTTGTGCGACCTGCTAGGTCTCGCCTGCCGCCTCGTCCTCATCGACCGCGGCGCGCAGCACCGGCAGAGCGGCGAGCACCGTTTCGAGGTCCTCCTGCGCTAGCCGCTCGCGGAAGCGCGCCTCGTGTCCGGCGATCCGCCTCCATGCCTCGACCGCGTGCTCGGCGCCCTTGCCCGTCACGCGCAAGGCGAGGCTGCGCCCGTCGACGCGCGTGCGCGCGACCAGACCGCGCTCGATCAGCCGGGCGATGATCGGGACCATGTTGGCGCGCTTGATCGCGATGGCCTCCCCTACCTCGCTTTGCGAGCAATCCGGGTTCTCGGCTATGACCAGCAGCGTCGTGATCTCGGCCGGGCGCATGTCGAAATCGGCAAGGGTGCGCACGAAATCGGCCATGAGCACCGCGGTGGCGCGGCGCATCTGATAGCCAAGCAACTTGTCGAGGGCATTGGTCAGGACTGCCATGCGCGCTCTTTCACCCGCTCGCCCCGCCATGGCAAGGGCCCCTGCGGTAGGACTTCACGAAAAAGGGCGACCGAAGCCGCCCTTTTCCTTGCAACAGACCGTAGCCGGCACTCACTTCTTGAGCGTGAGCCCACCGAAGCGCTTGTTGAACTGTGCGACGCGACCGCCCTGATCGAGCTGGCGGGTGCCGCCGGTCCATGCCGGATGCGAAAGCGGATCGATTTCGAGCGCCATGGTGTCGCCTTCCTTGCCCCAGGTCGAGCGGGTCTCGAACACGGTGCCGTCAGTCATCTGCACCTTGATCATGTGGTAGTCGGGGTGGGTATTGGCCTTCATGGGTCTCGCTCCACAATGCGAAGCCGGTTCCGACCGGCCTCAGGGAATCTCGGAAAGGCGCGCCCTTAAGCGGTTCGGGCGCAAAAGGCAACCGTTCAGCTATCCGCGATCATCGCGGTGAAGCTGACTTCGGTCGCGATCTTGTCGCCCAGCATGGCCTTGCCGGCAAACTTGCAGACGCGGGCGCGCTTCTGGGTGAATACGACATGGAGATCGAGCAGGCAGCCCGGCTCCACCGGCGTGCGGAACTTGGCTTCCTCGATCGCCATGAAATAGACGAGCTTGCCGGTGCCGGCGAGGCCGAGCGATTGCACCGCGAGGACGCCGGCGGCCTGCGCCAGCGCCTCGATCTGGAGCACGCCGGGCATGATCGGCCGGCCCGGAAAGTGGCCCTGGAAGAACTGCTCGTTCATCGAGACCGCCTTGATGGCGTGGATGCGCTCCCCCACCACCAGCTCGACCACGCGGTCAACGAGCAGGAGGGGATAGCGGTGCGGCAGCGCCGCCATCACCCCCCTGATGTCCAAGCTGAGCGGGGCGGAGGGCAAGCCCTCCGCTTCTCCCGAGACCTCGCTCATTCCCGCTTGCCTCAGCGGCCTTCGGGCGCCTTGCCCGCGGGCGCGGGCGCGGCAGGAGCAGCACCACCCTGCGCGGCGGCCTGCTGGGCGGCGGCTTCACGCTGCGCGCGCGGCAACCAGCCAGCGGGCGGCACGAGCTGCACGCTGGGGACCGCCGTGTTGAGCTCGTTCAGGATATCCTGATTGAGGTTGTAGGCCGCATCGGCCTTCAGCACGCTCTGCGAATCGAGCACGAGCGTGATCTTGCGCTTGGTCATCGCGGCCTGCGTGGCGGCGGTGAGCTTGTCGCTGATCTGCTCGATGATGTACTGCTGCGCCACGTTGAGCGGCTCGGCCATCTGCTGGATCTCGCGCTCGGCGGACTGCTCGATCTGCTGGATCTGCGCGGCCTGCGTGCGCAGCGATGCCTGATCGGGCTTGGCAGCCTTCTGGTCCGCCTCGAACTTGTCGTAGAGCGGCTTCAGCTGCGCGGTGATCTGGTTGCGGCGAGTGTTCACCGCATCGATCTGCGCCTTGTAGGTGACCGGCAGCTGGACCATCGCGGTCTTGTAGGCGGCAGAAGCGCCGACCACGGCCTGGGCGTTGGCATAAGCAATGCCGGGGGCGACAATGCCGCCAGGCGTGCCGGCCGGAGCAGCAGCAGCCTGAGCCATGGCATGGGGCGCCGCGCCGAGCGCGAGGGCGGCAACGAGGCCTGCGAAAAGACGGTTTTGCATCAGAACTGGGTTCCTACGTTGAAGTTGACTGTCTGGGTGTTGTCGCCATCGACCTTGCTCAGGACTTTGGCGACATCGATGCGGAATGGTCCGAACGGCGAGTTCCAGTTGACCCCGAAACCGACCGAAATACGCGGCTTCGGGCTGTCCCCAACAAAGATCTCGTCGAACTTCTGTGCCACATTGTTGGGCTTGCCGGTCGAGTCGGACGCCTTGGTCGTCACACTGCCGGTGATATTGTCCTGATAGAGCAGGGTAGTGCCGAACACGGCCGGCTTCGCGACGCTGAACACGGCGCCCGCATCCACGAAGATCGATGGCCTCAGGCCAAGTTCGCGCGCGCCCGAGCCCAGCGGGATCTCGAGCTCGGCGTGGCCGAGATAGTAGTACTTGCCGCCCAGCGCGTCATCGACCCACTGATTGCGATCGGTACTGACCGTTCCGCCTGTCCCATCCTTGGGATCGAACCCGCTGTAGAACTTGCGCAGCACGCGCGGACCGACGCCGCGAATGTCGAAGCCGCGCAGCTGTGGCTGGCCGAGGAAGTAGCGGTCGGTCAGACGCACGTCGTCGATCGTGGCATCGTTGGTGCGGTTGCCAAGTGCCTTGATCGCCCCGCCCTCGCCGCGCAGCGAGAACACGAACCCCTTGCCCAGCGCGAAATAGCGCGAGGCATTGGCATTGATGCGCGCATAGCGCACCGAACCGCCGAGGCCGGCAACATCGACACCGAGCACAACCTGCGAGCCGCTCGTCGGACGCAGGCGGTTGTCGAGCGTATCGTAGACAAGGCTCGCGCCGATGATCGAGCTGGTGCGCTTGCCGATCGCATCGCACAAGTAGCGGCCCGCGAGGTAGATCGAGCACCGCGAAACGCCGTTGGCATCGGGCAGATAATAGGTCGCCTGGTCGAGCGTCACGTTCTCGAGATTGAGCGTGTAGCGTCCGATCAGCGACATATACTCTGTCAGCGGCAGGCCGGCACGAACCTGGAAGCCGGTGGTGGCGTTCTTGTAGGTCGTGTTGCGGTTGCTGTTGAAGAAGTTGAAGCTGTTGAAATCGCGGCGATAGATGTCGACGCCCAGCGAGACGTTGCGATCGAACAGGTAGGGCTCGGTAAAGCTGACCTGAACGCTGCGCGAGTAGCGCGAAACGTCGCCTGAAAGGCCGATCGTCTGGCCGCGGCCGCGGAAGTTGTTCTGCTGGATCGAGGCCTGGAAGATGAAGCTTTCGAGGCTCGAAAAACCGGCCGAAAGCTGGAGCTGCCCGGTGGGCTTTTCCTCGACATTGGCCTCGAGCAAAATGCGGTCCGGCGCGGAGCCGGGTTTCTGCTCGACCTCGAACTTCTCCTGAAAGTAGCCCAAGGACTTGATGCGGTTCGACGAGCGCTTGATCTGGAACGAGTTGAACGCATCGCCTTCGGCCACGCGGAACTCGCGGCGGACGACCTTGTCCTGCGTCAGCGTGTTGCCGTTTACATCGACCCGCTCGACATAGACGCGCGGTGCTTCCGCAATGCGGAAGGTGACCGACATCGTCAGGTCGTCCTTGTTGCGGTTGAAGTCCGGCCGCACATCGGCGAAGGCATAGCCGAAGCTGCCCGCCGTCTCGGTCAGGCTGTCGACGGTGTCCTCGACCAGCTTGGCATTGTACCATTGCGCAGCCTTGAGCGGCAGGCGCTTGGCCAGCGCATCGCCGTCGAAATCGCGCAGCTGGCTGTCAACCTTCACGTCGCCGAACTTGTAGCGCTTCCCTTCCTCGACCACGTAGGTGATGATGAAGTCGCGCTTGTCGGGCGTAAGCTCGGCCACTGCGGAGACGACGCGGAAATCGGCATAGCCGTTGGTCAGGTAGAACTGGCGCAGCTTTTGCTGGTCGAACGCCAGGCGATCGGGATCGTAGCTGGTGCCGCTGGAAAACACGCGGAACACGCGGGCCTGCTTGGTCACCATCTCGCCGCGCAGCTGGCTTGCGGAGAACTTCTCGGCACCGATGATGTTGATCTGGCGAACGCGCGACTTCGGGCCCTCGTTGATTTCGAACACGATATCGACGCGGTTCTGATCGAGCATGACCATCTTGGGCTCGATCGAGGCGGCGAACCGGCCCTGGCGCTTGTACAGCTCGATGATGCGGGCAACGTCGGCGCGCACCTTGGAACGGGTAAAGATCTGGCGCGCAGCGAGCTTGATTTCGGGCAGGATCTTGTCCTCTTTCAGGCGCTTGTTGCCTTCGAGGATAATGCGGTTGACGACCGGGTTTTCCTTGACCTCGATCACCACGTCGCCCGCATTGTCGCGCACCTGCACGTCGGCGAAGAGTTCGGTGGCGTAGAGGTCCTTGAGCACCTGGTCGGCGGCGGACTGCGTGTAGCGGTCGCCTTCCTTGAGGCGGATATACGAGCGGATCGTATCAGCCTCGAGCCGCTGCGCGCCCGAAATCGTGATCGAACGGACGAGTTCAACCGGAGCAGGTGCCGGAGCGGGAGCCGCCGCGGCAGGCGCTGCCGGAGCCGGTGCCGCCGCGGCAGCCGGAGCCTTGGGAGCAGGCACGCCCTGCGCCTCGGCGAGAACGGGCATACCGGCGAGGCAGGTCGTTGCCGCGAGCGCCGCAAGCGTAGCCGCCAGTCTCGGTTGACCGGTCACGCCACGTGCAGTCCGGGGCAAGTTGCAAGCATTCATTACCAAGCGCCATCCCGTTTCTTCGTGCAGCGACGCGGCAAACGCCGCCTCGCCCCGCACCTTGGCGCGCGACGGCAACAAACCGTCACGCCCCGCGATGCCGCCTCCTGCCCGATGAAGGCCTGCCAATCAAGCAAGCTCACCGCAGCAGACCGTAATTGCCCCGCATTTTGTGGAAAATCCGGCTCCCCCCACAGTCCGGCGATGAGGCGTGAACGCATCTGCCGTTTGGGCCGGTCAATCCAGCTCTCCTCACCCTCCGAAAACGCGCAGCGAAGCGACGTCGTTGAAGGTCACGAACAGCATCAGCGCGACTACCAGAGCAAGCCCCGTACGGAAGGCCCATTCCTGACCGCGCTGGCTGACCGGCCGGCGGCTGACCGCCTCGATCGCATAGAATGCGAGGTGGCCGCCATCGAGTACCGGAATTGGCAAGAGGTTGATGAACCCTAGGTTAATCGAGATGAGCGCGATGAACCAGACGTAGTTCGCCCAGCCCGAGACCAGTTGTTCGCCGGAATATTTGGCGATCTTGATCGGCCCGCCGAGCTCCTTGATCTCGCGCTTGCCGGTCACGATCTGGCCGATGCCGGTGATCATCATGCCCATGATGTCGCGCGTCTGGATTACCGCATCGCCGACAGCGGCGACTGGCCCAACTGCGACGCGCTCTGCCGTCGCCGGTCCGATGCCGAGGTAGCCGATTTTTTGCGAGTTGCCGAAGCGGTCAGTCACTTCCTTGTAGGCCGCCACGGCCGGAAGCGCGATGCGCCGTCCGCCACGCTCGATGACGAGATCGAGCGGCTCGCCCGGATGCTGCGCAACGGCGAGGCGGATCTGGAGGAAGCTGTCGATCACCGAGCCCTGCAGCGACACGATCTTGTCGCCCAACTGCACACCGGCCTTGGCCGCAGCCGAGCCTTCCTGGACCATGCCGACGACGGGCGGCACGACGACTTTGCCATAAGCCATGGTAAAGCCGGAAAGGATCGCCACCGCGAGCAGCAGGTTTGTGACCGGTCCCGCGAGCACGATCAGCGCGCGCTGCCATACCGGCTTGGCCTGAAACGTGCGCTCGCGCTCCTCGGCGGGCAAGGCCAGCCATTCGGCGCTCGGCACGCTGGCGGGGTTCATGTCGCCCGCAAACTGGACATAGCCGCCCAGTGGCAGGGCAGAGAGCTTCCAGCGGGTGCCGCGCTTGTCGGTCCAGCCGGCCACTTCCGTGCCGAAACCAATCGAAAAGCTGTCTGCCTTTACGCCGAACAGGCGGCCGACGAGATAGTGCCCAAGCTCATGGATGAACACGAGCGGCCCCAGCACAGCGGCGAAAGCCAGCACTGTGAGCAACAACCCGGGACTTTGCACGGCAGCGGTCAGGACACGGTCTCCATCATCTCGGCGGCGCGGATACGGGCTTCCCGGTCCACCGCAATGACCTCTTCGAGGGTCGCGGGGGTTTGGGGGAGGCCTCTTGCCAGCACATCCTCGGCGCATTGCACGATGCGGGTGAACGCGATCTGACCGGCAAGGAAGGCCGCGACGGCAATTTCGTTGGCAGCATTGAGCACGGCCGGCGCCGCGCCGCCCGCGATCACTGCCTCGCGCGCAACGCGGGTGGCGGGGAAGCGCTCCTCGTCGGGCTTGAAGAAGCTGAGGTTGCCGATGGCGGCCAGATCGAGCGGCGCGCAGGGCGTGTCCATCCGCGCAGGCCAGGCCAGCGCCGAGGCAATCGGCACGCGCATGTCGGACGGGCCGAGCTGCGCGAGGGTCGAGCCATCGCGGTATTCGACCATCGAGTGGACGATCGACTGCGGGTGGATGACAATGCGCAGCCGCTCCACGCCCACCGGAAACAGATGAAACGCCT
>CAILIO010000409.1 GCA_903834285.1 uncultured Sphingomonadales bacterium | reverse complement strand
AGCATCTGTTCGGCACTGCGCTGGCCGCCCCGCAAGTTGCTGGGCTGACAGCCATTCTCGATATGTGGCAGGCAAACCATGGCGCGGATGATGAACGCTGGCTGGCCTACATGTTCGCCACCGCCTATCACGAGACGGACAAGAAAATGCAGCCGATCAAGGAATACGGCCCCACCTCGTATTTCGACAAGCGCTACGGCCCGCCCCCCGTCGGCCAGAACCCCGGCCTCGCCAAGACGCTGGGCAACACCCAGCAGGGCGACGGATCGCGCTATGCCGGGCGCGGCTTTGTCCAGCTGACGGGCCGCACCAACTACACCACCTGGGGCACGCGGCTCAGCCTCGATCTCGTCGGCAACCCCGATCTCGCGCTCGATCTCACGGCGGCCTTGCGCATTCTGGACTACGGCATGGTCCACGGCTCGTTCACCGGCAAGAAGCTCAGCCAGTACTTCAACCCCACCACCGAAGACTGGACCGGCGCCCGCCGCATCATCAACGGTCAGGACAAAGCCGAAATCATCGCCGGCTACGGCAAAGCCTTCTACGCCGCGATCAGCCACGTGCCTTGAAGGGGCGGGGGCAGAAGTAGCCTCCGGCGGGCAAGGGCCACCGCCCTTGCATCCCCAAATCCGGCCTTCTTCCGGGAGGGGCCGGGGCTGGCCCGTCACTTAAAGCCCTCTCCCCTTCAGGGGAGAGGGTTGGGATAGGGGGAGGCAAAGCGCTGTCGGAGGGGCAAAATCGCCCCCAAAAGCCATCAGCCCGCGTCCCACTCGCTCCGATCCAGCGCCTTCATCGCTTCGGTGATTGCCACCGTGTCCATGCTCACCCGCACCACCCGCGCCAGCAGTTCGATCATCCGCTCCTTGTAGTCGGCAAAGCGATAGGTGTTGAACTTCGCCGCGATGGTCGGGTCCTTGGGCTTCTTTTCCTTGTGCTGGTCCAGCACCCAGTCGATGGCGCTGCGGTTGCCGAGCCGATAAGTCCACGCCTGCGCCGGAATGCCGGTGATCTGCGTATCGGCATCCACCACCGCGCAGCCCTTTTCGGGATGGCTCTTCAGCACCGGCTTGGGATGCGTCCCTTCGGCGCGCTTGCCCGGCGTCTCGATCCGCTCCACCGGCCACGGCTCCACCGCCTCATAGCCGATATGCATCGCCATCAGCGCCTCGCCCCACGCCGCCCACTGCGCGAAATCGGGATAGAACGGAATGCGCGGAAATTCCCGCTTCAGGTTCAGCGCATAAGTCTCGCGATAGACCGGATCGTGCAGCACCGCGTAGCAATAGGCAAAGATCGCATCCTTGCTGACCTTAAGCCCCTCCCCTTCAGGGGAGGGGCTTCTTGCCATAGCGCTCGACAAACTTGTTCAGCGCCCAGTCGGTGATGTTGTCGATCCGCTCGCCGGATTTGGTGTAGCGGCAGCGAGAGAAGGTCATTGTGCCGCCAGAGCCCGGGCTGACAAAATTTAGGTCTGGCGCCGCATCAATCGCCAACGCAAAATAGGGTTTTCCAGATGAGTCCCCCATAGTTGTAATTGCTCT
>CAILIO010000408.1 GCA_903834285.1 uncultured Sphingomonadales bacterium | reverse complement strand
CGCACTCGTTTCGCCGCTGCCGCCCGCTAACATGCCAAGGTTGCCGTTGCCGCTGCCGCTGGAACCGGCGTTCGCCGCGACCTGGCTGTTGGCATCGCCGCTGCCGCTCTTGGCGAAAAGCGCGCCGGTATCGGCCACTTCGCCGATTCCGATATACGTGACATTGGCCCCGATGCTGCCCGAAAGCCCTCCGGCAAAGCCAAGCTGCAGCGCATCGACGCCGCTCGCGCCATAGGCGTTGACGGATACTGCACCAGCCGTGATCAGCGGATCGGTGAGCATCGCATCGACCTTGGCCTGCGAGAGCACGACAACCGCGCCGAGTGCGCCCGCGCCGCTGGCGAGGCTGGCGGTGAGCGCAACCTGCCCGATGACCGGCTGGAAATTGGCGATCTGCGCTGCGGTGACCGAGACCTTGCCGGCAGCATTGGTATAATTGAGCCCGCTTGCCTGCGCAGAAATGACTTGGCGATTGACCACGCCGACCCCGTTGCCGACGAGCGCGCCTGCGACACCGGCAGCGACCGATGCGCCAGCCACCCGCGCATCGAAGCGGCCGTTCGCCGCGACGCTGACGGCAGGCGCGGTGACGCCGATGCGCTTGGCGCTCTTGTAGCGAGCCGTGGTCTGGTCATCGTCGGTCACCACCACGACTGTCGCCGCGCCCGCCGCCTTTCCGAGCGCGAGGCTGCCGAACGTGGCGAAACCGCGCGAATCGCTGTCTGCATTGATCGCAAGGCCGCCGCTGCCGAGGATCGAAATCGTGTCCGGATCGTCGACCGCCGCGGTCGTTACCGCAGCAAAGCGCGGCGAGACGCCCGAAACCGTAGCGCCCACATTGCCGCCAACCGCGCCTGCCAGAACGAGCGCGGTTGCCGCCTGACGCGAGGCCGCGCGCACAGTGACCGAGCCGGTGGTCGTGACCCCGCCGCCCGAAAGCAGCGCCGTTGTCTGCGCGGTGAGCCCGTCCGAGACCACCGGCGCGCCGAGGCCCACGCCATTGCTGCCCGCAACCGCACCCGCAAAGCTGGAAGTATCGATTGCCGTCCCGGCGCGGATGTCCAGCGCGACGGGCTCGGCCACAGGCTTGGCAGCGCCGACATTGCCGACGTTGAATTGCACGCCGCTGGCCTTGGCGAGCGTCGTGCCACCGACATTGCCGACGACCGCGGTGACCGCACCGGCAAGGCCGCTGTTCGAGACGGCTCCGGTGATCGCGAGCGTGCGGGTGGCATGGGTGGAATTGGCGTTGATCGCAACGCCATGGATCACGGTGGCCGAGGGCTTGAGTCTGCCCAGCGCGGCGCGCGAGGCACCGGTAGTACCGGTCGATTCGGGTACCAGCGCGGGCAAATCGAACTGCTTGAGCGCTTCGGAGAGGTCGCCCGTCCGCACGATCAGGCCATCACCCTGGCCGAGCGCGGTGACGGTTGCCCCGCCGCTGCCGCTGACCAGCGCTTGCGCGCCGCCGGTCACGTCGTTGAGCACCAGCGCGGCGCCGATCGCCGACTTGGCACCGAACCCGGCCGCGCCGGCCGCCGCATCGATCGCGGTATCGCGCTTTGCCACCACGCCGACCGAGCCGGTCGCGGCCACGTTGAAGCCATTGAGCGTGAGCAGGGCATCGGCCTCGGCGCTCGTCTGGTTGACCGCGATCGAACCTGCGCCGCCAAACTTGCCGGCAAGCGCAAGCCCCACCGCGATGAGCTGTGTGGTGGCCGCAGACTGGCTCTGGACAAGGATGTTGCGCACCGAAATCGCACTCGCAGGCGTCAGGCTGGCGAGCACATTGGTGCTGATGCGGTTCACCGAAATACCCGCGCCAAGCGAATTGTTGTCTGTCGAGAGCGCGGCGGCGAGCGCAAGGCTGCGGATCGAGGCGCTGTCGGACGCGGTGACGGAGAGGTCGCCGGTCACCGCATTGCTATAGGCCAGGCCATCGGCGCGCGCGGCGATGGTCGGGGCGATTGCGTTGGTCGAGGCAGAGCCACCGAGCGCATTGCCCGTGCCCAGCGCACCCGCGACTGCGCCGGAGAGGATCGTATCGGTGCTCGCGGCGTTGACCGCGAGCGAGGGGTTGCCGGCAAGCGTCACGCCGCTGACTTGCGCGGCAATGCCTGCAACTGGTCCTGAGCCCTGGCGCGCAATCGAATTGACGCTGACCGCAAGGCCGCCCGCGGCGTTCTTGGCGCTGCCGAGGGCACCTGAGAGGCTGTAGATGCGCCCGTCGGCGAGTGCAGTTACCGAAGCCGGTGCGACTGCGCCGCCCGCCGTGCCGATCTCGACCACTGGGCCCTTCGTCGCTCCGGCCGAGCGGGTCAGG
>CAILIO010000407.1 GCA_903834285.1 uncultured Sphingomonadales bacterium | reverse complement strand
GCTGACCGACAAGGCGGGGATCCTCGCCGCGATGGAAGCGCGTCTGGCGCAGACCCGCGAGACCGAGATTGCCACGGCCATTGCGCAGATCGGCGAAATCGTGCGGCTGCGCCTGGAGGATGCGCGATGATCATAGATTGGTCCGAATGGTTGAATCTCGCGATCCGCTGGTTCCACCTGACTGCGGGGATCGCGTGGATCGGGTCCTCATTCTATTTCGTGTGGCTCGACAACCATCTGGTGCCGCCCAAATCGGGTGAGGCTTCGGGTGAGGTGTGGTCCGTCCACGGCGGCGGGTTCTACCACAAGCAGAAATATCGGGTCGCGCCGAGCCAGATGCCCGAGGACCTGCACTGGTTCATGTGGGAGGCTTATACCACGTGGATCACTGGCTTTCTGTTGCTTGTGCTGGTCTACTGGGTGGGTGCGGCGAGCTTCCTGATCGATCCCGCCAAGGCGGCGCTCACCCCGCTGCAGGCGTCGGGCGTTGGGGCGGCGGCGCTGGTTGGCGGCTGGCTGGTCTATGATTGCCTCTGCCGCTCGCCGCTCGGGCGCGATGACCGCACGCTCGGCTCGGCATGGTTCGCTGTGCTTGTCGCGGCGGCCTGGGGCCTGTGCCAGATCTTCAGCGCGCGCGGGGCCTATCTCCATGTCGGCGCAATGATCGGCACGGCGATGGTGGGGAACGTGTTCTTCGTGATCATCCCCAACCAGCGCAAGGTGGTGGCCGCGCTGGTGGCGGGGCAAGTACCCGATCCGGCGCTGGGCAAGGCGGCCAAGAGCCGCTCGCTCCACAACAATTACATGACGTTGCCGGTGCTGTTCGTGATGATCAGCCACCACTATGCCATAACCTTTGGCGCAGGCCGTCCCTGGCTGGTGCTGGCGCTGCTGGGGCTGACGGGCGTGGCGGTGCGGCACGTGTTCAACTTGCGGCACCGGGGGCAGCCGACGGGAAGGGCCATGGCGGTCGCCGCCGTGCTGGCGTTGCTGAGTGTGACCTATGTCTCGGCAGAGAAGGCGACGCTGCCTGCGCGCGCGACAAGCGCGGCTGCCGGGCCGGCCGATTGGGCCAGCGTCCAGCCGATCTTCGCCAGGCATTGCGTGGCCTGCCATGCCGAAAAGCCGACCAGTGGGCTTGTCAGCGCGCCGCCGCTGGGGGTGATGCTGGATAGCTATGACCATGCCCGCCAGTTTGCGCCGAGAGTGCGACGCGTCGCCGTCGATGCCGAGATCATGCCGCTGGGCAATACGATCGGCATGACCCGCGCCGAACGCGATGCGCTTGGCCGCTGGATTGCCGCAGGAGCCCCTGAATGACGACGCTTTCGACCCATGTGCTCGACACCATGCACGGCAAACCGGCGGCGGGCATGCAGCTCTGGCTGGAGAATGCCGGCGGTGATGCGCTGTTCGCGGGCGAGACCAATGGCGACGGGCGGTGTCCGGGCCTGCCGGAGCTGGCTCCGGGGCGTTATGCGCTGACCTTTGCGGTGGCGGAGTATTTCGTCGCAGAGGGCGTCGCGCTGCCCGATCCGCCGTTTCTGGGCGATGTGCGGATCGCGTTCGGGGTGTCGGATGGGGCGCATTATCATGTGCCGCTGCTGGTCTCGCCGTTTGCCTATTCGACCTATCGGGGGAGCTGAGCCGTGGGAGTGCGATTCCTCCTTGATGGCAAGGTGGTGGAACTGGCGGCGCCCGATCCGACGGATACGTTGCTTGAGACCTTGCGCGGGCCCTTGCGGCGCACCGGCACGAAGGAGGGCTGCGCCGAAGGCGATTGCGGGGCCTGCACGGTGCTGGTTGGCGAACTTCGGGGCGAGGCGGTGCAGTGGCGCGCGGTCAATGCCTGCATCTTTTTTCTGCCGATGGTCCACGGCAAGGCGGTGATGACAGTCGAGAGCCTTGCGCCGGGGGGCAGGCTCAATCCGCTGCAGGCGTGCATGGCGGCCAATGGGAGCTCGCAGTGCGGGTTCTGCACGCCAGGGTTCGTGATGTCACTGCATGGGCGGGCGATGGGCGCCCTCGGGAGCCGACTGCCGCTCGTCGATGCGATTGCTGGCAACTTGTGCAGGTGCACGGGATATGGGCCGATCCTTGAAGCCGGTGCGGCGGTGCCTAGCCTCGCGCAAGATGATGGCGCGGTGCTGGATGCGCTTGCCGGTCTTGCAGGCGATGTCATGGCGACCGGCAGTTTCGAGAAACGGCAATGGTTTGTGCCACGATCTTCGGATGAGCTGGTGGTTGTGCTGGCCGAGCATCCCGAGGCGCGGATTGTTGCTGGGGCGACTGATGTAGGACTGTGGGTGACCAAGGGGCTGCGCGATCTGGATTGCCTGGTGTTCATCGGCGATGTGGCGGATCTCAAGTTTATCGAGGAGACAGCGGAGGGGCTGCGGATCGGCGCGGGCGTACGCTATGCCGAGGCGCATGGAGCGCTCGCGCGGCTGCATACCGATCTGGGCGAATTGCTGCGGCGGATCGGGGGGCTGCAGGTGCGCTCTTCGGCGACGGTCTGCGGGAACATCGCCAATGGTTCGCCGATTGGCGACGGGCCGCCCGCGCTGATCGCGCTGGGGGCGGAACTGACGTTGCGCTCGGCCGCGGGCCGGCGGGCCATGTCGCTGGAAGACTACTTCCTCGACTACGGGAAGCAGGATCGGCGGCCGGGGGAATTTGTCGAGAGCGTGTTCGTGCCGCGCCCCAGTCCGAACAACGTGGTCCACATTTCCAAACTTTCGCGGCGGTTTGACAGCGATATCTCGGCTGTTCTGGGAGCCTTTACGCTGACGGTGGAGGCGGACAAGATCACCGCCGCACGCGTGGCCTTTGGCGGCATGGCGGCAACGCCGCGCAGGGCAGGGGGTTGCGAGGCGGCGCTGGTGGGCCAACCCTTTGCGGAAAGCACGATTGCGGCAGCGACCGAGGCGCTAAAGGCTGATTTCAGCCCGCTAACCGATGTGCGCGGGAGCGCAGCCTACCGGATCGAAGCGGCGGCGGCGCTGTTGTGGCGGCTGTGGCATCGCGAGCAGGGCGTGGCTGTCTCGGTGCTTGATGTGGAGGCCTGCTGATGGCCGAGGGAAATCCGCTCTGGCCGGAAGCCGCGATGCCGGCGCTGCCGCATGACAGCGCGCATCTGCATGTCGCCGGGCTGGCGCGGTACGTCGATGACGAGCCCGAATTGCCGGGCACGCTGCATCTGGCATTCGGCCTTTCGAGTGAGGCGCGGGCGCGGATCGTGGGCATGGACCTCGACGCAGTGCGGGCGTTTCCGGGCGTGGTCGCGGTCTTTACGGCGGCGGATATTCCGGGCGAAAACAATGTCGGCCCGATTGCCCATGACGACCGGGTTTTGGCCGATGGCGAAGTGGTCAGTCATGGCCAGTCGGTCTATCTGGTGGCGGCGGAGACGCGGCCCGCAGCGCGCAAGGCGGCGCGGCTGGGCCGGGTGATCTACGAACCGCTGGAACCGGCGATCACCGTGGATCAGGCGCGCAGGGCGGGTTCACGGATCGAGCCAGACCAGCGCATGGCGCGCGGCGATGCCGAGGTGGCACTCGCGGCGGCAGAGCACAGACTGACCGGTTCGCTCCGCATCGGGGCGCAGGATCATTTCTATCTGGAGGGCCAGGTCGCGCATGCGCGGCCTGGGGAGGACGGGCAGATCCATGTTGTCTCCTCTAGCCAGCATCCGAGCGAAGTGCAGCATCTGGTGGCGCATCTGCTCGGCAAGGTGAGCGCTGACGTCACCGTGGAAGTGCGGCGCATGGGCGGGGCGTTCGGCGGCAAGGAAAGCCAGGCAGCGCTGTTTGCCGCCGCTGCCGCGCTGGTGGTTCACCACACCGGAAGGCCGGCCAAGTTCCGCTGCGACCGCGATGACGACATGATCGTGACCGGCAAGCGGCATGACTTCGAGGTGGACTATGATGTCGGCCACGATGGCGAGGGGCGGCTTACGGCGATCAAGCTGCGCTTTGGCGGGCGCTGCGGGGCGACGATGGACCTATCGCCCGGAATCAACGATCGGACGATGTTCCACGCGGACAACTGCTACTTCCTGCCCGATGTTGAGATTGTGTCTGAACGTCTAAAGACCAACACGGTTTCGGCCACTGCGTTCCGGGGTTTTGGCGGGCCGCAGGGGATGCTGGCGATCGAGCGGGTCTGCGACCATGTTGCGGCGCGGCTGGGGCTTGATCCGCTCGATGTGCGGGAACGCAATCTCTATGGGCCGGGGCGTGATGTGACGCCTTATGGCATGACAGTTGAGGAAAATATCGCCCCGCAACTGATTGCCCAGATTCGAAAAACTGCGCGCTATGATGCGCGGCGAGAGGCGATTGCAGCGTTCAATGCGGGCAGCCCGGTGCTCAAGAAGGGCATCGCGCTGACGCCGGTGAAGTTCGGCATCAGCTTTACGACGACGCATCTCAATCAGGCGGGCGCGCTGGTGCATGTCTATTCGGACGGTTCGATCCAGGCGAACCATGGTGGGACCGAGATGG
>CAILIO010000406.1 GCA_903834285.1 uncultured Sphingomonadales bacterium | reverse complement strand
TGCTCTGCCCGACATATGACGACTATCCGCTCTTCGCCAAGCGGCCGCCACTCGACCACGGCTACATGGAAGCATTCAACCGCGACAACGTCCGTCTGGTCGATATCAAGAAGCGCGAGCCGATTGTTGAAGTGACCGAGACGGGCGTGCGAACCACGCAGAACGACTTTGCGTTCGACATCATTGTGCTGGCGACTGGCTTCAAGGCCTATACCGGCGCGCTGGAAGCTTTCCCGATCATCGGGTCGAGCGGGCAGACGCTCAACGAGAAGTGGGGCACGGTTTCGGGTAGCATCATGGGGGTCTGCGTGGCTGACTTTCCCAATATGTTCATGGTCACCGGGCCGCAGGCACCGTTCGCCAACCTGCCGACCTCGATCGAGCAGAACGCGATCTGGATCAGCGCCTGCATCCGCAAGATGGAGCACGAGGGCTGGAAGACGTTTTGGCCCAAGCCCGATGCGGAAGCGGCCTGGACCCAGCAGACTTCCGATATCCACGCGCAGACGCTGATGGCGCAAGGCGACAAGGTCAATTCGTGGATGATGGGGGCCAACCGCGCCGACAAGGGTGCGCGCGTGCTGATCTATTTCGGCGGCGCGAACTTCTATTACGACGCGCTCGATCAGTCGGCGGCGGCGGGTTTTCCGGAGCTTGAATTCCGTTGAGCGACCTCAGGGCTCGGTTGGCGATGTCGTCCAGCCGAGCGCGGGGATGGTGATCGAGCGGCGGCCCGAAAGATCGGTGCGAGCGACGATGATGTCGCGCTCTTCCATGTAGCTGAGCACGCGCCGCGCCCGGCCAAGCGAACTGGTGCCGTAGACCAGCGCCAGTTCCTGATCACTCGGGCAAGGGCGGCTCTCGCTCGCGGCGCGCGCGATCAGGAGGAAGGCGCCAAGCATGTCGTCGGGGACACGGCGACCGGCCTCGAGCGCCGGGGCCCATTCGTCCTCAAGACCCTCGAAGATGCCCGCGCGGGCGGCGGCCAGCCGGCGTGTGAAGCCGGTCAGGTCGAGCTGGGCCTGGCGCAGGCCGTGCATCCGGCAGCGGACCTGGAAATCCTGAAAGAGCACGGCGGTCGTCTTGCCGGTCGCTTCCGCGTCACCGACAATGGCGCGCAAGGCGGTGACCATGATCGGCTCGGGATCGACCGGCTCCGGCATGTCCTCGGCAATGGGCTCCAGCGGCAGGCGCGCCAGTTCCTCTAGCACGAGCGTGGCGGGCTGCCGGCGCGGTGTGGGGGCTGGCGTTGGGAGGGGCGCTTCCTCGATACCGGCGAGCAGGAACTCGCGCATATCGAGCGAAGGCGCATCGGGCAGTGGCACCAATACCGGGCTGCTGCTGCGCGCCGATGTCTCGACCGGGCCAATCTTCAGCATGACCGGCCGCCGCGCAATAGCGGGGCCGAGGCCGAGGAACGTGCCGCGCGCCAGATCACGGATGGTCTCGGCCTGCCGCCGTTCCATGCCAAGCAGGTCCGCCGCGCGCGCCATGTCGATATCGAGGAAAGTGCGCCCCATCAGGAAGTTGCTCGCCTCTGCCGCCACGTTCTTTGAAAGCTTGGCGAGGCGCTGCGTTGCAATGATCCCGGCAAGGCCGCGTTTGCGCCCGCGCGACATCAGGTTGGTCATCGCACCCAATGAGGCGCGGCGGACTTCCTCGCTCACTTCGGCGCCAGCGGCGGGGGCGAAAATCTGCGCTTCATCGACCACCACGAGCGCGGGAAACCAGTGTTCGCGCGGAGCGTCGAACAGCCCCATGAGGAAAGCGGCGGCGCAGCGCATCTGCCCTTCCATCTCCAGCCCTTCGAGGCTGAGGACGACCGAGGTGCGGTGTTCGCGGCAACGCCGTGCGAAGTGCGTGATCTCGGGGATCGCATAGTCGACCGCCTCGATCGAGACATGGCCATAAGGGCCCGAAAGCGTAACGAAATCGCCCTCGGGATCGATGATCACCTGCTGGACCTGGCCCGCGCTCTTCTCGAGCATCCGGCGCAGCAGATGCGACTTGCCCGAGCCGGAATTGCCCTGGACAAGCAGACGCGTCGCGAGGAGCTCCTCAAGATCGACCAGTGCC
>CAILIO010000405.1 GCA_903834285.1 uncultured Sphingomonadales bacterium | reverse complement strand
TTCTGCCGCCGATTGCTGCGCCCGCAGCCGCCCGCCGGTGAACAGCGGCACGCTGAGCCCGCCGCTGGCCCCCGTCTGCACGGCCCCGCCGGTAAACAGGTTGCTCATCCCCGTCGCGAGGAACCCGGCAAAGCCTGAAATCGTGAAACGCGGATAGCGCGCCGCAATCGCCTCGGCGACGCGCGCGTCGCTGGCCGCCACGAGCTGCTCCGCCGCCACCACATCGGGCCGCCGCGCCAAGAGCGAGGCCGGGCCATCAGGCACAGCAGGCGCGCGCACCGCCGGGATGGTACCGACGCCAAGCTCTGCCGCCGCCTGCCCGGGTGCGCGGCCCATCAACACATCAAGCCTGTTGCGCTCGACCTCCAGCGCCGTTTCCAGTGCGGGAACCGCCTGAGCCGCCCCAGCGAGTTCGGCACCGCTGCGGTCGGTCTCGGTCAGTGCCGCCACGCCGCGCTCCGCCCGCTGGCGCAGCAGTTGGTCCGTATCGCGCACCGCCTCGACGCGGGCCTTCGCCACCGCCAGCCGCGCCGCGATCGCACGCACATCGATATATGCGTTCACCACTTCCGCCGCGATCGTCAGCCTTGCGCCAGCAAGCCCCGCATCTGCCGCCCCCGCCTCAGCCCGCGCCGCGCGCGCCCCCGCTGAAAGCCGCCCGAACAGATCGAGCTCCCACGAGGCAGCGCCATTAAGGCCATATTGCTCGACCGTCCGCTGGAACCCGGGAAAGCGCGAGAACGCACGGCCCTGCACATCCTCGAGCGATTGCCGCTTCACCGCCGCGGAGCCATCGAGCGAAGCCTGCGGGAGCAGCGCGCCCCTGGCAGCCTTCACGCCCGCCGCCGCCTGCTCCAGCCGCACTCCCGCCGCCGCGATATCGAGATTGCCGGCGAGCGCTGTCGCCACCAAGCGGTCCAGCACGGGATCGCCGAAGTTCTTCCACCAACCCTCGGTCAGCGGCACGGCATTGGCCCGTGCAGGCGCATTGCGGAAAGTATCGGGCAAGGCCGGAGACGCGGGCCGCACGTGCGGCGCGGCAAGCGCAGCAGGTGCTACCGTGCCAAGCAGGAGAACCGCCGCAAATCCAGCCAGAAGGGTCCGCATGGGAAGAATCCTTGACCAATGAATGATGAAAGATTATATTGTTTTTCATGAAAATCAACCCAGCCATTTCAGAAAAGCGAAAGGCAGGCCGGCCGAGCGTGGACCGGCGGGATGAGATCCTCGACGCTGCCGAACGCCTCTATGACGCGCTGGGGTTCGAGAAAGTGACGGTGACCGACGTCGCCCGCGCGCTTGGCATGTCGCCCGCCAATCTCTATCGCAGCTTCGCCAATCGGCAGGCGATCGACGAAGCGGTGACAAGCCGCGCGCTGACCGGCGTGGAAGATGCGGCATGGCGTGTCGCGCGCGGTGCCTCGGTCGATCCGATCCGCACCTTTGAACTTCTTTGCATGGATATTGCATTGAAAATGCGCGACCTCCTCTTCAAGGCCGGGCGCTCGAGCGATCTTTGTCTTGCCGCCACGCGCGGCAATTGGCCCCCGGTGCAGCAGTTCATGGATACGCTGCGCGGCCTCATCCGACATGTCATCGCCGAAGGCCAGCGTCAGGGCGTGATGCGCGCCGATCTCCCGCTCGAGGAAACCTCGGCTGCCACTTTCACCGCAATGGCCAAGGTCTGGCACCCGGTCATGCTCGATACCTTCGGCGTCGCCGAGCTCGAAAGCGAAACGGCCGGGATCACGCGCCTCGTGCTTGAGGCGCTCAAAATAAAAAAATGAAAGCGGAAATTATTTTTCATCTTTTCTGAAACGCTGGCCACGATTATAGATGAGTCGAAAGTGCCCTCAGGGGCTCGGAGGC
Organism: uncultured Sphingomonadales bacterium; assembly: GCA_903834285.1. Taxonomy (GTDB): domain Bacteria; phylum Pseudomonadota; class Alphaproteobacteria; order Sphingomonadales; family Sphingomonadaceae; genus Novosphingobium. The sequence continues at coordinate 41,828 of CAILIO010000405.1, read as the reverse complement.
TCACATGCAACGCCGCGCCAGATCCCGTTTCCCGCTTGTCGCCGCGCTCGCCGGCAACGCGTTCCTCGCCGGCTGCTCAGGCACCGCATCTGACCTGCCCGCCGAGCCGCTGGTCATCACCGCGCAGGCACAGGGTGAAGGCGCAAACTCCGGCGATGCCTATACCGGCACCGTGCACGCCCGCACCGAAAGCACGCTCGCCTTCCGCGTCCCCGGCAAGATCATGGCCCGCCTGGTCAATGCCGGCGCCCATGTCCGCGCCGGGCAGCCGCTGTTCCGGCTCGATGCGCGTGACCTCGGCCTCGCTGCTTCCGCCGCCGCCGACAAGGTCCGCGCCGCCGAAGCTGACGCCACGCGCACCGCGGCAGACGAGGCGCGCCTCCGCCCGCTCGTCGCGACCGGCGCCATCTCACCCTCCACGTATGACGGCGCCCGCGCCGCGCGCGATGCCGCCGCCGCCACGCTCTCTGCCGCGCGCGCCGTCGCGGCCAATGCCGCCAACGAGCGCGGCTATGCCATGCTCGTCGCCGATGCCGATGGCGTCGTCACCGAGGTCCTTGCCGAAGCGGGGCAGGTCGTCGGCGCCGGTACCCCCGTCCTGCGCCTCGCCCGCAGCGGCGCGCGCGAGGCGCTTGTCGCCGTGCCCGAAACCGCGCTCACCAGCTTGCCCAAGTCGGCACAGGCCACTGTCTATGGCCGCTCTGCGCCCGTCGCCGCCACCTTGCGCGAAGTTGCCGGGGCCGCCGATCCGCTGACCCGGACCTACGCCGCGCGCTACGTGCTTTCAGGCGCACCTGATGACGCCCCGCTCGGCGCGACCGTCACCGTCCGCCTGCCCGGCGCAGCATCCGGCACCACCCGCGTGCCGCTGGGCGCGCTGGTCGATCTCGGCACGGGGCAAGGCGTCTGGGTGATCCAGCCTGACCGCAGCGTCCGCTTCCAGGCCGCCCGCGCGCTCCGCCTCACCGAAGAGGAAGCCTTCCTCCCGGCCTCGGCCCTTCCGCCCGGCGCCCGCGTCGTCGCGCTCGGCGGCCAGTTGCTCCATGCGGGCCAGAAGGTCCGCTCAGCTGAAAGCGCCAATCGGTGAAGGGCCCCAATCTCTCCGCGATCGCGGTCAAGGAACCATCGGTCACGCTGTTCCTCCTCCTCGCCGCCATCGCTGCGGGGTGCTTCGCGTTCTTCCAGCTCGGCCGCGCCGAAGACCCCAGCTTCACGCTCAAGGTGCTCACCGTCACCGCCGCCTGGCCCGGCGCCACAGCACGCGAGATGCAGGATCAGGTCGCCGACCGGCTCGAGAAGCGCATCCAGGAGCTGCCCTATTCCGACCGTATCGAGACCCAGGCACGCCCCGGCCTCGTCACGCTGACCGTCGTGTTCGGCGACAAGACCCCACCCAAGGACGTGCCCGAACTGCTCTATCAGGCGCGCAAGAAGATGAGCGACGAGGCGATCAATCTGCCCCGCGGCGTCATCGGACCGATCGTCAACGACGAGTATTCCGAAGTCTACTTCTCGCTCATCGCGGTGCAGGCCAAGGGCCTCCCACACCGCGCGCTGATCGAGCGAACCGAGGCGATCCGCAGCGAGCTCCAGAGGGTCGAGGGTGTCAAGAAGGTCGTCCTCATCGGCGAGCAGCGGCCGCGCATCTATGTCGAGCTGTCCAACCGCAAGCTCGCCACGCTGGGGCTGGGCGCCGATGCCGTGCTCGGCGCGCTTGCGAGCCAGAACCTCATCCAGCCCGCCGCCCAGTTCGAAACCTCCTCGCGCCTCGTTCCGGTGCGCGTCACCGGCGCCTTCGACGATCTCGATGCCGTGCGCGCAACGCCGATCGCGGCAGGCGGGCGCGTAGTGCGGCTGGGCGACATTGCCGAGGTCAGCCGCGGCTACGAAGACCCGCCCAGCTATCAGGTGCGCCATCAGGGCAGCGAAGCCGTCATGCTCGGCGTCATCATGCGCGAGAATTACAACGGCCTCGCGCTTGGCAATGCGCTGAACAGCAAGCTTGCCGAAGTGCGCGCCGGGCTGCCCCTCGGCATCACCGTTGCCGAAGTCGCTGATCAGGCCGCCAACATCAGCGAAGCCTATGGCGAATTCATGCTCAAGTTCGCGGTGGCGCTGAGCGTGGTCATGGTCGTCAGCCTTATCGCGCTCGGCTGGCGCGTGGGCATCGTCGTCGCGCTCTCGGTCCCGCTCACGCTCGCTGCGGTCTTCGTGATCATGCTGATGACCGGTCGCCAGTTCGATCGCATTACCTTGGGGGCGCTGATCCTCAGCCTCGGCCTCCTGGTCGATGATGCGATCATCGCCATCGAGATGATGGTGGTGAAGCTGGAAGAAGGGATGAGCCGAATCGAGGCCGCGACCTTTGCTTGGGGCGCGACGGCCGGGCCGATGCTCGCGGGCACCTTGGTCACCATCGTCGGCTTCCTCCCGGTCGGCTTTGCGCGATCCACGGCGGGCGAATATGCCGGCAACATCTTCTGGATCGTGGGCTTCGCGCTCCTCGTTTCGTGGATCGTCGCGGTCTATTTCACCCCCTATCTCGGCGTGAAGCTGCTGCCCGATATCAAGCCGGTGGCGGGCGGGCACGACGCGATCTACGCCACCCCCCGCTACAAGCAGCTGCGCACATGGATCACCCGCAGCGTGGCGCAGCGCGGCCGCCTCACCGTCGGCGTTGTCCTCGCCATGGTGCTGGCCGGCGTGCTTCTCGCCGTCGCGATCCCCAAGCAGTTCTTCCCCGTCTCGGACCGGCCAGAGCTCCTGATCGAGGTCTACAACCCCCACGGCTCCAGCCTCGTCGCCACGCGCGGTGTCGTCGAGAAGATCGAGCATGATCTGCTCACCCGGCCCGAGCTCAAGTCCGAAATCCGCTTCGTCAACAGCTACCTCGGCGGCGGCGCCCCGCGCTTCTTTCTCTCGCTCAATCCCGAACCTGCCGATCCCTCCTTCGCCAAGCTCATTGTGCTGACCCACAGCCCCGCCGCACGCGACCGGCTGCGCCTCGCGGTCCAGAAGCTTGCCGCCGAAGGCCGCTATCCCGGCGCCCGCGTCCGCGCGCTCAGTCTGCTGTTCGGCCCTCCCGTGCCCTACCCCGTGGCCTTCCGCGTCACCGGGCCGGATCCGGATGAGCTGCGCCGGATCTCCGCCCAGGTCACAGAAGTGGTCCGCGCCAACCCTAATACGGTCGCCGTCAACACCGATTGGGGCGACCGCAGCCCCGCCGTCACGCTCTTGTTCGACAACGACCGCCTGTGCCTGCTCGGTCTCGATCCCGCCAGCGTCGCACGGCAGGTCTCTGCGCTGATCTCGGGCACCACGGTGGCACAGGCGCGCTATGGGGACCGCACCACCGATGTCGTCGTGCGCACCCCCAGCGCCGAACGCCATGCGCTGGGTGATATTGGCAGCCTGGTCATCGGCACCGCGAACGGGGGCGGTGTCTCCCTCGCGCAAGTCGCCAAGATCGCGCCGTCGAGCGAGGACCCGCTGCTCGTGCGCCGCAACCGTGTGCCGACGATGACCGTGCGCGCCGATATCACCAAGGGCATCCAGCCCGCCGACGTGACCGGCGCGATCCTCCCCAAACTGCAAGGCGTGATCGACAAGCTGCCCGCCGGCTATGCCATCGTCACGGCCGGCTCGGTCGAGGAAGCGGGCAAGGCCAACAGCGCGCTTGCCCCGCTGTTCCCCATCATGATCGGGCTCATGCTGCTCGTGCTCATCCTGCAGACCCGCTCGTTCCGGATGACCGGCCTTGTCTTTGCGACCGCGCCATTGGGCCTCCTCGGCGCAATCCCCTCGCTCTTGATCACCGGTTTCCCGTTCGGCTTCAACGCGATCCTTGGCCTCATCGGGCTTGCCGGCATCCTCATGCGCAACACGCTGATCCTCGTCGACCAGATCGATTCCGAACGCGCCCGGGGGCTGGGGCTGGAGGACGCCGTGATCGAGGCGACCGTGCGCCGCGCACGCCCCGTGCTGCTCACTGCGCTCGCCGCCGTGCTCGCCTTCCTCCCGCTCACGCTATCGAGCTTCTGGGGCCCGCTTGCGGTGGTGCTGATCGGCGGCACCCTCGTTGGCACCGCGCTCACGCTGTTCTTCCTGCCCGCGCTCTACGCGCTGTGGATGGTGCGGCGCGGGCGCGCTGAAGTCTAACGCCCTCTCCCCGTCAGGGGAGAGGGTTGAGAGAAGGAAACGGCCCTCACCAGGTGCCGGTGTTCTCCATGCTCACCCAGGGCTCGGCCGGCTCGAGATGGCCGTCCTGCAGGAGCTCGATCGAGATGCCGTCCGGGCTCTTCACGAAGGCCATGTGCCCGTCGCGCGGGGGGCGATGAACGATGTGGCCTGCCGCCATGATCTTCGCGCACGTCTCGTAGATATCGCTCACCCGGTAGGCGAGATGGCCGAAGTTGCGCCCGCCGGTGTAGACTTCGCCCGGGCTGCCATCCTCGGGCGGCCAGTTGTAGGTCAGCTCGACTTCCGCGATGCCCTCTTCGCCGGGGGCCGCGAGGAAAATCAGCGTGAAGCGGCCCTTCTCGCTCGAAAAGCGGCGGACTTCGGTCACCCCGAACAGCGCGAAGAAGGCGATCGTCGCCTCGGGATCGGTCACGCGGATCATCGCGTGGAGAAACTTGGTCACAGGCCGCAGCTCCTTTGGCTATTCAAACTCGGTTCATCGACGAAATTGCACAGTTCGCCGCAGGGCGACAAGCCCGGCAGGGAGATCATACCGTGACCGCCATCGATAGTGAGCCCGACGCCGATTCCCAATCCTTAATTGCCCGCAGCGCCCCATCGGGCTGGCTGAGAGGACCTGGAGGCCCCCTGCTCGCCGCCGCCGGGGTGCTTGCGATCGGCATGGTCGTCGGCGGCTATCTGCTGGGCGACGGCCTGAGGCGCAGCCGCGAGGCGGACCGCGCCGTCACCGTGCGCGGCCTTGCCGAGCGCGAGGTCACCGCCGATCTGGCCACCTGGACCATTGCCTATTCCGCCACGGCGGCGGACATGGGCAGCGCGCAGGCCAGCGTCGATCACGACAGTCAGGAAATTCGCGCCTTCTTCGCCGGGCTCGGCTTCCCGGCCGAAGCGCTCCAGCCGACCGGCGTCAATGTCAGCACCAGCACCGATAACGGCGTGACGCATTTCACCGTCCGCCAGCGCATGGCGCTGCGCACCACCGATATCAAACGCGCGCAGGATGCCGTGCGCCGCCAGTTCGATCTCGTTCGCCGGGGCGTGATGCTCGAGGAAGGCTCGGGGATGGCCTATACTTTCACCGGGCTCGACAAGATCAAGCCCGCGATGGTCGCCGCCGCGACCAAGGACGCACGCCGCTCAGCCGAACAGTTTGCGCAAGACAGCGGCACCGGCGTCGGCGGGATCAAGAGCGCGACGCAGGGCTACTTCGAAGTCACCGCGCGCGATGGCGATTCGGGCGGCGGTTGGGGCGTTTCGGACACGCCGTTCAAGAAGGTCCGCGTCGTCACCACGATCGATTTCTACTTGCGCTGAAACCCGACAAGAAAGAGGCGCGCCGCATGTGCAGCGCGCCCCATCCCCCTGCAATCAGCGCCGCTCAGAACGAGGCGGTAACCGAAAACACGCCGACAGGCTTGGTCGTGCGATAGAACGAGTTCGAGCACACATCGACCGCCGAGGACGAGCCCGCGCCGCTGCAGAGGGTGCTGGCGGCGAAATCGCTGCGGGTCATATTGGTGCCGACGACTGAGGCGTCGAACGCAAGGTTCTTATACTTCGCGGTAATCCCGACGTTGTAATCGAAGTAGGCCTTCGGCAGGTCGAACCCGCCGCCGGTATGCGCGAGGTGCGTATGGATGCTCAGCGGCGTGCCCGGGATCGCCCCGCTCAGCTCGCCGTAAACATAGAGATTGCCGCGATGAGTCGAGGTGAAGTTGTAGTTGAACACCTTCTGCGCGGGCGCAAAGTTCGCGCCGACCTTGGCCGATACCGGGCCCAGCGTCTTGGCGAGCGAGCCGTAGACTTCCCAGTAGTTGCCCGTCGTCGCGCCCGGATAGATGTAGCCGTAGAGGCCTGCGTCGATGGTCAGGCCGGTGGTGCCGATGCCGTGGGTGTAACCACCGTAGACGTCGATCTCGGTGCCGCCGATGTTGATCGGGCTGTTGCCGGCCGAAGCGCTCGAAGCCCAGGTCGAAACGTAGAAGCCGGACTTGTGCGCGATCGTGATGGTGCCCTGCACGACCGGCTTGTTGTCCGACTGGGCGACGCCGCGGAACCGGTACTGGCTGGCAATCGTCGCCGCACCGGTCACGGTGATATCGCTGGGCGGGGCGGCTTCGTCGGCAAACGCGGGTGCAGCAGCGGCGAAGCTCAAGGCGGCAAAAGTTGCGGCCACAAGGGCCTTGCTGGACGTACGCATTGGAAATCCTTCATTATTGGGTTTGCGTCGTCCCACCTGCACAGTACGTGGCGACTCGATTTTCGCGGCCAGCCTTCGTTCTGTAACGTTTTGTTGCCGAATCATGTTGCGATGCACAAGAGTGTGCTAACGACTGGTCGCGGCTTTCCCACGCTCTGTTGCAATTCCGCACCATGCTTGACGGCCGCCTTGTATTGCGATTTTTCAGGCTCATATATCTTTCGTCAGGCCCGTCATTGATGCTTAAGCTTCTGCGCTCCCTTCTTGATCCCCGCTCCGTGCCCGAGGTGATTCCTGCGGTGCCGGAGGGCCAGCGCGTCTATGCGATCGGCGATATTCACGGCCGCTATGATCTGCTGTGCCGGATGATCGCGCGGATCGAAGCGGACGAGGTCGGCCGCCCCCCTGCCGATACGACCGTGATCCTGCTCGGCGATCTCGTTGATCGCGGGCCGGACAGCGCTGGCGTGATCGCCACGGCGCGCGAATGGTCCAAGCGCCGCCGCGTGCGCGTTCTGGCCGGGAACCACGAGGAGATGTTCCTTGGCAGCTTCGAGCGTGACGATACGCTGCGCCACTTCCTGCGCCATGGCGGGCGCGAAACGCTGCTGAGCTATCCGATCGATCCCGACGTCTACAACCGCGCCACGCTCGAGGAGCTGCGCGTGATCATGAACGACGTCGTGCCCGCCGAGGATGTGGAGTTCATGCGCTCGATGGAAGACCGCATCCAGATCGGCGACTACGTCTTCGTCCATGCCGGCGTGCGGCCGGGCATTCCGCTCGAAGACCAGAAGATTTCAGACCTGCGCTGGATCCGAGGCGAATTTATCGAAGGGCCCGAAACGCGCGATTTCGCGGTCGTCCACGGCCACACGATTCTGGAGGCACCGCACATCTCCCCGTTGCGCATCAGCCTCGATACCGGCGCTTATTTTTCAGGCCTGCTCACCGCGGTCGGTCTCGAAGGCACCGCGCGCTGGCTGATCTCGGTTCAGGGCGAACCGGCCGCCGAAGCGGCTTGATCGTTCACGGATCGTCGAATAGCACCGTGCGCATTCCGCCGTCCGCGCGGTAGACCGGAGCATCCCGGCTGACCTCGTACATCCGGTTCCAGGTCGCCGTCAGCCCAAGGCCGACCAGCGCATCGCGCATCTGCGCATAGTAGCTGTGCTGGAAATGCGCGACGAGCGAGGCGTGGTCTTCCCACAGCTCGTGCACGGTAACCCGGTGGGGCACGCAAGGATCGGCGGCAAAGCAGTATTCGAGGCAGCCCGGCTCCTCCGTGCGGGATTTCCACTGGATAGGTGCGGTCAGGCGCACCGCCTCGTCACGCGTGGCCTCATCGGCAAACTCGAGATAGGCGTGGATGACGACTTGCGGCATGGCTGGCTCTCCGGTGGCCCCGCCCCTGCGGGATCGGGTTGACCCAGCCACTCAAGCACAGCGCGCCGCGGGGCGCCCCTATTGATAAACGCAGGTATCGTAGTCGGCGCGAACCGTGGTCACGCGCCGGGCGATCGCGTTGCCGTGGCGGAGGGTGGAGCCGGTCGCCCCGGTCACCGCGCGCACTTTGGGCTGCGGAAAGGCCGCCGCGATCCGCGCTGCTTCGACCCGGCTCAGCTGAGCCGCCGGTTTCTGGTAATAGCGCTGCGCGGCCGCCTCGACCCCATAAGTGCCGATCCCCGTCTCGGCGACATTGAGGTAGATTTCCATGATCCGCCGCTTGCCCCAAATCGCCTCGATCAGCACGGTAAACCAGGCTTCCAGCCCCTTCCTCACATAGCCGCCGCCCTGCCACAGGAACACGTTCTTCGCCGTCTGCTGGCTGATCGTGGAGCCGCCGCGGATGCGCCCGCCTTCCTGGTTGCGCTCCCACGCCTTGAGGATCGCGCCCTGATCGAACCCGTGATGCTGGCAGAACTTGCCGTCCTCACCCGCGATGGCCGCATCCACCATGTTGCGATCAATCTTCGCAAGCGGCACCCATTCCTTGGTAATGCCGTTGGGATCGAAGATCATCGTCAGCGTGACCGGCACCGGCACGAAGCGGTAGACCACCACCATGATCACGCTGAGGAACAGGAACGCGGCGACCAGCCGCGTCAGCAGCCAGCCGAACTGATGCAACCGCCCCGGCCGGCGCGCCTGCGCAAACCGCGGGTTCTTGAGCTTGAGCAGTTCATCGTCCATGAGGCGCCGATATTACCCGGCAGATCGCCGCTGGCAATTGGGAGCACGCAGCTTTGCACCGACCCTTTCGCGCAGCCATCGCCGCGCTGGCGCTTTTCGCTCCCGCGCTCGCCCGCGCGGACGACGCGCCGGACCTGTGCGTCAACCGCCCTGGGTTGGATACGCCGCCCTGTACGCTCCCCGCCGGCCGCGTAGTCGTCGAAGTCGGTGCGGTGGGCTGGGAATACAGCACCAGCCCCGGCGGACGCAATGACAGCCTCACGTATGCCGATACGGTCGTGCGCGTCGGCCTCGGCCGTGCGACCGAGATCGAAGTCGGCCTTGGCGGCTGGGCCCACCAGCGCAGCCGCGTGGGCACTGCGGTCAGCAACGCCAGCGGCCTCGGCGATGCGACGTTCGCGGTGCGTCACGGTTTCGGCAGCGAATCCGATGCCAAATTCGCCGTACAGGCCTTCGTCTCTGCTCCCGTCGGCCGGGCGCCTGGCGGTGCGGGCGATTGGGGCGCGGGGCTGCTGCTGCCCGTCGCGCTGCCGCTGCCGGCCGGCTTCACACTCGCAACGACCCCGGAAATCGACGCCGCGGTCAATGCCTCAGGCCATGGCCGGCACCTTGCGTGGGGATCGGTCGTCGGCTTGTCGCACGCGCTCTCGCCCACGATTTCCGCCTCCGCCGAAGTCTCGGCCTTCCGCGACGAGGATCCGGACGGCGCCTCCACCGAAAGCCGCTTCGCGCTCGCCGCCGCATGGCACGCTGCGCCCAGGCTGCAGATCGATGTGGAATTCGATACCGGCCTCACCCGCGCCGCGCCAGATCACGCCTTGCTCGTCGGTTTCGCGCGGCAGTTCTGATCAGCCGCGTGTGTCAAACGCCGCGCGCGCCACCTCGACATGGCGCAAGTTGGCCTCGGCCCAGAGCCAGACCCCGCAGAACGCCTCGGAAAGGCCGCTGCCGAGCGGCGTCAGGCAATAGTCGACATGCGGTGGCACTACCGGGTGCACTGTACGCTCGACCAGCCCGTCGCGCTCCATCTGCCGCAAGGTCTGGGTCAGCATCTTCTGACTGATCCCCGGCACGAGCCGCCCGAGCTGGGTGAAGCGCTGCTTGCCGTGCCCCTCCAGCGCTTCGAGCACCAGCATGGTCCACTTGTCCGCCACCCGGCCGATCAGATCATCGACCAACGCACTCACGCGCTCGTCGGCCATCACCTCTGCTTCGCTGCGCATCACACACTTACCTTACGGTTAGTACCGCACAAAAAGGTGCCTACTTTCCAAAAGAGAGCGTAGTGATAGAACGCCGCCAGCAACCCCGCAAGCACAGGATTCTCAAGCCATGAAAACCTCCGGCAACACCATCCTTCTCTCCGGCGGCGGCACCGGCATCGGCCGCCGCCTCGCCCAGCGCTGGCACGATGCCGGCAATGTCGTGATCGTCACCGGCCGCACGCTCGCCAGCCTCGAAGAAACCGTGGCCGGCCGCGCGAACCTCCACGCCCGCGTGCTCGACGTGACCGACCCTGCCGCCATTGCCACCTTCGCCCAGAACATCACCGCCGAGTTCCCCGCGCTCAATGTGCTGGTCAACAACGCCGGGATCATGCGTTTCGAGGACCTCACCGGTCCGCGCGATCTCACCGATGCCGAGGCGACCATCGCCACCAACCTCATCGCCCCGATCCGCCTCACCGATGCGCTGATCGCGCACCTCAAGGCGCAGTCCGATGCGGCAGTCGTGATGGTCTCTTCCGGCCTCGCCTTCGTTCCGATGGCCGTGACCGCGACCTACAGCGCCACCAAGGCCGCGATCCATTCCTACAGCCAGTCGCTGCGCCACCAGCTGGCAGGGCAGGTCGAAGTAATCGAACTCGCCCCGCCCGCAGTGCAGACCGACCTCACCCCCGGCCAGTCGACCCGCGCCAATTACCTGCCGCTCGAAGTGTTCATCGACCAGACCATGGCGCTGTTCGAACAGCAGCCCACCCCGGCGGAGATCCTCGTCCCCAACGTCCTCTTCCTCCGCAATGCCGAAGCCGAAGGCCGCTACGCCGCCGCGTTCGAGATCCTCAACCGCGACTTCGGGCATAACGCCTAGCGTGTCCTCCCTCCCCCAACACCTCTCGTCATTGCGAGGAGCGGAGCGACGAACCTATCCAGAGCGGTTGTGCGCATCCGCTCTGAATAGATTCGCTGCGCTCGCAATGACGAGATCGGGTTTGTCTTGATCGCAACGCAAGACGCAAAGGCGGCCGGGGTCACCCCCGGCCGCCTCTGTATTGACACAAAACCGCCGCGTCAGGCCGGCAGCAGCCGCCGCTCGCCGGCGATGCGCTGCATCGCCTTCTGCAGTTTCTCGAAGGCGCGCACCTCGATCTGCCGCACACGCTCGCGGCTGACGTTGTAGACCTGGCTCAGTTCCTCGAGCGTCTTGGGCTCGTCAATCAGGCGCCGGTCGGTGAGGATATGCCGCTCGCGGTCCGAAAGGCCGTCCATCGCCTCAACCAGCAGGGCATGTCGCAGATGCGCTTCTTCTGCGTCGGCCACGGTCTCGTCCTGCAGCGGGGTGTCATCGACCAGCCAATCCTGCCACGAACCCTCGCCGTCCTCGCGCACCGAGACGTTGAGGCTGGCATCGCCGCCCATCATCATGCGCCGGTTCATGTTGACGACTTCGGTCTCGGACACGCCGAGGTCGGTCGCGATCTTGCGTACGTCGTCCGGGTGCAGGTCCGAATCCTCGAACGCCTCGAGGTTCTTCTTCATCCGGCGCAAGTTGAAGAACAGCTTCTTCTGCGCCGCGGTGGTGCCCATCTTCACGAGGCTCCACGAGCGCAGGATGAACTCCTGGATCGAGGCCTTGATCCACCACATCGCATACGTCGCCAGACGGAAGCCCCGATCGGGCTCGAACTTCTTGACGCCCTGCATCAGGCCGATGTTGCCTTCCGAGATCAGCTCGCTCACGGGCAGGCCATAGCCGCGGTAGCCCATGGCGATCTTGGCCACGAGCCGCAGATGGCTCGTCACCAGCTGCGCGGCGGCCTCCGGATCGGCATGCTCCTGATAGCGCTTGGCGAGCATGTATTCCTGCTCGGCCGTCAGCACCGGGAACTTGCGGATCTCGGCGAGGTAACGGTTGAGCCCAGCCTCGCCGCCGCCAAGTGCGGGGACGAGTGCAGTCGATTTCTTCTCAGACACCTGAACACATCCTTTCGTCGCGCCCGGCAAGAGGGGGTGCGAACCTCACAGGCCAAACCCTGCAATGGCTGTGTCGCGAAAAGTTCGCGGCTTGTTCCGGTATACCGGAGCGATCCGAGTCTCGCCACACAGCAATTCTATTCGCCCACGAAGCGCCAATCGATACAGCGCATTTTTGGGGCATTGCACCTTTGCGCCATGCCGGATGATCAATCACTTCGCCCTCCCAATTCGACGATGAGCGTCCTGAGATCGACAGGCGTCGGGCTGGTGAAATGCACGGTCTCGGCGCTCGCCGGATGTATGAAGCCAAGCTCGGCGGCGTGGAGCGCCTGCCGCCGGAAACCGAGCCGGGCGAGCAGGGGCTTGTGCTGGGAAGACGTGCGTCCATAGACTGGATCGCCTATTAGCGCATGGCCGATTGACGCAAGGTGAACGCGCACCTGGTGGGTTCGCCCGGTCTCGAGCCGGCACTCGATCAGCGCGGCGCCCCCAGGGTCCTTGGCCAGCACGTCCAGCGTGCGGTAATGCGTCACCGCATGCTTGCCGCGACCTTCCGATACCAGCGCCATCTTCTTGCGGTCGTGGTCGCTGCGCCCGATCGCGCCGCGCACCGTGCCCGCCGCGGGCACCGGCACCCCGGTGGTCACCGCATGATAGGCGCGGTGAATCGAGTGGTCGGCAAACTGCCGCGCCAACCCCTCGTGCGCCGCATCGGTCTTGGCAACCACCAGCAGCCCCGAAGTATCCTTGTCGATCCGGTGCACGATCCCCGGCCGCGCCACCCCGCCGATGCCCGAAAGCTGGCCCCGGCAATGGTAAAGCAGCGCATTGACCAGCGTACCGTCGAGGTTGCCCGCCGCCGGATGCACGACCAGCCCCGCCGGCTTGTCGACGACAAGCAGATGCGCGTCCTCATAGACCACGCTGAGCGGAATATCCTGCGCCGCCGCAGTGGCCGGCGCGGCTTCGGGAACACGGATGGTGAAGGGCGTGCCTTGCGCCGGCTTGAGCGAGGCCTGACCAGCGGGTTTCCCCGCCAGCGCCACGCGCCCCTCGTCCATCAGCGCCTTGATCCGCTCGCGCGAGAGGCCCGACACATCGGCAAGCGCCCGGTCGAGCCGCAGCCCGCCGGTGGGAATGATCCCTTCGATGATGGTCTCGCATGCCCCCATGGTCGGTTCGATATGGGGAGCAGGTGCCAAAGCGGCAAGCCCCGCTCAGGCCCCCGGTTTCGGCAGCTCAGCCCGCAGAAAATCGAGCATCGCGCGCACTTTGCCGGGGAGGAAGCTGCGGCTGGGGTAGATCGCCCAGACCCCGGTGTCGAATCCGGTCGCCGCGACCGCATGCGCCGGAAAGCAATCGGCCAGTCTGCCAGCCGCCAGATCGCGCGCGATCATCCAGTCCGCCAGCAGGGCCGGCCCCATGCCCATAAGCGCCGCCTCGCGCAGCGCCGCTGCGTTCGAGATCAGCAGCCGCCCGCCCACCGGCACCGTTTCCTCGCGGCCCGCCGCATCACGAAACACCCAGCGGTCGCGAAACCCCGGTAGCGTAAATCGCAGCACATCCTGGGCGACCAGATCGCCGGGTACCGCCAGCGGCTGCGCCGCAAGCCACGCAGGCGCCGCCACCACGCGGTAGTGGGTCGCAGCCAGCCGCATTGCCACGAGGTTCCCCTCCACCGCTGGGGTCAGCCGCACCGCCAGATCGATGCCCTCGCGCACCAGATCGACTTGCACGTCATTCATGAGCAGCTCGACGGTGAGCTCGGGATAGCGCGCGCGGAACCGCTCCAGCACCGGCACCAGGCAGACCATGCCATAGGAGACCGACACCGAAAGCCGCAGCGTCCCCACCGGCCCGCGCCCGATCGCCCGCGCCTCGGCGCCTGCTTCCTCCAGCTGCGCGATCAGCGGCTCGGTCCGCACCAGATAGAGCGCGCCGGCCTCGGTCAGCGAGAGCTTACGCGTGGTGCGGTGAAACAGCCGCTCGCCCAGCTCCACCTCCAGCACGCTGATCGCGCGTGAGATCGAGGAAGGCTCGGTCCCCCGGGCACGCGCCACATCGGAAAAGCTCCCGCGGTGCGCCACTTCGGCAAAGATCCGCAGTGTCTCGATATCCATGCGCTTACCTTTGCGTTTATTGCAAAAGTCTATCGCGGCTGGACGACTTTTTCAATTTCCATTCCGATAATAGGTGGCAGGTCCTCGCTTCTCGAAAGGCCCTCTCCCATGAACCCCATTGATCTCACCGGCCGCGTGGCCTTCATCACCGGCGCCAATCGCGGCATTGGCGCGGCTATCGCGGTGCGCCTCGCGCGGGCCGACGCCCATGTCGTCGCCAGCGCGCGTAGCGGGTCCGCGGCCGAAGCCATCGCCGCGCAGATTCATGCGGGCGGCGGCAGTGCGGAAGGGATTGCTGCCGACGTGACCGACTATGCCGCGCTGGAAGCCGCGATCACCGCCATCACCGCCCACCACGGCCGGCTCGATGCCGTCATCGCCAATGCCGGGACAATCGAACCCATCGCCCGGCTTGGCGAAAGCGACCCCGCAGCATAGGGCGCAGTGGTCGATGTGAACCTGAAGGGCGTCTACCACACCGCCCGCGCCGCGCTCGCCCCGCTCCTTGCGAGCCGCGGCACCTTCGTCGCGATGAACTCCGGCGCCGCCAATGCCCCGCTGGAAGGCTGGAGCCACTACTGCGCCACCAAGGCCGCCGTGCAGATGCTCACCCGCCAGCTCCACAAGGAATATGGCGCGGAGGGCCTGCGCGCGATCGGCCTCTCCCCCGGCCCCGTCGCGGGCGAGATGCAGGCCGCGATCCGCGCTTCCGGCCTCAACCCGGCAAGTCGCTTGTTGGATGGCGACTATATCTCAGCAGAGGCCGCTGCCGAAGCCGTCGCCTGGCTCTGTACCCCGGCGGCCGATCCCTTTCTCGGTACCGATTTCTCGATCAAGACCGAGGAAGGCCGCCGCCTCGTCGGGCTGGACCGGATAGCTGCCTGAGCGCAGGCAAGCCGGGCGTTGACCACACCCCTGTCCGCTTCTACCTTTCTCCCCGCCGGGCTTTCGCCCGGTTATGGAGATTGGATGACCCTCTGATGCTCGCTCCCCGCATGCGGGGAGCGGTCCCGATCCGGTCATGGCCACGCCTGCAGGGGAAAGCCCCGCGGGCGTGATCGATCTTTCGCACCTTCATCAGAGAGACCTGCATTGACTCACATCGCCATCCGCGACCTCGCGCGCGAAGACCTCCTGCCTGTGGCCCGCATCCTCGATGCAACCGGCCTGTTCCCTTCCGAACTACTCCCCGACATGGCCGAGCCATGGCTATCCGGCGAAGCTCCACATCACTGGCTCGTTGCTGCCGAGGGCGCGGCCGTGCTCGGCTTCGCTTATGCCGAGCACGAACGCATGACCGAGGGGACGGTCAACCTGCTTGCCATTGCCGTCAATCCCGCGCGCCAGAACGGCGGCGTCGGCAAGGCCCTTGTCGGCGAACTCACCGCCCGGCTCGCCGCCGCGGGCAACCGCGTGCTGCTCGTCGAAACCTCCAGTCTTGAAGGCTACACCGCCACCCAGGCCTTCTATGCCGCGCTCGGCTTCACCCGCGAAGCCCGCGTCCGCGATTTCTACCAGGACGGCGACGACAAGATCGTCTTCTGGAAACGGATCACTGGCTAACGACGCATGCCCGCCGGGTCTGTCGCAGCGCGTGGCGCTGCGCTAGGCTAGGCGAGCCATGGCCATCACCATCAGCTCACAGGCCCACGCCGCCATCCTCGCCGCCGCCGCAGAGGCTGCGACACGCGAAGCCTGCGGCCTCCTGCTCGGCGCAGGCCCCCACATCCAAACCGCGCAAAGCACCGCCAACGTTCACGGCGAACCCACGCGCCATTTCGAGATCGATCCTGGCACGCTGATCGCCGCACACAGGGCAGCGCGCGCTGGAGGGAAGCAGCTCGTCGGCTACTTCCACTCGCACCCCAATGGCCTTGCGCGACCCTCCGCCACCGATGCCGCCTCGGCCTCGGGTGATGGCCGGATCTGGGCGATCGCTGCATCCGGCGCGGTCACCTTGTGGCGCGATGCGCCATCAGGGTTCGAAGCGCTTTCCTACGCGATCAAGGAGGGTTAAAGCAGAGCTGTGACGTCACGCATGGCCCATCCCCGCACGCTTCGCCGCTCTCCCGAACAGGGCCCCGCGAAGATTGCTCAGGACTGTGTCAACTTCATTCATCTAAAAGGTCGATATCCTGAACATGACCGCCCCTAATCCAGCAGCCGTTCCCGATCTCGCCAGCCTGCTCTGCTCGCGCCTGTGCCACGACATGCTCTCCCCTGTCGGCGCTCTCTCAAACGGCCTTGAACTCCTCGCCGAGGAGAAGGACCCCGCGATGCGCCAGAAGTGCTTCGAGCTGCTTGAGCAGAGCGCGCGCATTTCAGCGGACAAGCTGCGCTTCTTCCGCCTTGCCTTCGGTGCTGCCGGCGGCTTTGGAGACATGGTCCCGCTCGACGAACCGCGCGCACTGATCGACGCGCTCGTCGGCAACAACGGCCGCATTCAGGCCAACTGGGCGCTGGCCGGAAACAGCCTGCCCAAGCCTGCGGTCAAGACCCTGCTCAACCTCGCGCTCATCGGCATCGAGGCGCTGGTGCGCGGCGGCACGCTCGATATCGCCGCCGAACTGCGCACCGCCAAGAACGATGGGGATGGCGCCAAGCCCTGCAGCGAGATCGTGATCCGCGCGAGCGGCGCGCGCGTGGTGTTCGATCGCAACGTCGGCCTCGCGCTCGAAGGCGCACTCCCGGCGGAGGAACTCTCCAGTCGCACCGCGCCCGCCGCCATGCTCCGCCAGCTCGTCGATGGCCTCGGTGGCACGCTCCAGTACCACGCCGCACCCGAAGCACTGGTCATGGGGGCCATGCTGCCCGTCGCCGCCTGAGCTGCCATGAACCGCTGGCTGGTCCACCGCGAAGTCCCCTCGCCCAACTGGAACGAGCGAAAGCTCCCCGTTTCCATGGTGGTCCTGCACTACACCGGCATGAAAAACGCCGCCGAGGCTCTGGAGCGGCTCTGCGATCCGGCGGCGGAAGTCTCCGCCCACTACATTATAGAAGAGGATGGCACCGTCATCCGCCTTGTCGACGAGGCCAAGCGCGCCTGGCATGCGGGCCGCTCCTCGTGGCGGGGGGTGACAGACGTTAATTCGGCGAGCATCGGGATCGAGCTCGTCAATCCCGGCCACGAATTCGGATATCGCCCGTTCCCCGAAGCGCAGATGGAAGCGCTGATCCCGCTGCTGGGCGATATCGTAAAGCGCCACAACGTGCCGCGCGCCAATGTCGTCGGCCATTCCGATGTCGCCCCGGCGCGCAAGGAGGATCCCGGCGAACTCTTTCCTTGGGACATGCTCGCGCGCTACCGCCTCGTGCTGCCCAAGCCGCAGCTCACCATGCGCCTTGTCTATGACAACCCAGGCGCCTTCTACCTCGCGCTTGAACGCTTCGGCTATGACATCACCGATCCCGAAGCCGCAGTCCGCGCCTTCCAGCGCCGCTGGCGACCGGCGCGCATCGATGGCGAGATCGACGGGCAGATCGGCGCGCTGCTATTCGAGCTCCTGTTGGAACGTGATCTCGGGCGTGCTAGGTGACCCCTCGCCAGGGGGCCGGGCAGCCGCGTCATCGAAAGATGCCGAGGAAAGTCCGGGCTCCACGAAACAAGGGTGGCGGGTAACGCCCGCCGGGCCTGAGGCATTGCGCCAAGGGTCAAGGGAAAGTGCCACAGAGAGCAGACCGCTAAGCCTGGAAACAGGCCAGCAAGGGTGAAAGGGTGCGGCAAGAGCGCACCGCGCGACTGGCAACAGGAGCGGCAAGGCAAACCCCACCCGGAGCAAGACCGAATAGGGACTGCGCGCTCTTCAGGAGCAGGCCTGTTTCGGGCCAGCAGTCCGGGTTGGTCGCTTGAGCGCGCCCGGCAACGGGCCGCCTAGAGGAATGGCTGCCGGCGGGGATACGGTCCACAAGTGGGATACCGTCCGCGTCACAGAACCCGGCTTACAGGCCCCCTGGCAAATTGGGCTGCTGCCATCAAAGCGTTTTCCTACGGGAAAAGAAGGCGCTAGGGACCGGCATATGTCCGGCGCGCACCACCATCACCACGATCACGGCCATGGGCACGATCACGGCCATGGGCACGGCCATCACCACCATGCCCCCACGAGCTTTGGCCGCGCCTTTGCCGTCGGCATCGTGCTCAACAGCGTCTTCGTCGTCATCGAAGCGGGCTATGGTATTGCCTCAGGCTCGATGGCGCTCGTCGCTGATGCCGGGCACAATCTTTCGGACGTGCTCAGCCTCGCCGTCGCCTGGGCCGCCAGCGTGCTGGCCGCGCGTCCGCCTTCGGCACGCTTCACATATGGCTACAAGTCGAGCTCGATCCTCGCTGCGCTATTCAACGCCGCGCTGCTCATGCTGGCGCTCGGCGCGATCCTTGTCGAGACGATCCGCCGCCTGATCGAGCCGCAGCCAATCTCCGCCGGGCCCGTCATGGTCGTCGCGGGCATCGGCATCGCGATAAACACGATCACCGCGCTGATGTTCCTGCGCGGGCGCGAACACGATATCAACATCCGCGGCGCCTACCTCCACATGGCCTCCGATGCCGCGGTCTCTGCCGGCGTCGTCGCGGCAGGCGCGCTCATTGCGTTCACCGGCGCCTGGTGGATCGATCCCGTCACCAGCCTCGTCATCGTCGGCGTGATTGCCTGGGGCACGTGGGGCCTTGCCAAGGATTCGCTCAAGATGGGCCTCCACGGCGTGCCCGCAACGGTCGATGCGCGCCGGGTCGAGCAATTCCTCACCGGTCTTCCCGGCGTCAGTGCGGTCCACGATCTGCACATCTGGCCGATGAGCACGACCGAAACCGCGATGACCGCGCATCTGGTGATCCCTGCCGGGCACCCGGGCGATGACTTCCTCAACGAGCTTTCGAACGCGCTCGCGCACGATTTCGCGATCTGCCATTCGACCGTGCAGGTTGAGACAGCCGACCACGCCGGCCACGGCTGCGCCCCTGCGAACGGGACGCTCGCCGCAGCAGAATAACGCCTCACGCCGAGGTGCTCCGGGAATTGGCTGACCTCCTGCCAGCGCCCCAAGGGGCGTCTCCCGCCCGGTAGGCCTTCGCGTCTAAAGTCACCACAGGGGGGGTCAACGTTCAGGAGACCCAACATGATTCGCATCAAGTTCAAGACGTTCAGCCTTTCGCTCGCCGCCAGCATTACCGCCATCACTGCGCCAGCCCTCGTCCATGCCTCCGGTTATCCGATGGTTGGTGGCGCGGAAATGGTTCCGACCAAGTCCATCGTCGAAAACGCGGCCAAGTCGCAGGATCACACCACGCTGGTTGCCGCGGTCAAGGCGGCGGGGCTCGTCGACACGCTCAGCAGCGCCGGGCCCTTCACCGTTTTTGCGCCGACCAACGCCGCCTTCGCCAAGCTGCCCGCCGGCACGGTGGAAACCCTGCTAAAACCCGAAAACAAGGCCACGCTGGTTAAGGTCCTCACCTACCACGTCGTCCCCGGCAAAGTGAGCGCCGCCAATCTCGTCGCGCAGATCAAGGCCGGTGGCGGCTCGGCCACGCTGACCACGGTTGCCGGCGGCAAGCTCGTCGCCTCGCTGATGGACGGCAAGGTCATGCTCACTGACGAGAAGGGCGGCATGGCCACCGTGACACAGGCGGACGTCTTGCAGTCGAACGGCGTGATTCACGTCACCGACGCGGTCTCACTGCCGAACTGATTGCGAGCCGGCCTGAAAGTAAGGGGGCGGTCCGCAACGGCTGCCCCCTTTTCCGCGGGATGCCGCCCGCCTGCCAGATAGACAGCGCCGCATTCCTGACCAAGATGCGAGCCATCCCGTTCAAGGAGTCGCATCCCATGCAAATCGATCGCCGCACCGCCCTCACCGCTACGCTGACCGCTGCAGCTGCCAGCGCGCTCCCTGCCGCCGCGCAGACGGCAGCGGCCCCGCCACCGCCCGCCCCTTCGGGCCCTGTCTTCACCCCTGCCCCGGCCCCGCTGCCGTTCGATCCGGCGACGATCCCCGGCCTTTCCGCCAAGCTCCTCGCCAGCCACCACGACAACAACTACGTCGGCGCGGTGAAGCGCATCGGCGCGATCAAGGGCGAGCTGGCCAAGCTGGACATGGCGACGGCCCCCGGCTTCGTGCTCAACGGCCTGAAGCGCGAGGAACTCATCGCGTGGAACTCGATGATCCTGCACGAAGTCTACTTCTCGTGCCTGGGAACCGGCGGCAAGCCGGGCGCCAAGCTCGGCGCCGCCATCGAGCGCGATTTCGGCAGCATGGCGCGCTGGGCGGCGGAATTCTCGGCCATGGGCAAGGCACTCGGCGGCGGCTCCGGCTGGGTCCTGCTGCAATGGTCCCCGCACGATGGCCGTCTCACCAACCAGTGGGCCAGCGACCACACCCAGACCCTCGCCGGCGGCACACCGATCCTCGCGATGGACATGTACGAACACGCCTACGCCATGGACTACGGCGCGAAAGCCGCTGCCTATGTGGACGCCTTCATGGCCGCCGCGACCTGGACAGCAGCGGATGCGCGGTTTGCGAAGGTGTCCGCCTGAGGGTCAAAGAGCCCTGATCAAATGAAAACCGCCCGCTGGCTCAGGCTAGCGGGCGGTTAATGTCTTTGAAAAAGCGGTCTGAAAAAGCAGTCTGATATCAGGCCGCTTCTTCCTTGCCCTTGAGCACCTGGACGGGCTCCTTGCGGCCGTCGACGACATCCTTGTCGACCACGACCTCGGTCACGCCTTCCAGCGTCGGCAGGTCGAACATCGTATCGAGCAGCAGACCCTCGACGATCGAGCGCAGGCCGCGCGCGCCGGTCTTGCGTTCGATGGCCCGCTTGGCGATCGCTTCGAGTGCCTCGTCGGTGAAGGACAGCTGCACGTCCTCGAGGTCGAACAGCTTCTGATACTGCTTGATCAGCGCGTTCTTGGGTTCGCGCAGGATCTTGACCAGCGCCTCGATGTCGAGGTCGTTCAAGGTCGCGATGACCGGCAGACGGCCGACGAATTCGGGGATCAGGCCAAACTTGAGGAGGTCCTCCGGCTCCGCCTTCTGGAGCAGCTCGCCCACCTTGCGCTTGTCCGGATCAGCGACATGCGCGCCGAAGCCGATCGAGCGCTTCTGCAGGCGGTCCGAGATGATCTTCTCGAGGCCGGCAAAGGCGCCGCCGCAGATGAACAGGATGTTGGTCGTGTCCACCTGCAGGAATTCCTGCTGCGGATGCTTGCGCCCGCCTTGCGGCGGCACGCTCGCGGTCGTGCCTTCCATCAGCTTGAGCAGCGCCTGCTGCACGCCTTCGCCCGAAACGTCGCGCGTGATCGAGGGGTTCTCGGCCTTGCGGCTGATCTTGTCGATCTCGTCGATGTAGACGATGCCGTGCTGTGCCTTCTCGACGTTGTAGTCGCTGGCCTGCAGCAGCTTGAGGATGATGTTCTCGACATCCTCGCCCACGTATCCGGCCTCGGTCAGCGTGGTGGCGTCGGCCATGGTGAAGGGCACATCGAAGGTCTTGGCGAGCGTCTGCGCCAGCAGCGTCTTGCCCGAGCCGGTGGGGCCGACGAGCAGGATGTTCGACTTCGACAGCTCGACATCGCCGCCCTTGCCGCTGTGCTTGAGGCGCTTGTAATGATTGTGCACGGCGACCGAGAGCACGCGCTTCGCGCGGTCCTGGCCGATCACGTAATCGTTGAGCGTCGCGAAGATATCGCGCGGCGTGGGAACGCCGCCGTCCTTCTTGCCGGCGAGACCAGCCTTGGTCTCCTCGCGGATGATGTCGTTGCACAGCTCGACGCATTCATCACAGATGAACACGGTGGGGCCGGCAATGAGCTTGCGCACTTCGTGCTGCGATTTGCCGCAGAAACTGCAGTACAGCGTGCTCTTGGTATCCGATCCGGAAAGCTTGGTCATTCTTCAATCCCAGACGCCCCTCCACGAGAGGCGGACCCAGTTATCCTACTACCCGGAGGGCATTAATCAACCGGACACAAAAATAGCGAACAATCCCTGATCCGGCACCCTGTCATTTTAGTGCAAAGTGCCGGAATCAGGCCGAAATCATGCGGAGGGTGCGCCGCCCGAACCTTCTTCGCCGCCAACCTGATCACCAGCGGGACGTGATTCGTAGACCTTGTCGACGAGTCCGAACTTCAGCGCTTCGTCGGCTTCAAGGAACGTGTCGCGGTCCATCGCCTTCTCGATTTCAGCAAGCGTGCGGCCCGTGAACTTGGCGTAAAGGTCGTTCATCCGCGCGCGCATCCGCAGGATCTCGCGCGCCTGGATCTCGATATCGGCAGCCATACCGCGCGCGCCGCCCGAGGGCTGATGGACCATGATACGCGCGTTGGGCAGCGCGATGCGCATGCCCGGCTCGCCCGCCGCCAGCAGGAAGCTGCCCATCGAGGCGGCCTGGCCGATGCACACGGTCGAAACGCGCGGGCGAATGTATTGCATGGTATCGTAGATCGCGAGGCCCGCCGTCACCACGCCGCCCGGCGAGTTGATGTACATGGCGATGTCCTTCGTAGGGTTCTCGGATTCGAGGAACAGCAGCTGCGCCACGATCAGCGACGCCATCTGGTCCTCGATCTCGCCCGTTACGAAAACGATGCGTTCGCGCAGCAGGCGCGAGAAGATATCGAAGCTGCGTTCGCCCCGGCTGGTCTGCTCGACCACCACCGGCACGAGCGCCCCGGTGACGGGATCGTGGCTGAATTTCCCCTGGTTTCCGTAAGCCGATGCGCCGTGGCCGCCATAAATATCGAGCATAGAGTCCTCTTGGATGTGCGAAGCCTATGTCGCGTGCCGCGGCTGGATGTTCAAGGGCGTTAACCGCGCATCCGCGCCGCAGCGTGTGAAAAGTGGTGCAAGATCGGTGAAATCCGCAAGGATTGCCCCTCGATGCGCTTGCGTGGCCGCGCGCTTGGCCGCAGCTTCCGCGCAATTCAACAGGGGGTAATCCATGTTCCGTCGTGCCGCGAAGTCCGTTTCCGCCGTTTTGCTCACCGCGACAGCCCTCGGCGGCGTCGCTGCCCACGCGCAGGAAACCGTCGCCACCTATCTTGCGCGGATCAAGGCCATCGACAAAACGGGGCCCCGGATCAACGCCGTGATCGCGCTCAATCCCGACGCCGCCAAGGCTGAAGCGGCCGCCAAGGCCATGACCGGCCCGCTCGCCGGCAAGGTCATTCTGGTCAAGGACAACGTCGAGACCGCCGATCCCATGCCAACCACGGCGGGCAGCCTGCTGCTCAAGGACAACCGCGCCGGCCGCGACGCGCCGTTCATGCTGGGCCTGCGCGCCGCCGGGGTGGTCGTGCTTGGCAAGACCAACCTCTCCGAATGGGCCAACATGCGGTCGGGCCAGTCCTCCAGCGGCTGGAGCGCGGTGGGCGGGCAGACGCGCAATCCCCATGCGCTGGATCGCTCGCCCTGCGGTTCCTCCTCGGGCAGCGGCGCGGCGATTGCCGCAGGCATGGCCTGGGGCGCGATCGGCAGCGAGACCGATGGCTCGATCACTTGCCCCTCGTCCTTGAACGGCATCGTCGGCTTCAAGCCCACCGTCGGCATGGTCACCCGCACGCATGTCGTGCCGATCAGCCACAGCCAGGACACCGTCGGCCCGATGACGACGAACGTGCGCGATGCCGCGCTCATGCTCACCGCGATGGCCGGCAGCGACCCGGCCGATCCCGCCACCGCCGACTCGAATGCGCACAAGACCGACTTCGCCGCCGGGCTGACCGCTTCCAGCCTCAAGGGCGTGCGGCTCGGCGTGCTGCGCAAGGCCGTGGGCAGTAACCCCAAAGTGATCGCGCTGTTCGACAAGGCGCTGGCGGATCTCAAGGCCGCAGGCGCCGTGCTGGTCGATATCGACTACACTCCGCCCGCCGAGATGGGCCGCGATGAATATACCGTGCTGCTTTACGAACTGCGCACCGATCTCGCCGCCTATCTCCAGTCGGTCCCCGCCTCCTCGTTCAAGGACACACCGCCCGCCCGCACGCTCGCGGACGCCATTGCCTTCAACAAGGCGCATCCCGAGGAACTGAAGTGGTTCGGTCAGGACAGCTTCGAGGAAGCCGAAGCGATGACCGACACGGCGGTCTACACGAAGGCGCGCGCCAATTCGCTGCGCCTTGCCGGGGCGGACGGCATCGACAAGCTGCTTGCGGAGAGCCGTGTCTCCTTCCTCATCGCTCCGACGTCGCCGCCGGCCTGGGCAATCGATCTTGTGACCGGCGATCACTCGATCGACGTTGGCATGGGCAGCCTCGCCGCGATCGCGGGCTACCCGCACCTCACCGTGCCGATGGGAGCGGTCGAGGGGCTGCCGATGGGGCTCTCGTTCATGGGCACCAAGTGGGACGACAAGCGCGTGCTCGAAGCGGGCGCGGCTTACGAACGCGCGCGGACGGTGGCGGTGCCCAAGCCCTCGCTGAAGCGCTGGGGGGAATAACTCCTAACCCTTGTTACGCCGCAGCGCGTCGAGCGCTTCGAGCTCGCGCTGCAGGTTGAGTTGCCGCGCTTCGGCCTGGCGCAGCGCGGCTTGCTCGGCACGGGTCTTGTGGCGCCGCGCCGACCAGCGCGCCAGCCGCCGCCCCGAATCGCGCAGCAGGAAAGCGATCACGTCGACCAGTCCCTGCCGCCGCGCCGGGATGAGCGCACGGGCACGGGGAAGCGGCACTGCAGGCTGGCGCGCTTCGGGCAGGGTCAGTTCGGGAAGGGGCAGTTCGGGAAGTGCGGCAAGAGCCGTCGCTGGCTCCGGTTCCGGCGCCGGAATCGCATCGGGCTCGGCCGGCCCGACCGGTATTTCCACGAGCGGCTCGGGCACGGCAGGCATCAGGAAGGCGCGCGGTGCGGGATTTCCCGTAGGTTCCGGCTCTGGCTCCAACAGCTCCGGCATCGTCGAGAGCGACAGCACACGCACCACTTGCACCTCGGGCTCCGGCTCGGCCCGCGCCGGCAAGGTCAGCGCCAGCGCCGGTTCAGCGGCAAGGCATTGTTCGAGCAGCGGATCGGCCTCAAGCGCCAGCGGCAGGGCCATCGCCGGGGGCGTCTCTGGCAGGGCCACCGCCACACCCGGTGCGAGCGGAGCCGGCTTGCGGGCTTTGGCGGCCTTGCCTTGATTCCGGCTTTTGCCCTTGTCCTTGCCCTTGCGCTTCGGCGGTGCGAGGGGGCCGGCCTTGGGAGCCTCGGCCAGCAGCGCTTGAACTTCGCGCGCCGCGGCCATTCGTACCGCAGCCTTGCGCGCCTTTTTGCCCTTGGGATTGCGCCGCCGCTGCGCCCGTGTCTCGACGAGGCTGGACTCCTCCGCCACCGCCAGCGGGATCGCCATCGAGCCGCGTGGCACGTGGGCCGCATCATGCCGACCGGGCGGCTTGTGGCCTGCCGGAAAGGAGTTGGACGTCGGAGGCCGCGAAGCCATGCGATTGCGAACAGTATGCATCGGGGGTCCCTCCCAGGAGCCGAGCCTGCCAGAATCTCTCATGTGTCGATTCGCACGGTCAATGCGGGCGAATACGGATGCCCAGAGCACACCAAAAAGGGCGCCCCGTTGCCGGAGCGCCCCTTTGGTTTTTCAAAACGTTCAGCCCGAAGTCAGGCGTCCGCGGCCTTCTTCTTGGCCGGAGCCTTCTTCTTGGGAGCAGCCGCTTCGGCGTCCGCAGCCGCTTCGGCGGCAGGCGCTTCCTCGGCGACATTCTTCTTGGCCGGCGCCTTCTTGGCGGGCTTGTCGTCGTCTTCTGCTTCGACCAGAGCGGCGTCCTCAGCAGGAGCCTCTTCCTTCGCCTTCTTGGCAGCCTTCTTCGGTGCTGCCTTGGCGGGCTTCACCTCGGCGGGCTTGCCGGTCTCGTCGGCTTCGATCACCGCCTGCAGTTCCTCGCGCGTGACGTTGCGCTCGGTCACTTCGGCCTTGTCGAACAGGAAGTCGACGACCTTGTCCTCATAAAGCGGCGCGCGCAGCTGGGCGGCGGCGAGCGCGTCTGAACGGATGTAGTCGATGAAGCGCTGGCGATCCTGCTCACGATACTGCTGCGCGGCCTGGCGCATCAGCATTTCCATTTCGTTCGCGGTCACCTGCACGCCATTGGCCTGGCCGATTTCCGACAAGAGCAGGCCGAGGCGCACGCGGCGCTCGGCGATCTTGCGGTAATCGTCCTTCTCGCTTTCGATCTCGGCCATCGCGGCGGCGGGATCTTCTTCCTTTTCGGCTTCGCTGGTCAGCTGCTGCCAGATCTGCGCGAACTCGGCTTCCACCATCGAGGGCGGAACGGCGAAATCATGGCCGGCGGCAAGCTGGTCCAGCAGCGAGCGCTTCATCGCGGTGCGCGTCAGCCCACCGTTTTCCTGCTCGATCTGGCCCTTGATCAGGCCACGCAGTTGCTCGATGCTCTCAAGGCCGAGCGACTTGGCGAACTCGTCGTCCGCGGTGAATTCGGCGGCCTGCTTCACGGCCTTCACCGTGATCGCAAACTGGGCATCCTGGCCGGCAAGGTTCTCGGCGGGATAGTCGGCCGGGAAGGTCACGGTGATCGTGCGCTCGTCGCCCGCCTTGACGCCGACAAGCTGCTCTTCGAAGCCGGGGATGAAACGGCCCGAGCCGAGCTCGAGCGGCTGATCGGCCGCGGTGCCGCCATCAAAGGCAACGCCGTCCACCGACCCGGCAAAATCGATGACCAACTGGTCGCCATCGGCCGCCACGGTGCCCTCGGGCGCGTCGTTGTAGCGCTTCTGACCCTGCGCGATGCGGCCGATTGCGTCGTCCACTTCATCGTCGCTCACTTCGATGATCAGGCGTTCGAGCTTGAGCCCGTCGATGGCGGGCGCGGTGATCTCGGGCAGCACTTCGAGCGCGACGGTAAGCTCGGCGTCCTTGCCTTCCTCATAGCCGTCAACCAGCGCGACATCGGGCTGAGTCGCGGGGCGCAGGCCCTTTTCGGCGACGAGCTTGTCCATTGCCTCGCGGATCGAGGCTTCCAGCGCCTGCTGGTGCAGCGCCGGGCCATGCATCTTGCGCACGAGATTGGCGGGAACCTTGCCGGGGCGGAAGCCGGGCATGCGGACCTGCGGCGTGATCTTCTTGACCTCACCCTCGACAAGCGCGGCGATATCATTCGCAGCGATGGTCAGGGCGTAGGCGCGCTTCAGGCCCTCATTGCTGGTTTCGACGATCTGCATCTGTGATCCAACTTTCTCGTACGACGTCGTGGTGCCCATAGGGGCGGCATCAACAATTCAGGCCGCGCCATGGAAAATGGCACGGCCCAAGTGCCGGTTGGGCCGGGCGGGTCTGGTGCGGGCGAAGGGACTCGAACCCCCACATCTTGCGATACTGGAACCTAAATCCAGCGCGTCTACCAGTTCCGCCACGCCCGCGTCCGGCGAAAAGCGAGCGCCGCCCCTATCGCAGCGCCGGGCAAAGGGCAAGCCTTGCCAAAGAGGGTGCGGTGAGACCGCTGTGACTATCCGACAATCCGCGCGAGCAGCGCCAGCCAGGTGCTGGCAAGCGGGGTGTTGGCGGGCTCAGCCGGGGGCGCCATCCCGGCGCATTCGAGGCAATAGACTTGCGCTCCGGCCCCGCCGAGCAGGCGCGACAGATCGCCGAGGAGCTGCTGCGCCATGATCCCCTGCCGCTGCGCCGCCAACGTCGCGAAATCGCCGCTTGCGCCTTTCGCGCCAAGCACATGCGCCGTATCCGCGCTGCTTTCGCTGTCGGCGAGCTGATCAAGCAGCGCCCCCAGCGGATCCGCCTGCGCGCCGAGGTAGACCGGATGCCAGGTCTTTGCCCCCGCAGCCTTGGCTGCCCAGGCCAATGCCGCATCGATCCCGCCGAACTCGTCGACAAGCCCCAATTGCCGGGCGGTGCCGCCATCCCAGATGCGCCCTTGCGCGATCTTGTCGATATCCGCCGGGCTCTTGTGCCGCGCCGCCGCGACAAGACCGACGAAGCGCGCATAGCCCGAATCGATCTGCTGCTGGATCAGCGCCTCGACTGTCGGCGAAAAGCCGCCGAAAACGTCCGGCTGGCCCGCAAGTGGCGTGGTCCGCACCCCGTCGGTGCCGATCCCCACCTTGCCAAGCGCATCCTCGAAGCTCGGGATGATCGCAAAGATGCCGATCGAACCGGTGATCGTCGCCGGTTCGGCAAACACGCGGTCGCCGGGGGTCGAGACCCAGTAGCCGCCGCTCGCCGCAAGGCCGCCCATCGAAACCGCGACCGGGATCTTTGTCGCCTTCATCCGCGCGATCGCCGCGCGGATGCGCTCCGCCCCGGTCACCGATCCGCCGGGCGAATCGACCCGGACGACGAGTGCCGCGTAGTCCCCGCTCGCTGCGGCCTTGTCGACGAGCTCGGCAATCCGGTCGCCGCCTGCCGTGCCGGGCCCGGCGTCACCATCGACGATCTCACCCGCCACCGTCACGACGGCAATCGCCTTGCCCTCGGTCGAAGGCGTGCGATCGGCGAGATACGTCGCCAGCGCCGTGCCCTTGAATGCACCCGCGCCGCCCGCGGTATCCTTGCCGACGATTTCGGCCACGCGCTCACCGAACGCCACCTTGTCGCCAACCCGGTCGACAAGGCCCGCCGCGACCGCCGCCTTGGCCGCATCGCCGCCCGAGGCCGCGATCCACTTGACCGGATCGCTCGTCACCAGCGCGATATTCGCCTTCGGCCGCGCCTTCTTCACATCCGCCTGCCAAGCCTCCCACAGCGCCGCATAGACCGCGCCGAGCGCTTCCTTCGATTCGGGCGAGGCGTTTTCGCGCGTGAACGGCTCGACCGCACTCTTGTAGGTGCCCACCTTGAACACGTGCGCCTTGACCTTGAGCCGGTCGAGCAGCGCCTTGAAATAGAGATTGGTGCCGCCTGGCCCGGTGACCAGCGCGCCGCCCAGCGGATCGACCCAGGCCTCGCTGGCATGCGCGGCAAGCTGCACGCTGTCGTCGGTGTAGAGCCCGGCGCGAACCATCACCGGCTTCTTCGCCGCGCGGACCTTGTCCATCGCCGCGCCGACATGCGTCATAGCGACCTGGCTGCCGCCGCCGAAGCTTTCAAGATCGAGCACGACCGCCTTGATCCGGCTGTCGGTCGCCGCCGCTTCGATCGCACGCACCAGATCGCGCTCCTGCACCGCTTTCGTGCGCCCGCCGCCTGACAGCAGCTGCGTGGGCTTGAGGCGCGCGCGCTCTTCGACAACCGGCCCCTCCAGCGCGAGGTAGAGCGCGCCCGCCTGCACCGAACCCGGCGTCGGCCGCAGTGTTAGCAGCGCATAGAGCCCGCCAAAGAACAGGAGCAGGAGGAGCAGGACGAGACCGTCCTTTATGGCGACGAGGATCTTCCAGACCGAACGGGCAAATTTCATGGGGGATATCTAGGTCTCGTCGCGGGCCGATACCAGCCGAAACACTTGAGTGCCCGAAAGAGGTACCCTAGGGGCATGGTTTCGATGACGACATCGAACCAAGTGGCCGCAGGCCGGTACCCCGCGGGCGGTCTCGCCTTCCCGCACCGCGATCTCACCGGCATCGCGCATCTTGCGCGCCACGAGATCCTTTACCTGCTCGACGAGGCCGAGCAGTGGCTCGCGCTCAACCGCCAGCGCCACAAGCGCGCCGAGGTGCTATCGGGCCTCACCATCATCAACGCCTTCTTCGAGAACTCCACGCGCACGCTCCTCTCGTTCGAGATCGCGGGCAAGCGCCTCGGCGCGGACGTCGTCAACATGCATGCCGCGACCAGCAGCGTGAAGAAGGGCGAGACGCTGATCGACACCGCGATGACATTGAACGCCATGCGCGCCGATGCGATTGTGATCCGCCACGCCAGCTCGGGCGCCGTGCAGCTCATCGCCGACAAGGTAGATTGCCCCGTGCTCAACGCGGGCGACGGCAGCCACGAGCACCCGACGCAGGCGCTGCTTGATGCGCTCACCATCCGCCACGCGCTCGGTCTTGCGCCCGGCAGCGATCTCAACGGCCTCAAGGTCACGATCTGCGGCGATATCCTCCACAGCCGGGTCGCGCGCTCAAACATTCTCTCGCTGACCGCGCTCGGCGCCGTCGTCACCGCTTGTGCCCCGCCCGCACTGATGCCCGCCGAAATCGCCGCGATGGGGGTTACGCCCAGCCACGATTTCGATGCCGCGCTCGAAGGGGCGGATGTCGTGATGATGCTGCGCCTCCAGCAGGAGCGCATGTCGGGCCAGTTCATCCCGTCCCCGCGCGAGTATCGCCATCTCTACGGCCTGACGCTCGAACGCTTCGGGAAACTGCCGCCCCATGTCTTCGTTATGCATCCCGGTCCCATGAACCGCGGGATCGAGATCGACAGCCAGGTCGCCGATCATCCCACCCGCAGCCTGATCACCCGTCAGGTTGAGAGCGGCGTCGCGATCCGCATGGCCTGCCTCGATGTGCTCACCCGCCGCGCACGGGGCGTGACCGGCTGGGCCGCAGCCGAAGGGGCCGCGGCATGACCCCCCGTCCGCTCACGATCACCGGCGGCAAGCTCGTCCTTCCCACCGGCGCGCCGCAGCCAGGCGCCTTGCGCGTTGCCGAAGGGCGCATCACTGCACTCGGCGATGTCACCCCCGAAACCGGCGATGACGTCCTCGATGCAAAGGGCGCACTGATCACCCCCGGCCTCGTTGATCTCGGCGTCTTTGCCATCGACAAACCTGCCTTCCACTTCGGCGGGATCACCCGCACCGCGCTGATGCCGGATCAGGGCCCGCCGCTCGATCACCCGGCGCGCGTCCGGTTCGCTGCGCAATCGGGCAAGCCCGACATGTGGGTCCACCCCCTCGCCGCCGCGACGCGCGGGCTGGAAGGCGTTGAACTCGCAGAACTCGCACTGATGCGCGACGCAGGCGCCAAGGCGGTCGCCACCGGCCGCCGCTGGATCGCCGATTCGGGCGTGATGCACCGCCTGATGAGCTACTGCGCGATGCTCGGCCTCGTGCTGGTCACTCATGCCGAGGATGCCGGAATTGCCGGTAGCGCCGTAGCCACCGCGGGCGAAATGGCGACCCGGCTCGGCCTGCCCTCCGCCCCCGCCGAGGCCGAGGCGCTGGCCGCGCAGCGCGATATCGCGCTCGCCGAACTCACCGGCTGCCGCCTCCACTTGCGGCAAGTGACGACCACCGCCGCGCTCGACCTCGTCCGCGCCGCCAAGATACGCGGGGTCAGGGTCACCGCAGGCGTCACCCCGGCGCACTTCATGCTGTCCGATCTGGAGCTAGCCGAATTCCGGACGTTCTGCCGCCTCTCGCCGCCCTTGCGCAGCGATGCGGACCGGCTGGCCGTGATCGCCGCGATCGCCGACGGCACGATTGACGTCATCGCCTCTGGCCACGATCCGCGCGGCGCGGAAGACAAGCGCCTACCCTTCGCCGATGCCGAACCCGGCATGGCGGGCGCAGAGACCCTTCTGCCACTTACACTCACGCTCGTACGCGATGGCAGGATCGACATCGCGCGCGCCTTCGCCCTGCTGGCAGGCAATCCCGCGGCGCTGCTCGGCGTCCCCGCCGGGCGGCTCGAGGTGGGCCTCGAAGCCGATCTCGCGCTGGTCGAGCCCGAGCGGCCCTGGATCGTCGACCGCAGCAAGATGGCGGCGACGGCAGGCAACACCCCGTTCGATCGCCGCCCGGTCGAAGGCCGCGTAACCGCGCTGTTCAAGGGCGGCGCGCGAATCGCCTGAAACGGAACCGGCCCGCCTCCCTCGGAGAGAAGCGGGCCGGCATCAAAGCAATTGCGGAAAACTTAGCGCTGCGCCATGCGCGTCGGGGTCGGACGGCCTTGCGGCGAAACACCGGTGGGATCACTCATCACGAGGCAGACGCCGCCCTTGGCCTTGACCGACTGGCACATCTGCCGCGCCGAAGCGAAGCCGTTGAAGCCCACCGCCTGAACCCGCCAGAACTGGCGGCCGTTCACCGCCACCTGCGTGATCTGGCTGTGATAGCCGGCAAGGCCACGGTTGCGCGCGGTGAAGTGGCGCCAGGCCCGCTGCGCACCATCGTTCGAGGAAAACGAGCCAAGCTGCACGACGTGGCTGCCACGCACCGCTGCCGGAGCTGAGACATGCGCGGTGCGCGAAGCACGCACCGGCTGAACCACCGCGTGCGAAACCACCGGCTGCGGAGCAGCAGGCGCGGCAGCGACTGCCGGAACAGGAGCAGGGGCAGGAGCAGCTGCAGGCGGCACATCGATTGCGGCAATCTTGGCCTCGGCGGGCGCGCTCGAGGCATCCGCCAGCGCCGGCTGGGGCGCCGCGACATCGGCCGGAGGCGCAGGCATGGCCGTCGCTGCCGCCTTGGCGAGGTCGGCTGCATCACCGCTCGCGGTCTGCTGCGTCGTGGCCGTAGCCGCCGCTTCGGCAGCCAGCTTGGTTGCATCGGGAAAGTTCGCCAGCGCCAGAGCGGTCGGCTGGCCGCCCTCGGCAGTAGCAGGTGCGCCCAGCAGTGCGGCGACGCGGCGACGGGTGTCTTCCGGCCGCGCCATGACCGCCCAGGCCTGCAGCCGCTCGTTGAGCTTGTCCGCAGGAACGTCCTGCTGCGCCATCAGCTTGGCTTCGCCCCAGCTGCCATCGAGCGCATAGGCATAGGCGAGGTTCTGGCGCACCTTGGGAGTGTTCTCACCGCCGCGCAGCGCGTCGGTCAGCGCGGTAATGCCGGTCTGGGTCTGCCCGGCCATCGCCATGGCGAGGCCGTAGTCGGACGCGGGAATGCTGTCGCGATAGGTGTTGAGCGTATCGGCTGCCTCGCTGCCCTTGCCCAGCGCAATATCGGCAAGCGCAAGGCTCAGCGCGGCCTTGCCGCTGTCTTCGCCCAGCTGCATCGCCTCATCAAAGGCCTGGCGCGCCGCCTCGAAGCGGCCCGCGCGCAGATAGGCCGAGCCCAGCAGCGTGCGGTAGGCCGCGTTGCGCGGGTCAGCGAGCACGGCCTGTTCGGCGAGCGCGATCGCCTTTTCCGGTGTACCCTTGCCCAGCGCGGCCTGCGCGTTCGACGCGAACTTCGCGTGGTTCGGCCCGCCCGCGGCGCAACCGGTAAGGAGACCGGCCACCAGCGCGGTGGTCAGGCACATCCGGGCGAGGCGGTAGGCCGTCTTCCGGTCAGTCTTGCTGTCGTATGCGATGGTCATGGCGTGATGTCCCGGTCTGGATGCGGCGTCAGGAACGAAGGGCACGGCGGGCAAGGTCTTCGAGACCCGGCTTCGCTTCGAGGAAACGGTCGAGAGCTTCGACCACGATTTGCTGGGCGCTGCGGTTGTCGACGGTGCAGGCAAGGCGCAGCCGCAAGTGGCGCGACGCATCGAGCCGCAGCGTGAAGGCCGCTTTGCGCCCTTCCTTGAGCGCGGTGCCGCGCTCGCGGCGGTTGGCTGCGGCGGCCGGGGCCGGGACCTTGAGTACATCGGCGAGCGATTCGATCCGGCGCAGCACTTCGGGCCGTTCCGGTTCGGGCAGCGGGTCCGCCGCGATCGCGATGATTTCGGCAACCTGCGCAGGTGCCGGCACATCCTCGCCGTGATCGTTCCAGCCAAGGTCATCGGCATCGAACGCGGGCATGTGCGCAGGCTCGTATGCCGGCAAGGCCGAGCCGAAGCCCATCCGCTGGCGGTCTTCCTGCGTCAGCGGCAGGAGCTGCGGGCGCATCGCCGGGCGCGCCGTACCCTTGCGGGCCAGCAGACTCGGGCTCAGCGAGGCGAAAGTCTTGGGTTCGCTCATCATCGGCATCCTTCGCTCAGGAGCCGATCACGCGGCGGCCGAAGCCACCAGCGCCGCGCGGGGCACCGGGCATCGCCGGTACGGCATGGCCAGGCTGCGGCACCGCGAACACGGTGCGGCGGAAATTCTTTTCGAGCCGCTCGGAGATATACGTCCACAGCGCCTCGACTTCGGCGGCCGACTTGCTGCGCGGATCGACTTCCATCACCGTGCGGCCATCGATCATCGAGGCGGCAAAATCGGTGCGGTGGTGCAGCGTGATCGGCGCGACCGTGCCGTGCTGCGAAAGCGCGACGGCGGCTTCGGACGTGATCCGCGCCTTGGGCGTCGCGGCATTGACCACGAAAATCAGCGGCTTGCCCGCGCGCTCGCACAGATCAACCGTTGCGCCCACCGCGCGCAGGTCATGCGGACTCGGGCGCGTCGGCACCACGATCAGTTCGGCGACCGAGATCACAGACTGGATCGCCATGGTGATCGCGGGCGGGGTATCGATCACCGCCAGCTTGAAGCCCTGCTGGCGCAGCACGGCCAGATCGCTGGCGAGCCGGGCCACGGTGGTCTGCGCAAAAGCGGGGTATTCGGCCTCGCGCTCGTTCCACCAGTCGGACAGCGAGCCTTGCGGATCGATGTCGATCAGAACGACGGGGCCGGCGCCGGCGCGCTGCGCCTGGACGGCAAGGTGACCGGACAAGGTCGTCTTGCCGGACCCTCCCTTCTGCGATGCCAAAGCCAATACGCGCAAAGTATCCCCCATGGGCAAAACGAAAAGACGCAAGATGGTCTCCTTCCGGGGGATCGCAGAAGACCCTCAAATTTAGGTTAACATCCGCGCATCCGCTGCAAGTGATTTTGCGAAGGGCTGTCATCTATGCCGAGCCAAGATCCTGTCTTTTCGGCATTAACTATCTGCGCTAAGCCAGCCGGGTTTGATTGCACGGGAATATCATGCGCAGTTGATCTTGCGCGGTGCACGGCTGCACGGCATCGTTAACCGTGCATTTCAGGCTTTGTGCCTATGGGGAGATTCGACCGATCATGCGCCGATTTGCTCTCCTCACGCCCCTGGCCTTGGGCCTTTCAGGCCTTCCGCTTGCAGGCCTCGCCGCGGCTGCGCCTGCGGTGCCAGCCACGTCCGCCGTGCTGCCCCCGCCCCCCGATGCCGCGCGCGCGGCCGCCGTGCGGGCCGGTGTCGATGCCTGGACGGCGGGGAATTATGAAGCCGCGGTCAAGGCCTGGCAGGGCCCTGCGGCCAAGAACGATCCCGATGCGCTGTTCAACCTGGGCCAGGCCTACAAGCTCGGCCGGGGCGTCCCCAAGGACCCGGTCAAGGCCGAGGCCTATTACGGCAAGGCCGCCCGCCTCGGCCATATCGCCGCGGCGGACAACTACGGCGTACTGCTGTTCCAGACGAACCGGCAGCAGGCCGCGATGCCCTGGCTCCAGTCCGCGGCCGACCGCGGCGAGCCCCGCGCCATGTATGTGATCGGCATTGCCGCCTACAACGGCGATTTTGCGCCCAAGGACTGGGTGCGCGCTTATGCGCTGGTCACCCGCGCCGCCGCCGCCGGGCTGCCGCAGGCGACCGCGAGCCTTGCTACGATGAACCAGACGATCCCGCTGGCGCAGCGCCAGATGGGCGCCAGCCTTGCGATCGAACTGGAGCAGAAAGCGGCGGATGCGCGCGGGCGCGAATTGGCCGCCGCCGACCTTGGCGGACAAGGCGCGCCGTTGCCGCCCGTCTCGGCTCCGGTCTTGGCCCCGGTCTCCACTTCGCCCGCGCCTAAGTCCGGCCCGGGAGCAATCGAAACCATCGATCTGCCGCCCTCGACAAAGTCCGAACGCGTGGCCGCCTATCTGCCGCCACCATCCGAACCCTCGGCTCCGCCGCCGCCAAGGCCAGTGCCGGTAAAGACCGTGACGCCCAAGCCCGCGCCGCCCAAGCCGATTCCGGCCAAACCGGTCCTAGCCAAAGCCGCGCCGGTTACTGCAGTCGCAACCGGAGCCTATCGCATCCAGCTTGGCGCTTTCGGGGTCAAGGCCAACGCCGATGGGCTCTGGGCACGCCTGCGCAGCCGGCCGGAAATCACTGGCCATGCGCGGCAGGACGTGCCCGGCACAGTCTTGCGCCTCCTGGCCACCGGCTATTCGCAGAACAGCGCCGAACGCGCCTGCGCCGCGCTCAAGGCCGGAGGCTTTGCCTGCCTCGTGGTGGCGCCCTGACCTTCTGATGCCTGAACGGATCGGCGCGCTGGATTTCGTGCGCGGGGTTGCCGTGCTCGGCATTCTCGCGATCAACGTGACCGGATTCTGGGGGCCGCTACTCGCCACCTTCAGCCCCGCCATGCCCCGCCTCGAACCGGGTGGCGCGCTGTGGTTCATCGCCGCCTACGTGCTCTTCGAAGGCAAGATGCGCGGTCTGTTCACAATCCTGTTCGGGGCAAGCATGATGCTGTTTGCTGATGCAGCGGACCGGCGCGGCGCCAATCCCGATCTCATGCAGGTCCGCCGCCTGCTCTGGCTCATGCTCTTCGGCTATGCGCACTACGCGCTGCTGTGGTGGGGCGATATCCTGCTGCCTTACGCGGTCTGCGGCACGCTCGCCTTCACATTGCGCCGTCTCGCACCCGAGCCCTTGGCAGCCAGCGCGCTGCTCCTCTTCCTCGCCAGCCACGGCCTTGAAATGGTAGGCGATCTTGCCACAATCGCCACCGAAGCCCGCGTGCTTGGGGGCCATGGCCTGCCCGCCGAGGCGGCCGAACAAGCCGCCATGATGGGCCGCATCGCCGCATCGATCGCCGCCGACACCCGCGTGCTCCACGCACCCTTCCTCGAAGCCGTGCGCCTTCGCCTCACCACCGCGCCGTTCCTCCCGCTCGAAAGCCTCGGCGCGACGTTCTTCGAGACCTTCCCGCTTATGCTGCTCGGCATGGCGCTGCTGCGCATGGGGCTGTTCACCGGGGAATGGGAGCCCGCCAGCTTGCGCCGCATGGCCGTGATCGGCATCGGCTTAGGCGGCGCGATGAGCGCCGCATTGATCGGCTGGGCCGCCCTGCATCACTTCCCGCCCGGCGCGATGTTTGCGATCATGGGTTCGCTTGCTGCAATCCCGCACCTTGCGATGACCCTGGGCTATCTCGCTGCGCTGCTGCTGCTCTGGCCGCGCGTTCAGGACCGCGCCATCGGCCAGCGCCTCGCCGCCGCCGGCCGCTGCGCCTTTACCAACTACCTTGGCACCACGTTCGTCATGAGCGCGCTTTTCGCCGGCTGGGGCCTCGGCCTTGGCGGCATGCTGCCCCGCGCCGCGCTGCCGCTCGTCGTGCTGGTTGGCTGGGCGCTCATGCTGGCGTGGCCACAGTGGTGGCTCGCCCGCTTCGGCCAGGGCCCGCTCGAAGCCCTCTGGCGCCGCCTTACCTGGTGGGGGCCCGCCCGCTCAACGCTTCCACCTGCGGCTGGTGCGGCGTAAGGATCAGCACGCCGTTCTCAACCCGCCAGCCCTTGAGCCGCGTGAGGACGTTCATCCCCAACACATTGGGCCCGCCTTCGACCGGCAGGACGATCGCATCGAGATCACGCGCGACGACCGAGCCGAACCGCAACTCATCGATCCGGGCCGGGGCGGCGGTGACGCTGCCGTTGGCGGTCTCCACCGTTGCTTCCGGGCGCAGCCTGTCGGGCTCGACACCCGCGGCTTCCGCCGCGTCGCCTGAAAGCGCCGTCACCGTTGCGCCAGTATCGACCATCAGCCGCAGCGGCACGCCGTTAAGCCTGGCCTTGATCCAGTAGTGCCCGTCAGCCGCCAGCGGAATGCGCGTCTCCCCGCCCGAAACGCTCTGTGCGGGCCCGCCCATGCTGTGGAGCGCGGCATCGAAGCTGGGATCCATCCGCACGAAACGCATGACCGCGAGCGCAAACACCGCCAGCATGAGCAGATTGCCGGCAAAGCGCGCCGCACCGCCGATCCGCCCGCCGCGCGCCGCCAGCGCGCCGCCGACGACGACCAGCAGCAGCGCCGCACAGGTTGCGGCAAACAGCGGCGAAAGCTGCCCCAGCCAAGGAGCCCCGCGCTCGAGCCATGCATAAATCTGCGTCATGAGGGAGCCTTTACCCACGCGAACCTTTCATCGTGCTGAAACCCAGCCTAACCACCATGGCACAGGGGCCATCATGGCCTCCGCCACGGGCACCCCATGCATCTTTCCATCGCGACCCGTCTGATCTGGCACTGCGCAGAGCCGACCGATATCCTCCTCCAGATCGAAGTCGCCGCGATGGCCGGCCAGCGGCTCCTCGCGAGCACGTTCCATAGCACACCTCTCGGCCATTTCACGCGTGTGCCCGCGCAGGACGGGATCGGCGAGCGGATCTGGCTCCATCAAGAGGGCGATTGCACGGTGACCTATGCGGCGGAAGTCGAAGTGCTGGGCCGGCCAGTGCCGCTCGAAACGCTCGCCGCGCTGCCGCCGCACCGCTTGCCAGGCGAGGCCGTGCCCTATCTGATGGATTCGCACTACTGCCCCGCCAACCGCTTCTCTCCTTTCGTCGACGAGGAATTTGGCGCCTTCGAGGGCGGGGCGAAAGTGCTGGCCATGCGCGACTGGATCGCCGCGCATTATCGCTACGTGCCCGGGGCGAGCAATGCCTCGACCACCGCGATTGACAGCTTTGTCGAGCGGCGCGGGGTGTGCCGCGACTATGCGCACACGCTGATCTGCTTTGCCCGCGCCGCCGCGATCCCGGCGCGCTTTGCCAGCGGATACGGGGCCAAGGTCAAGCCGCAGGATTTCCATGCAGTGGCCGAAGTCTGGCTGGCGGATGCCGAGGGCAAAGGGGGCTGGCATGTGGTCGATGCGACCGGCATGGCCGACGCCGGCTCGTTCGCGCGGATCGCGGTGGGGCGCGATGCAGCCGACACCAGTTTCCTCACCAGCTTCGGCCAGGCCGATCTGCGCAAACTGGCGATCGAAGTGCGCGAAATCGTTTCTTAACCACGCGCGTTAAGGGTCATAGCACCCGGCGTCCCTAGGCGGGACGTGGCCGTAATGACGCTCGCACTCACCTGCGTTTACGCTATTTTGTAAGCGAAAGGAGCGTTCGCCATCGCCATGTCCGGTCTCAATTCCCCCCTCGATCTCGTCCGCTCCCGCTGGGTCAGCGCGCCGCTCGGCTTGATCGCGATGTCGCTTGGCTGCCTGCTCGCGTTCCATGTCGGGAAGGACGCGGCGCAAGTCCTGTTCGGCGGATCGCAGGCTGAAGCCCATGTCGCGGCAGCCCAGGCGCCCGCACCGCAGGCCAAGCCCGCCACGCTCGTCGCTGCTGCCGCGCCTGCCAACAGCCCCTTCGTCGTCAAGTCGATCCTCAAGATCGATGAACCCATCAAGTTCGGCCAGTATTTCTGGGACGAAAGCGCGGCCAAGGCTGGCCCTGTCGTCGTCACCGTCGATCTCGCGGCGCGCACCATGTCGGTCTTCCGCGATGGACACGAGATCGGCGCTGCCGCCATTCTCAAGGGCTATGGCAGCAAGCCCACTCCCACCGGCGTGTTCCCGATCAGCGAGAAGGACGCGGCGCACGTCTCCAACATCTACGATGCCCCGATGCCGTGGATGCTGCGCCTCACCAGCGACGGCATCACCATCCATGGCAGCAAGGTCGAGCGCGGCTATGCCACCAATGGCTGCATCGGCGTGCCCGACGGCTTCGCCAAGCGCCTGTTTGGCATCGCCAGCCTGGGTGACCGGGTGATCATCACCGATGGCCAGCGCCTCGGCGTCGGCCAGCCGATCATCTCCGCAGACGCCCCCGCCGGTGCCGTCTCGACCGGCCCGGAGGCCGCAGCGCACCGCGATTCTTGATCTGGATCGTTTTTCTCCTGTCCCCGCAGGTCCATGAGGACCATGGACGGGATAAGGAGAAAACGCATGCGGCCCCACGATGAACGCCATCTCGTCAGCCGGATCGGCTGGCTGCGCGCCGCGGTCCTTGGCGCCAACGACGGGATCGTCTCTACCGCCAGCCTGATCCTCGGCGTCGCCGCCTCGGGCGCAGGGCGGCAGGGGCTGCTCGTGGCGGGCGCGGCGGGGCTGGTCGCGGGCGCGATGTCGATGGCGGCGGGCGAATATGTCTCGGTCTCCAGCCAGTCCGATACCGAAGCCGCCGACCTTGCGCGCGAACGCGCCGAGCTCGCTGCCGATCCGGTCCACGAACAGGAGGAGCTCGCCGCGATCTACGAGGAGCGCGGCGTCGATCCGGTGACCGCCAAGGAAGTCGCCCGCCAGATGATGGCCCGCGATGCCCTCGCCGCCCATGCGCGCGACGAATTGCACCTCAACGAGACGACGGCGGCACGGCCCGTCACCGCTGCGCTCGCCTCCGCCCTCATGTTCACCGGCGGCGCCTTCCTGCCGCTGCTCCTCGCCGCAATACTGCCGATGTCCGCCATGGTCGCCGGCATGGCCACCGGCTCGATCCTGTTCCTCGCCCTCCTCGGCGCCTTCGGCGCGCGCGCGGGCGGCGCGGCGATCGGCAAACCCGTGCTGCGCGTCGTCGTGTGGGGCGCGCTTGCCATGGCGATCACCGCCGGCATCGGCCGTCTGGTGGGAACCGCCATCTAGGTGGCCGGAGCGCTAGACCTGACCGGCTTCGCGCTTGCGGTCCTGCTGATCGAGCTGACCCCGGGGCCCAACATGGCCTGGCTCGCGGGCCTTGCCGCCACCGAAGGCAAGCGCAGCGGGCTGAGTGCCGTCGCAGGCGTTGCGCTCGGCCTTCTCGCCAATGGCGTGCTGGCTGCGCTCGGCCTCGCCACCTTGCTGGGGGCCATGCCATCGCTGCTCCACGGCCTGCGCTTCGCGGGTGCGGCGATGATGGTCTGGCTTGCGATCGAGGCCTGGCGCGGCGCGGAAAAGCCGCTGCCGGCCGCCGCCGTGGGCAGATCCTTCGCCACCGGCGCGCTGCTCAACCTCTTGAACCCGAAGGCCTATCTGTTCTTCGTGGTGGTAGCGCCGGAATTCCTCGGCGGCCGCGCGCTCGACCTCACGGAAGCGCTAACCCTTGCGCTCGTCAGCACGATGATCGCCACCGCGATCCACCTCGCCATCGTGCTCGCGGGCAGCCAAGCACAGGCCTGGCTGGCAGACCCACAACGCACCAAGTGGGTGCGCCGAGGGTTTGCCATCGTCATGCTCGGCGTCGCGGCCTCGTTCCTCGCGATAAAAGCCGGCTAGACCCTAGTGCCCCCTTTCCGTCACCCCGTGCTTGACACGGGGTTGGGCTTCCGTTCTGGCGCGGCGGCCGAAGAAGAAAGCCAAGCCCCGTGTCCAGCACGGGGCGACGGGGAATAACAGGTGGGGGCGGTGGCTAGCGCGGCGCCATCCTTATCCCGCCATCAAGCCGGATCGCCTGCGCGTTGAAGTAGGAATTGTGCACCAGTTCCATTGCAAGGCTGGCGAACTCTTCCGGCAGGCCGAGCCGCTTGGGGAACGGCACCGAGGCATTGAGCCCCGCACGCACCTTCTCCGGTACGCGGCCCAGAAGCGGCGTATCGAAGATGCCCGGCAGGATCGCATTCACGCGAATGCCAAGGTCCATGAGATCGCGCGCCATCGGCAGCACGAGGCCGACCACGCCCGCCTTCAGCGAACCATAAGCCACCTGCCCGATCTGCGCATCCTGCGCCGCGACCGAACCCGTCAGGATGATCGTCCCGCGCTCGCCATCGCCTTCCAGCGGCTCGGCATGGGCCATGCCCAGCGCCGAAAGGCTCGCCACGCGGTAGCTCGCGATCAGCACGCCGTTTGCGGCGAAGGCATAGTCCTCGGTCGAAAGGCGGGTGAATTCGCCGGTTTCCTTGTTGCGGCCCACGGTCTTGCCCTTGCGGTGAACCACCGCGCAGTGGACAGTGATCCGCTCCTGCCCATGCGCCGCGCGGGCCTTGGCAAAGCCTTCGACGACCGATTCCTCGCTGGTGATATCGACATGGCAGAAGAGCCCGCCAATCGCCTTGGCGACTTCCTCGCCCGCCTCAGCGTTCACATCAAAGATGGCAACCTTCGCGCCCGCCGCCGCCAGCGCATAGGCGGTCGCCCGCCCCAGCCCCGAAGCCGCGCCGGTCACGACGGCAGCCATACCTTGTTCGATCTTCATGGCATCGTTCTCCTTTAACCGCGCAATTAAGCCGGTGTGGGAGACGGTGCAAGTGCCACAATTGCTAAAGG
>CAILIO010000404.1 GCA_903834285.1 uncultured Sphingomonadales bacterium | reverse complement strand
GGCATATATGGAGAGGGTTCCATACCGTCAACGCCTTTCTGCATTTTTTTTGAAACATGTCGCAGATCCCCCGGAAACAGGGGGCTTTGCGCTTGTTGCGCGCGCCCAATGGATCCGGCGACCGCCTGTTTGCCCCCGGAATCGCGCAGATTTGCGAAGAATCGCCGCCGACTCGGCATCGTAAGCGAAACCTTAAGCGCCTCGCGCCTAGTCCGGATCAGACATGATCAGCGATTCCTCCAACGCGCCCCCGCCGGCGGTGATGCCAGGCATGGAGGGCTCTCCCTCCCCGCGCGCGCTGGAGGGCCCGCGGGTGTGCGTAATCGTGCCGGCCTATGGTGTTGCCCATCTTCTCGGCGAGGCACTCACCTCGCTCCAGCGCCAGTCCTTCACCGAGTGGGAATGCATCGTGATCGATGACGGCGCCCCCGATGACGTGGCGGGCGCGGTCGCACCCTTTCTGGGCGATCCGCGCATCCGCTTCCTTGCGACCGCCAACCACGGTGTCTCCACCGCCCGCAACAACGCAATCGCGGCATCAACTGCTCCGCTGATTGCGCTGCTCGATGGCGACGATCTGTTTCGCCCGGGCTATCTCGCATCGGTCGTCCCCGTTCTCGAGACCGAACCGGACGTGCGGCTCGTCACCTGCAATGCGATGATTTTTGGTGCAGTCACACGCCTGCGCACCTGCGTCGAGCGCCCGCAGCCCGCGCGGGGTACCCTGGCCCAAGTGCTCGACCGCTCGTTCAACGTCTATATCGGAACCACCTTCCGCCGCGCCGACTTCGAGCGGATCGGGGGCTTCGATACGCGCATGGCCCAGTCGGAAGACTTCGATCTCTGGGTGCGGCTGATGATACTCGGTGGAACCGCGCGGTATATCGATGCGGTGCTGGGTGAGTACCGCGTCCGCCCCGGCAGTGCTTCGGCCAATGCCGGTCGCATGCTGCTGGGCAATATCCGCGCTTACGAGAAGGCGCGTGCGGCGCTTCCCGCTGATGCGCCCGAGATCCCCCTGCTCGACCAGCGGCTGGCCGACAGCCGCGCCGCGCTCGCTTTCGAGCA
The DNA here is from genome assembly GCA_903834285.1 of uncultured Sphingomonadales bacterium. GTDB lineage: Bacteria > Pseudomonadota > Alphaproteobacteria > Sphingomonadales > Sphingomonadaceae > Novosphingobium. The sequence goes on along the minus strand of CAILIO010000404.1, from coordinate 7,384 downwards.
TGCCATTGACTGCATCGTCGATGGCGATACCCGCCGAGGCCTTGCCGCGCTGCGCCGTGCCCGCGGCCAGGTGGGCGGCTTGATGTGGCGCGTGTCCTTCACGCTGTGGCAGCTCTTCCCCGCACTCGCCCGCCCGATGCTGCGCTGGCGCCGCCGTGCCCACAGCCGCGGTGCAGCCGGGTCGGCGCTCTACCCCAGCTTTCTCGAAACCGAAGGCTGAGCATGACCCGCACTGAACGCCTCGTCGCAGAGCTCGCCGAGAAGCCGCCGGTCATGTCGGTGCGCACCGCGGCCGTCTGGGCTCTCGTCTCGCAGTACACCTCGTTTGCCATCCAGTTTGCCACCAGCGTCATCCTCGCGCGCTGGTTCATCACCCCGGCGCAGCTGGGTCTCTTCTCGATCGCCTTTGCCGCGATCACGCTGGTCGCCTTCCTTCAGGATTTCGGCGTCACCCGCTATATCAACGGTGAGCGCGAGTTGACGCTCGGCAAACTCCACACCGCTTTCACCATCTCGGTTGTCTTCGCTTGGGGCATCGCCCTGCTCGCGATCCTTGCTTCAGGACCCATCGCGGCATTCTATCATGATCCGGCGATGCGCCCGGTCGCGCTGGTGATCGCCTGCTCCTACCTCCTCGTGCCACTCGCGATCGTTCCGCAAGCGACTTGCCAGCGGCGGATGGACTACAAGTCGAACACGATGATCGAAGTCGGCTCGGCCATCGCCAATGCCGCAGTCGCGATCACGCTCGCCATCCTCGACTATGGCGCGCTGGCGCTGGCGTGGGGAGCCTTTGCCCAGCAGGCGGCGCGGCTCCTCGTCAGCCAGTGGCGGGCGGGCCTGATGCTGCCCTGGCCGCTGCGGCTCGAAGGCGCCACGCCCGTCTTCAAGCTTGGCGGCACCAACAGCGTGCAGTCCACTTGCACATCGATCACCGGTCGCGCGCCCGAACTCGTCATCGGCCGCCTGATCGACAACGTCGCCGTCGGCCTCTTCGCCCGCGCCTCGGGCCTCGCGTTGCAACTGCGCCTGCTCGTCGCGGGGGCTGTCAGCGGTGTGTTCTACCCCGCCTTCCGCCGCGTGCGCGATAGCGGTGAGCCGCTCGGCCCGCCTTACTTGCGCGTGGTTTCCGCCTATACCGGCGTCACCTGGCCGGCAATGGCGGGGATTGCGATGCTGGCCGAGCCGATCATTCACCTTCTCTATGGCGAGCGCTGGCTCGCCGCCGCCCCGCTGCTCGGCTGGGTCGCGCTCTCCCAGCTGTGCTATGTCGCGCTGCCGCTCAACGGCGATCTGCCGATGCTGCTGGACCGGATGCGCAGTCTCATTCGCCGCAATGTGATCGAAACCGCCACTTCGTTGCTGCTGCTCGCGATTGCGGCGCCCTTCGGCCTCATCTGGGTCGCCATCTCGCGCTTTGCCCATGGTCTCGTGTTCATGGTCATCTACGCCCCGCTCATGCAGAACATGCTGGGTTTCCGCTGGCGCGATCTTGCCATGATCTATGCACGCAGCCTTGTCGTCACCGCCGCGGCGGTCGCGCCCGTGCTGGTGGGCTATCAGCTCTGGGCCCCGGCGGGCGAAGCCGGTGCGCTGCAGATGCTGGTAACGGCGGGCTCTGGCGCTCTCCTCTGGCTTGCCGCGCTGCGCCTTGTCGGCCACCCGCTGTTCGCCGAGATCGTCGGCCTGCTCGGCGAACTTCTTGCCGGCCTCCGCCAGCGCCGCGTCCAGCCCGCAACACCCTGATATCCATAGGCAGCCCCCGCAGAAAGGCGTATGCTTCCCACCAGGAGAAGGACGCCATGGGTCTTTTGGCACTTGCATCGACTGGCGCGCTGGCGCTGGCCACCCCCGCACCGCTGCCGCCGGCCGAGAGCGGCGGGGTCGACGTCGTCAAGGCTGATATCGACCGGCATGACCGGATGACGGTGCCGGTGCGCATCGGAAAATCCGGCCCCTTCGATTTCCTCGTCGATACCGGGGCCGAGCGCACGGTGCTTGCCCGCGATATCGCCACCCGGCTCCAGCTGCCTATGTCGGGCAAGGGCCTCCTCATCGGCATTGCCGGCACGCAGAGTGTGGATCTGGTCGAGATCGACGAGATCAACCTTGGCCGCCGCAGCTTCTACGGCCTCACCGCCCCTCTGCTCGAGGGCTACAATATCGGCGCCGACGGCATCATCGGGCTCGACAGCCTGCAGGATCAGCGCGTCCTTCTCGATTTTGACAAGAAGCGCATGTCGATCGGCGATGCGGTGCAGCTCGGCGGCAGCCGCGGGTTCGAGATCGTGGTCCAGGCCCGCCGCCGCTCGGGCCAGCTCATCATGACCAACGCCCTCATCGACGGCGTGCGCACCGATATCGTGATCGACACCGGCTCCGACACTTCGATTGGCAACCGCGCCCTGCAAAAGGCGCTGGCCAAACGCCACAAGGGTGAGACGACGCAGCTGCAGTCCGTCACCGGCCAAACCATCATGGCCGATATCGACATGGCGCGCACCGTGAAACTGGGCACGATGACAATGAGCAATTCGATGCTCGTGTTCGCCGATACCCCCGCCTTCGAAAAACTCGAACTGGTCAAGCGCCCTGCATTGTTCATGGGCATGAACCAATTGAAGCTGTTCCACCGGGTCGCCATCGATTTTGCGACCAAGCGCATCCTCTTCGACCTGCCCGACAGCGCCCAGATCCCGATCCGGTTCTAGAGTCTGGCCGGTTACCACTGGCGAAACGCGCCAAACCCCCTATCTGAAGGCTCATGCCACCAGATACCGCCACCGATCCGAACGCGCGCCACGATGGCTGGCTGACGCTCAAGCGCTTCCTCCCCTACCTTTGGCCGCGCGACAATCCGGCGCTGCGCTGGCGGATCGTGGTGGCCAGCGGCCTGATCCTGCTCTCGACCGGCACCCAGCTCGCGCTGCCCTACCTCCTCAAGTGGGCGGTCGATGCGATGAACGGCGGCCCATTGCTGGCAGGTACCCCGCGCCTGCCGATGTTCGTCATGCTCACCGTGCTCGGCTATGCCGCCGGCCGCTTCATCGGCGTGGTGTTCGACAACTTGCGCAACATCGTGTTCGAACGCGTCGGGCAGGACGCGACGCGCGCGCTGGCCGAAAACGTCTTCGCGCGGCTCCACCGCCTCAGCTTGCGCTTCCACCTCGCCCGCCGCACCGGCGAAGTCACCAAGGTGATCGAGCGCGGCACCAAGAGCATCGACACGATGCTCTACTTCATGCTGTTCAACATCGCGCCCACGATCCTGCAGCTGATCATTGTCGCGATCATCTTCTATTTCACCTTTGGCTGGGGCCTCGTCGCCGCCACCGCCGTCGCGGTCGTTGCCTATATCTGGATCACCCGCGCGATCACCGAATGGCGCAGCCACTTGCGCGAGCGGATGAACCGGCTCGACGGGCAGGCGCTCAGCCGCGCAGTCGATTCGCTGCTCAATTATGAGACGGTCAAGTATTTCGGCGCCGAGGCGCGCGAGCAGGAACGCTACGCGCAGGCCACCCGCGCCTATGCCGACGCAGCCGTCGCCAGTGAAAACAGCCTCGGCCTGCTCAACATCGCGCAGGCCCTTGTCGTCAACCTGCTCATGGCCGGCGCACTGGCCTATACCGCGTGGGGCTGGTCCAAGGGTTGGTACACCGCCGGCCAGCTCGTCTTCGTGCAGACCTACCTCACCCAGCTGTTCCGCCCGCTCGACATGCTCGGCATGGTCTACCGCACCATCCGCCAGGGTCTGATCGACATGGCCGAGATGTTCCGCCTGATCGATACAGAAGTCGAAGTGGCCGATATCCCGCGCGCGCCCGCGCTGCTTATCCGGCAGCCCAGCGTGGTCTTCGAGGATGTCCTGTTCGGCTATGACCGCGACCGCACGATCCTCCACGGCCTCTCGCTTGAAGTGCCAGCTGGCAGCCGCGTCGCCATCGTCGGCCCCTCGGGCGCGGGCAAGAGCACCATCGCGCGCCTGCTCTTCCGCTTCTACGATCCGTGGTCCGGCCGCATCCTGATCGACGGGCAGGATATCGCGAAAGTCACGCAGACGTCCCTGCGCGCCGCGCTCGGCATCGTCCCGCAAGATTCAGTGCTGTTCAACGATACCATCGGCTACAACATCGCCTATGGCCGCGAAGGCGCGAGCGCCGAAGACGTCATCAACGCTGTGAACGGTGCCGCCATCAGCGATCTCCTAGCGCGCCTGCCCAAGGGCCTCGACACCGAAGTCGGCGAACGCGGTCTAAAGCTTTCGGGCGGCGAGAAGCAGCGCGTCGCCATCGCGCGCACGCTCGTCAAGAACCCGCCTATCGTCCTCTTCGACGAAGCCACCAGCGCGCTCGATACCCGCACCGAGCAGGACATCCTCTCGACCATGCGCGGCCTTGCCGAACAGCGCACCACGATCTCGATCGCGCACCGCCTTTCGACGATCGCGGATTCGGACCGGATCTTCGTGCTCGATCAGGGCCGCCTCGTCGAAAGCGGCGGCCATCTCGAACTGCTCCGCCGTGACGGCCTCTACGCCGAAATGTGGGCGCGGCAGGCTTCCGAGCAGAGCGACCTCAGCGAAGCGGCGGAATAAGGCGGCTGGGGGGGCTCGAAGCGATGGCGGCCCTCCCCTTCCTTCTCGCTCTCGCCGCACAAGCCGCGCCACTACCGCCCGCCGAAGTCGCTCCGCCGCCACCACCAGCGCCTTGCGTCACTGCTGGCGGCCTCCTTCCGGGCTCGGGCCTGTGCCGCGCCGATGCCCTCGTCCTGCTGCCGAAGCCCCAGCCCGGCGGCTGGAGTCCGCCTGAGGGCTGCGATACCGCCGCGCAGGAAGCCCAGCTCACCGGTGGCCGCTGGTTGCTCTATGCCGCCCAGCGCTGCGGCGAACGGATCGCGCGGCTCTCCGTCACCCCGCAGCAGGGCGGTGCGCTGGTGCTGCGCTATGCTGAAACCGCCCGCAATGCAGGGCTCGTGGGCCGCAAGACGCTCACCATTGTCGATGGCCGCCCGGCACAGGAGCACCTCGCAGTCTACAGTCTCGTCATGGCCGGCCTGCCCCGCCTAAGGGCCGATCGCTGCGCGCTGCGACCGGCGCCGGGTCCGGGCTATCCCTATGATGCCTTCGTCTTCGATCTGCCGCCCGCCGAAGCGAGGCTGACCGCCGCGCTCGATCAGCCCTGCGGTCCCTATGGCCGCTCAGCCCGGACCGATAATTACTGGCGCCTGCTTGACGGCATCGGCATCTTCACCGTCTTCGGCGACGACCAGCCTGAATACGATCCCGCGAGCTTGGCGGTCTACAAACCGGCCAACTGACACGACCCAAACCTCGTCATTGCGAGCGCAGCGAAGCAATCCAGAGCGTCCAAACCCCAACGCCCCGGACAGAGCCCCTCACTTCACTACATCAGCCTCATGCCACACCACCGCCTGCGCGACCTTCATGCAGCCGCCTTCCTCGTCCCACGTCATCGCGGGCGAGCCATAAAGCCGCCAGCCCTGCAGGAGCGCCTCTGACACGCGCTCGCAAAAGGCGCGGTCATCATGGCCGGTAAGGAGGCGGTAGATCGGGCGGTCTTCGGGCGTGGTGTACATGCCTGACTTATAGGGCAAGGCGGCACGGCCTGCATCACCATTCCTTGCAAAGCGCGCCGGTTCGTTCACCTTGTATGGGCAGCGGGGGAAATCATGGCAGATCAGGCACTACCACAGCACAGCGGAGAACTGTTCGGACAGCCCAAGGGCCTTTGGGTCCTCGCTGGCACCGAACTGTGGGACCGCGTCTCGTTCCATGGCATGGTTGCGATGCTCGTGCTCTACATGACCGGCGACTTGCTGCTGGCCCCTGAACGCGTCGCCACGATCATCGGCTTCACGCCGTTCCGAGGCTTCCTCGAGGCCACCTCTGGCCCGCTCGGCGCCCAAGCGATCGCGCTTCAAACTTTCGGCTACTACTACGCCTGCGTCACCGGCCTCCCGCTGCTGGGCGGCCTGATCGGTGACCGCGTCACGGGCCGCAAGCTCGCGGTCGGCGGCGGCGCAGCGATGATGACCGCGGGCCACTTCGCGCTCGCCTTTGATCGCACCTTCCTCATCGCGCTCGTCCTCCTCATGTGCGGTGCGGGCCTGCTGCGCGGCAATCTCTCGGCGCAGGTCAAGTCGCTCTACGCCGATGGTGACCCGCGCGAGGTCAACGCCTTCCAGTACTACTATCTCGGCATCAACTTCGGCGCCGCCGCCGCGCCGATCCTGAGCGGCAGCGTCGCGGCGATCTGGGGCTGGCACGCCGGGTTTGCGGTCGCCGGTTTCGGGATGCTGATTGGCCTGATGGTCTATCTCGGCGGCCAGCGCTGGCTCCCCGCCGAACAGCAGCGCGCGCCGGAAACCCCCGGCAAGCGCGCGCCCCTCACCGCCTCCGAACGCCGCCGCGTCCTCGGTCTCCTCGCGATCTGGCCGCTTGTCGTCTGCTACTGGACAGCGCAGGCGCAGATCTGGAATGTCTACAATATCTGGTTGCGCGATACGGTGAACCTCGACGTCGGCGGCTTCACCGTCCCCGTACCGTGGTTCCAGTCGCTCGACGGTCTCGCGCCGGGCCTGTTCATCCCGCTCGTGCTATGGATCTGGGCTCGTCAGGCCAAGCGCGGACGCGAGCCCGATGTCCTCACAAAGCTGGCCATCGGCAGCGTGATATTCGGCCTCAGCGTCGGCCTGCTTGCAGCCGGACCGCTGCTCGCGAACGCCCAAGGCCGCGCGCCCATTGCGCTGCCGCTCCTGTTCCACATCACCTCGAACTTCGGCGCGATGTACTACGCGCCCGTGATCCTCGGCCTCTATGGCACCCGCGCCCCGCAATCGGTGCGCGGCACGCTGGTCGGCATCTGCATGCTCGCCGTCGCGACCGGCAGTGTGCTGAGCGGCTGGATGGGCGGACTTTATGAAAGCCTTGGCCCCGCCCCGTTCTGGCTCATCAACGCGGCGATCTGCACTGGCGCCGGCTTCGGCATCCTTATCGCCGCCCCGGTGTTGAACCGCCTCCTCGCACAGGACGCGGCGGATCCGGGTGCGATCGACAAGGCAAGCGAAGCCGGCCAGCGGCCGCCCGCCTCCGTCTATCCCGGATAGCGATCGAAGACAGGCAGTTCGTGCGCCGTAGCCATCCAGCTCAGACGTTCGGCCACCTGAATCTGCTCGCGCACCGGCATGCGCTCGGGCTCATCGAGAGTCGCTGACTGGATATCGACCATGCCAGGCAGGAATTCGGCATTGCGGTAGAACAGCCCAGTACCGCACACGCCGCAAAAGCTGCGCAGCGCCGATCCCGAGGAATTGTACACCACCGGTTCGCCCTGGGTCAGCGCAAAGTCGGTCTCGGCAAAGG
>CAILIO010000403.1 GCA_903834285.1 uncultured Sphingomonadales bacterium | reverse complement strand
TTCATCCAGAACTCGGCTTGCGCATTAATCGACCGGCACATGACGGCGCTGGCGCGGCGGGCTTCCTCATGCAACTCATCGTCGATCTTTACCAAGCCCATAACCCAATCCCCGAACACGCAATATACGTATCGTATATAAAACATATATTTTAGGTCAATATTCGTTGTGGTCTACCTTGGCCATGCGGAGTGCGGCATCCGCCCTGCCTCCAGCCCTCACTGTGGGTCCAAGTGTGGGTCCGCTCAATAGCTGACTTTTAAGTTTTGTTTTTATTCAATATCCTACGCCGAAAATCGGGATGACTCCGTCTCCGCCAGTTCACTAGAAAAAAGCGCGGAAGCGCCCAGCTTCAAGGAATGCCGAGGCTTTCCGGCCCCGAGTTGATACACAACGCCGCTAAACAAGGTGCCAAGACCCTGGCTAAGCCGCGTGGCGTGCGCAAGCGTGGCGGTAGCTGGTTAACGCGCGTGCGCGAGTCCGACCGTCTCCGGGAAAACATCGGCAAGCGCGAGATCGTCAAGTCTTTCGGCAGCCTATCCACCCGCGAAGCGTACCGTTTGTCGGTGCAGGAACGCGCCAACATTGAACGGCAGTTCGAGCAAGACGAAGTTCAACTGGATCTGGCAAAGCCAATTTTGCCACCGGTCGCGTCGATACCCCAGACAGAAAACCAGATCGCCGCAGCAGCCAAGCGCTACTTGCGTGAGCTTGAAGCGTCTGCACGGCAGGTTCCCATTGATGTCGCCGGACAAGAGGCATTGCGCGAGGCGATTGGCGCAGAACTTTTTGGCGTCCGCCAGCCGAACGAGGTCAAGGATCCGACATTGCAGAGCGTCGCTGAAGGACTTGCCGCCCATATCGGACTGCCACTCCCGCCTGGCGCGGCGCGCACCCCCTTCTACGAGGCCAGACGGCGCTTGTCCGCTTCCATGAATTCCTTCGACCTGGTGCGATACAGGCTCTGCGCGAAGCAGATCTTGTCCTCGGCAGAGAAATGCCGACGGGTGTGCCGCCGGATGTCCTTCACCACCCGCTCAGCAGGTGCCTTCAGTGGCGATTTTTTCAAGGAAGGTTGGGGCTTCGTCTTCGTTCCTCCGTCACGACGACGACGACCCAACCCTCCTTGAATCACAACCTCAAAGCAATGCCATTGGTGCGGACGGGGGACACGGGACAAGTCAGGTACAGTGCCCAGTTCTCATCACTAAACCAGGAAAATTATCGTCGATGACCCGTTTTCGGTCCGGATTACGCCTTGGCTTTATGTAACGGAATGCTCCGCTGAGTGTCCGTTCGGCCAAGGGAGACAGGCAATGACGATCATTCGACTGAACGGCTTCGATATCGGCGATGGCGCCTATGTGCAGATTGATGCCGGCACCAACAACGATCTGCTGGTGCAAAGTTCGCAAGGCGGCAACTGGATCTCCCGCCTGAACGATGTTGGCGACCGCATTGCAGTGGCGCCCAACTACACCAACGGCAATTTCAACTATGGCGGCATCCAGCAACTCGTTGGCGGCGGTTTTGTCGAATATGGCACGCTGCATTCGGGTCTCGGTCGCGGCGTCATCATCCAGACCTTCGATGCCGCAGGCAATCCGACGAGCACGATCATCACGCCGATGGACGAGCAAAGCAGCGATCCGCTTTCCGGCACCGGCTATACCGTCACACCCACGGCAAACGGAGGCTTCGCGCTCACATGGTCGTCGGATGCCTCCTCGGGGACACAAATTCCCGTCGACGGCAACGGCAACACCCATTGGTTCAACTACGAAGGCAGCGATGTCCGGATCCGCTATTTCGATGCAACCGGCCATCCGCTGGCGTCATCGCTAATTGCCTCGACCGACAGCATCACCATCGACGGCGCGGTGACGACGCGCCAGGGCGGCAACCAGTATATCGTGGACAGCCAGACCCTCGCCAACGGCAAAGTCGTCTATGCCTATTTCGACACACTGGCCGTCGGCCAGGATGCTGGCGGATTCCACAACCAGAATTCGCTGACCGTCCAGCTATCGAGCGGTACCGGCAGCGCCGGCACGCCAATCAAGGTCGATCAGGATCCGCTCTACACCGGCAATGATGGCGGGTTCGCCGGCCTTCAGAATTTCGACTCCGGCACCGCAGCCAAGATCATTGCCCTGCCCAGTGGCGGTTTCGCGGTGATCTGGAGTGAAAACAGCTATGTGGCTGACGGCAGCGTCTACGGCGGAAAGCGCTTCGACGGATGGAACACAGACATCCGCTACTTCGATGGCAATGGCAACGCCACATCAGACGCAATCCAGCTTTTCCATCGCAGCTCGGCGTTGGGCAACATCACCAAATATGTCTGGGCCGATGCGCTTGCAGATGGCCGCATTGCCGTCGCCTATCAGGATGGCATTTACGGCGTAAACGGCAATGGTCAGGCGGACGCCTTTCTCGGCATCGTCGCCGCCAATGGCGCATCGATCGAAACGCAGCGGATCAATCCGACGGAGG
>CAILIO010000402.1 GCA_903834285.1 uncultured Sphingomonadales bacterium | reverse complement strand
GGATCATGCCCGTCTCGGCCCGCCTCATCATCAACCGCGCCGCGCTCAAGACCGATCCGGCGCGGATGGGCGCGCTGATCGACACCTTCCGCGAGCTCGTGGTGCGGCGGAAGGCCGCCTGATGCAGCGCCTTCACGCCCGTGACACAGGCTTTGCTGCGGCCTTTGCCGCCGTCGTCAGCGACCGCCGCGAAAGCGATGCCGATGTCGCGCGCGATGTTGCCGCGATCCTCGCCGATGTCCGTGCGCGCGGCGATGAAGCCGTCGCCGACTATACCGCGCGCTTTGATGGCCACGATCTGGGAGACGACTGGCGCATCCCGGCGGAAACCTGCCGCGAAGCCTTCGACGCGCTCGATCCCGCCTTGCGCGCTGCGCTCGAACTCGCGGCGGAGCGCATCCGTGCCTATCACGCCGCGCAGGTGCCCGAGGATCGCGCCTATGTCGATGCTGTCGGTGTACGGCTTGGCGCGAAGTGGCACCCGGTCGATGGCGCGGGGCTCTATGTGCCCGGCGGGCGCGCGGCCTACCCGTCCTCGCTGCTGATGAACGCCATTCCCGCCAAGGTTGCAGGAGTAGGCCGCCTCGTCGTCACCACTCCCACCCCCAAGGGACAGATCAATCCGCTGGTCCTTGCCGCCGCGCACCTTGCGGGCGTCGATGAGGTCTGGCGCGTCGGCGGCGCGCAGGCGATTGCCGCCCTCGCCTATGGCACGAAGCGCATCGCCCCCGTCGACGTGATCACCGGCCCCGGCAATGCCTGGGTCGCCGAAGCCAAGCGGCAACTCTACGGCGTGGTCGGCATCGACATGGTGGCGGGCCCCTCCGAAATTCTCGTGATCGCCGATGGCGCGAACGATCCGCAGTGGATCGCCGCCGATCTGCTCAGCCAGGCCGAGCATGATCCCGCCGCGCAGGCGATCCTGATCACCGACGATGCTGCCTTTGCCGATGCGGTGACCGAGGCGGTCGAGGCCGAGATTGCCCTTCTCCCCACCGCCGCGGTGGCGCGCGCCAGCTGGGATGCGCACGGCGTGATCATCGTGGTGGACACGCTGGAGGAAGCGCCCGCGCTTGCCAACGCGCTGGCAGCAGAACATGTCGAGATTGCCACGAGCGATCCCGATGCGCTGTTTGCCGGCATCCGCCATGCAGGTTCGGTGTTCCTTGGCCGGTATACGCCCGAGGCCATCGGCGACTATGTCGCGGGGCCGAACCACGTGCTCCCAACCGGGCGGCGCGCGCGCTTTGCTTCCGGGCTCTCCGTGCTCGATTTCATGAAGCGCACCAGCTTCCTCAGCGTAAGCGAGGCTTCGCTGGGTGCGGTGGGCCCGGCAGCGGTGGCGCTGGCCGAGGCGGAAGGGCTTGCCGCGCATGCCCGCTCGATCGAATTGAGGCTTGGAATATGAACCGCTCGAAGGCCCCCAATCGATCTGCTGCACGGCTGGCCGCCGTGCAGGCGCTCTACCAGCTCGAAATGGAGCAGCCGCCGCTGGCGATCCTGCTCGACGAGTTCCACATGCACCGCCTCGGCGCGGAAATCGAGGACGACCAATACCTCGAAGCCGATGTCGCGTTCTTCGATGACGTGGTGCGCGGCGTCGCGGCGCGACGTGACGAAATCGACGGCGTGCTGACGCGGCGGCTGGCCGACGGCTGGTCGATTGCCCGGCTCGACCGCACCATGCTCCAGATTCTGCGCGCGGGCGCCTACGAGCTGATGGCCCGCGCCGATATCAATGTGGGCACCGTGATCGGCGAATACCTCGATGTCGCCCACGCCTTCTTCGACGCGCGCGAGACGAAGTTCGTCAACGGGCTGCTCGATGCGGTGGCGAAGGACGTGCGGGCGAAGTAACCGACCCCCGTATCCAAACCCTCTCTGTCGTCACCCGCGATCGTAGAGGAGCTACAAACGCTCGGCGTGCCAGCGGATGTGATCGTCCATGAAACTGGAGATGAAGTTGTAGCTGTGGTCGTAGCCCGGCTGCAGGCGCAGCGTCAGGTCCACGCCCGCCGCCTTGCAGGCTGCTTCGAACAATTCGGGGCGCAGCTGTTCGGCGAGGAAATTGTCCGCCGCTCCCTGGTCGATCAGAATGTCGCCAGCAGGTCGCTTGCCGTCTTCCACCAGCGCGGTCGCATCGTGCGCGCGCCATGCGGCGCGGTCCGGCCCGAGATAGCCGCCGAGTGCCTTGTGGCCCCACGGCACTTGGCCCGGCGCGACGATGGGCGCGAAGGTGGAGAGTGACTTGAAGGTCTCCGGGAAAGTCAGGCCGATGGTCAGCGCGCCGTGGCCGCCCATCGAATGGCCGGTGATGCCCATCCGCGCGGGATCGATCGGGAAATGATCCTCGATCAGCGCGGGAAGCTCGTGCGCGATGTAGTCCCACATGCGGTAGTGCGCCGTGAAGGGGTCCTGGGTGGCGTTGACATAGAAGCCCGCGCCAAGGCCGAAGTCGTAGGCGCCATCCGCGTCGTCCGCCACGCCTTCGCCGCGCGGGCTGGTATCCGGAGCCACGAAGATCAGCCCCGCTTCCGCGCAGGCACGGCGATATTCGCCCTTGTCCGTCACGTTGGCGTGGGTGCAGGTAAGCCCCGAGAGGTAGAACAGCACCGGCAGCCTCGCCCCCTCTTCCGCCGCCTGCGGGGGCAGGAAGACCGAAAAGGTCATCCCTGTCCCCGTCGCGGTGGATTGGTGCCGATAGACGCCGAGCGTGCCGCCGTGGGCTTTGCTGCTCGAAACGGTCTCGAACGTGGAATCAGGCGCCATGGGTATAGTGCCTCAGCTGCCGATGACGTGCAGCGCGCACAGCTTGTTGCCGCACGGATCGCGCAGATAGGCGAGGTAGTAGGGCGAACCGTCGCGCGGCCCCGGCGGATCTTCGCACGAGCTGCCGCCATTGGCGCAACCAGCCGCATGCCAGGCATCGGCCTGCTCGGGGGTCATCGCGAAGCCGACGGTGCCGCCGTTGGCGCCGCAAGCGGGCTCGCCGTTGATCGGCGGGGTCAGGATGAAGATGCCGCCATTGTGCATATAGACCAGCCGTCCCTTGGGATCGATGATCCCCTCGGGCCCGCCGAAGGCCGCAAACGTGGCGTCGTAGAACTTCTTGGACGTTGGGATGTCGTTGCTACCCAGCATAACGTGCGAAAACATGGCCTCTCCTTTTGTCGTCAGCCTTGTGACCGCCCTCTTGTCGAGAGCAGTGCCGGTGGGGTGTGCCCGCGCGGAGGGGATGCGGTCAAGGGGCCAGCAGAGGCCCGCCGTACATTTCAGGCAGCAGGTTCGCGCCGCGCAATGCCGCGCACGAAAATGCCGACGGCGTGGCTCACCTGCCGCTCGATCTCTGCTTCGCTGGGCGGTGCAATGAGGCCGCTGGATACGCGCATGTGGAGATCGCCGCGCACCATGGCGAGAAACTGTTCGGCGGCGAGACGCGGCTCGGGGCAATCGATCAGACCTTCGGCATGAAACCGCGCCAATGCCGGTGTCAGCACGGAATACGCCGCCTCCGGCCCATAGGCGAAGAACGTGCGCGCCACTTCGGGAAAACGCTGGCCTTCGCCATGCACAGTGCGGTGGATGACCAGCGCATCGGGCTGGCACAGACGGCTCAGGAAGATCTTGCCGAAGGCGTGGAGCAGCGCGGCCGGATCGCGCGAGGTATCTGCCAGTTCCTCGAGCGGCCCGATCACCGCCTCGCACTTGCGCTGCATGACCGCCTGGAAAAGCTCCTCCTTCGAGGTGAAATATTTGTACAGCGTGGCCTTCGATCCGCCGAGCCGCGCGGCGATCGTCGACATCGAGGTGATGCCGTAGCCCTCAAGGGCAAAAGCCTCCGCGGCCACGGCGAGGATGTTTTCTCGTCGTTCGTCAGGGCTTTGCCGCCCCAGCCGTGCCTTGGCCAATGTCTCGTTAGTGACCATTCCGTACACTTATTCGCTTGACTCGGCAGAAGCAAGTGTTCATCTCATTAGTGACCGAACCGTACTGTCATTATGGTGTCATTGATGCACTTGGGTATTCCGCTGAAGCACGTTTCCCGGACGTTGCGAACGGCTCTTCTGCTGGCTGGCTGCGCGGCGGTGGCCGGGTGCGCAACCATGCCTGATCTGGGCCCGCGCCCCGCACTGCGCGATCCGGCCACGCTGGGCGCCGTGCCCACGCCGGTGGATGCGGCCACCGGCACCTGGCCCGGCGAAGGCTGGTGGAAGGACTATGGCGATCCGCAGCTTGCCGCCTTGATCGAGGAAGCGCTGGCGGGATCACCCACGCTGGCAGCAGCCGATGCTCGCGCGCGCAAGGCGGCGGCCTATGCGACAAGCGCGGGGGCCGCATCGCTCCCGTCGCTGGCGGCCAACGGTCAAGTCAACGAAGTCAAGCAAAGCTACAACAACGGCTTTCCTGCCCAATTCGTTCCCAAGGGGCTCAACGACACCGGACGCGTCACGCTGGATCTGGCCTACGAGCTCGACTTCTTCGGCAAGAACCGCGTCGCGCTGCGCGCTGCCACATCGGAGCGCGAAGCCGCCGGAATTGAGGCGCGCGCCGCCCGGCTGGCAGTCGCGACCTCGGTTGCTGCCGCCTATGCGGACCTTGCCCGCCTCGCCGCCCAGCGGGAGGTTGACGTGGCCTCGGTCACGCAGCGCGAGGAAGTGGCTGCCCTGGTCGCCCGGCGCGTGGCGAGCGGGCTCGATACCCGCGGCGAGCAGCGCCAGGCCGATGCCGGGGTCCCGCTCGCGCGCGGCGATCTGGCTGCGACCGACGAGGCCATTGCCCTCACCCGCAACCGCCTTGCCGCGCTGCTCGGCGCCGGGCCGGAGCGCGGCGCCGCGATTGCCCTCCCCGCCCCCCGCGCGCTGCCCGCCCCCGGGCTGCCCACCCACCTCGCGCTCGATCTGATCGGACGCCGGGCGGATATTGTCGCCGCGCGGTTGCGGGCGGAAGCAGCGGCTTCGCGCATCACGGTGGCGCGCGCCGGGTTCTATCCCAACGTCAATCTGCTCGCGTTCGCCGGCTTCCAGTCGCTGGGCCTCGGCAATCTGACAGCCAAGGGATCGGATATTGCGCAGGCAGGCGCGGCGGTGAGCCTGCCGATTTTCTCGGGCGGGCGCATCGAGGGCCAGTACCGCGCAGCGCGTGCCGATTATGACGAAGCGGTCGCGCAGTATGATGCGGCGCTCATCCGTGCGCTGGGCGAAGTGGCCGATGCCACCGCCTCGCAGCGCGCGCTGGGCGAGCGGCAGACCGAAGCGCGCGCCGCATTGGCTGCCTCGGAAGAGGCCTACAGCATCGCGCGGCGCCGCTACGAAGGCGGGCTTTCGCCCTATCTTTCTGTGCTGACGGCGCAGGATGCGCTGCTGCGTAACCGCCAGCTTGTCGCCGCGCTCGATGCGCGCGCGCTTACCCTCAATGTCGAGCTGATCCGCGCCTTGGGCGGTGGATATGGCCCGCAGGCATGAGCAAGGATACCACGATGGCCGACCGCGACCCCCAGATCATGCTCGAAAGCGAAAATAGCGCCGCCCCCGCATCGGGCGCTGCCACGCAGCGCAAGCGCGGCTTTGCCGTGCTGGGCGGCGCGGTGCTCGCCGCGGGCCTGCTCTACGGCGGCTACGCATGGCTGTTCGGCGGCCGTTATGTCGAGACCGACAATGCCTATGTCGCGGCAGAAATCGCCCCGGTCACCCCGCTCGCGGCGGGCACCGTGGTGCGCATTGTCGCAAGCGACACGATGATGGTGAAAAAGGGCGATGTGCTCGCCGAGCTCGATCCCGCCGACGCGCGGATCGCGGTTGCGGAGGCCGAGGCCGCCGTGGCGCAGGCGCTGCGCCGGGTGAACCAGACCGTCGCGACCGGCACCGCGCTCGATGCGCAGGTTCTCGCGAGCGATGCCGATATTCGCCGCAAGCAGGCGCTCGTCGGCGTTGCGTCGTCCAATCTCGCACGCGCCCGGCTCGATCTGACGCGGCGCGAGGCGCTGGTCTCGGGCGGCGCGGTTTCGGGCGAGGAGCTTTCGAGCGCGCGCAATGCCTTTGCCGCGGCGCAAGGCCAGCTCGCCGTGTCCGAGGCGGACCTTGCGCAGGCGCGTGCCGCGCGCGGATCGGCGAACGGCCAGTCCAATGCCAATGCTGCGCTGGTGGGCGGCACCGCACCCGCCGAGAACCCCGATGTCCTGGCGGCGAAAGCGCGGCTTGAACGCGCCAAGCTCGATCTCGCCCGCACGGTGATCCATGCGCCGGTCGATGGTGTGATCACCCAGCGCTCGGTGCAGGTGGGGCAGCGCGTTTTGCCCGGCGCGGTGCTGATGACGGTGGTTCCGCTGGCCGAGGCGCATGTCGATGCCAACTTCAAGGAAGGCCAGCTGCGCCGCGTGGCGCCGGGCCAGCCGGTCGAGCTGACCGCGGACCTCTATGGCTCGGGTGTCGTGTACCACGGCCGCGTGGTCGGCTTCTCGGGCAGCACCGGTTCGGCGCAGGCACTGATCCCGGCGCAGAACGCGACGGGCAACTGGATCAAGGTGGTGCAGCGCCTGCCCGTGCGCGTGGCGCTCGATCCGAAGGAGCTCTCGGCCCATCCGCTGCGCGTCGGCCTTTCGATGACCGCGACGATCGACACCGGGGCAAAGTGAGATGAGCGCTGGGGCTGAGGTTGCGCGACTGAAGGGCTGGCCGCTGCTGCTGGCTGCGATGAGCCTATCGCTCGCCAATTTCGTGGTGGTGCTCGATATCACCATCGCCAATGTTTCGGTGCCGCATATCGCAGGGAGCCTTGCGGTTTCGCCCTCGCAGGGGACTTGGGCGATCACGTCGTACTCGGTGGCCGAAGCGATCTGCGTGCCGCTATCGGGCTGGCTCGCCGCGCGCTTCGGCGCGGTGCGGGTGTTCCTCGCCGCGATCACCGGCTTCGCAGTCTTCTCGCTGTTATGCGGGCTTTCGCGCAGTCTCGAGGCGTTGATCGTGTTCCGCATTTTCCAGGGCCTCAGCGGCGGGCCGATCATGCCGATGTCGCAAACCTTGATGACGCGCATCTTTCCGCCGGAAAAGGTGGGCATGGCGCTGGGGCTGTGGAGCATGACGGTGGTCGTCGCGCCGATCCTGGGCCCGATCTTCGGCGGCACCATCTCCGACGACTGGAGCTGGCACTGGATCTTCTTCATCAATCTGCCCGTGGTCGCCTTCTGCCTGGTGTTCGCGCTGCGCTATCTGCTGCGTTTCGAGACGCCGATGGTGAAGCGCCCGATCGACTTCATCGGCCTTCTGCTCCTGGTGATCTGGGTATCAGCACTGCAGATCGTGCTCGATGAAGGCCGCAATGCCGATTGGTTTGCCAGTTCGTTCATCTGTACGCTCGCCGTTATTGCGGTGATCGGCTTTGCCGCATTCCTGATCTGGGAACTAACGGAAGCCAATCCGGTGGTCGACCTCTCCGTCTTCCGGCAGCGCGGCTACAGTGCGGCGGTTGCCGCACAGGCTATCGCCTATGCCGGGTTCTTCTCCGCCATCGTGGTAATCCCGCTCTTCCTCCAGACAAACCTTGGGTACACGGCGACGTATGCCGGTTATGCCACTGCGTTCGTCGGCGTGCTGGCGGTGATTATGTCGCCGGTCGCGGCGGGGCTGATGGCGCGCATCGACGTACGCAAACTGATCACCTTCGGCGTTGTCTGGCTCGGGCTCATTTCGCTGCTGCGAACGGGCTGGGTCACCCAGATGGACTTCTTCACCATTTCGCTGCCGCAATTCCTGCAAGGGCTGGGCATGCCGTTCTTCTTCATCGGCACGACGTCGCTCGCGCTCGGTTCGGTGCGGCCGGACCAAACCGCCTCTGCCGCCGGATTGCAGAATTTCATGCGCACGCTGGCGGGTGCTTTTGCCACCTCGCTTGCGACCACGATGTGGGAGCGGGAAGCCAAGATGGCACATGCAGATCTGGCCGGTCTTGTGCACCCGCTACCACAATCAGCAGGCTTCACGCCCGACCAAGCCAGGCTCATTCTGGAGCGAATCGTCCAGACCGAAAGCGTAACCCTCGCTACCAACACGATATTCTGGGGTTGCACTGCACTGTTCGCAGTTGCAGCGATGCTTGTCTGGTTGGCACCGCGACCGCTCGCCAAAGTTGATCTTGGCGCAGCCCACTGATTCGTTACGTATCTGAAAATAATAGTTATTTTTCAGAGCGAACTGGCGATTGTCCAGCCTGGCATGAAGCACCGAGGCGCGGCCCCAAAATCG
>CAILIO010000401.1 GCA_903834285.1 uncultured Sphingomonadales bacterium | reverse complement strand
GCGGATCCCCTGGCTCATACCCTTGATCTGCGAGGTCATGGTGGTGGTGATCGCAAGGCCGGCGGCATCGTCCTTGGCGCCGTTGATGCGCTTACCGGTTGAAAGGCGCTCCATCGCGACGCCCGCCATCTTCGAAGCACTGTTCGAGGCGTTGGCCGCGCGGATCGCGCTGATGTTGGTATTGATGACTGCCATGATTCCCATTCTCCACTATGGGCCGGAGCGTGGGGCCCCGTTCATGTCCCGAATGGCCAGAACGGCCGAACCTTGCCGGGTTTAAGGCGAGCGCCCTGCAGTCGCGTGTGCAGGGTGTGCGGGAGAATGCGTAGCAGCGGGACCCTGGCCCAAAGCCCAAGATCCCGCTGCAGATGTCCCGCGGTCAGTCCCAGTGCTTTACGCAGCTTTTGCGGCTGGCGCGTGGACGGGCGGCAGGATTTCGTGGAACAGGATCGGCAACAGTAGATCGCCGTCGGGGCTCGACCAATCCTGCACGAGTTCGGCAATTGCGGTGTTGGTCGCGGTAAACTCGACCCCGGCGCGTTCCATGCGGTTGCGCGCGGTTTCCTCGGACGTGACGAACGGCGAGCCGGAGATATCAAGCAGCGCTTGCACCCGGTAGCCCGCCTCTACCGCGCTGATCGCGGGGAAGATCAGACAGACGTCGGTGGTGACACCCGCCATCAGCAGGTTCTTGCAGCCAGTCTGCTCGATCGCGGCGACGAAGCGCGGATCGTTCCAAGCATCAACAATGCCCGGCCGATTGATCCGCGCAGCATAAGCCTCGGGGATAATCTCCTGAAATTCGGGGAGCAACGGACCCTGGATATGGTCTTCCTGATCGGCGGTCAGAATAATCGGCATGCCAAGCAGCTTCGCACATTTGGCGAGCGCCAGCGTGAAGCGCTTCACATCGGCAACGTCGAGCGTCTTGATCAGCTGCATCGTGCCGATCTGGTGATCGATCAGCACGAGCGCGGTGTTATCGGGACGGAAAGGTGCAGGCATGGGAATGTCCTTTCGGGATTGCGTCAGGTTGCCGGATTGGCCGCTTCGGTCCGGAGCGCATGCTGCACGCCCGGATCCGTATCGAGCCGCGCATTGAACGCGGCGAGATGGGGAAAGGCGCTGAGCGGCATGGGGGTCATGTCCTTCCAGCTGCACATGACATAGAGATAGGCGTCGGCGACGGTGCGGCGGCCCAGCACGCGCCAATGCTTGCCGGTCATCACCGCATCGAGCCGCGCATATTGCGCATCGAGCTGGTCGAAGGCGGCAAGTCGGACACCGGCCTCACCCTCGGGCAAGACGGTAAACCGGCCCGGCACGAAGAATGGTGCCCAGGCCTTGTGCACATCGCTCACCAGTTCGGCGAGACTTTCGTTGAGCTTTGCGCGGCCTACGGCATCGCCCGCGTTCGCGCCGAGCCCGGCGGCGGGGGCGATGTCGGCGATGTAGGTCAGGATTGCCAGCGATTCGGTGATGACCGTGCCGTCATCCAGCACCAGCGTGGGTACCGCGCCTTTGGGATTGAGCTTTCGGAACGCATCGCCCGCCGCGTCTTCGTGGCCGAGAATGACGAGATCGAAGGGGAGATCGGCCCAGAGCAGCGCGATATGTGAGGCGAGCGAGCAGGCACCCGGCATGACAAAGAGCTGCATCAGCGTGCCCCTTCCGGATCGGCGAGGTGCCCCCAGCGCGTGCCGGGCGGATGGTCCTTTTCGGCCTCGGTGCGCATCGCGCGCATTTCGGGGTTCGGCATGCGGCCCGCTGCAGCGAGCGTCAGCCCCTGCAGGCGTTGCGCGACCCGCACCACGTTCGCGCCGTGGTGGAAGAACGCAATCTGGTGCTCCTTGGCCATTTGTTCGGGCGGGATCGGCCGCATATCGTCAGTGGTCGATTTGATTGTCGGCCCCCATTGCGTGGCGCCAAATTCGCCGCCGGGCGTATCTTTTGGCAGAGAAAGCAGAATCATGCCGCAAGCCGCCAGATTGGTGAGCATGCCGAGCTGCGCGGCCTCAGCGCCGCCACCGGCATCCCCTGCCCCACCGCCTGCGGTGAACACCGCGCCAACCCGCCCAACCAGATCATCGTAAAACCAGGCCGGCTCGCAGACTTCGTCGACAAAGCGTTTCATCTTCCAGGTCATCGCGCGTTGGTGGACCGCCGAGCCCATGATGAGTGCATCGGCCACTATCAGATCGGCGCGCGTTGCATCGTCGGCCGAGCGCATCACCATATGCCCGCCTTGCGCGCGCACACCATCGGCGACGCGGCGCGCGACCGCAGCGGTATGCCCTTGCCAGCTATCGACCACGATCAGCACGCGCGGGGCGCTGCGGCCGGTTTCGGGAAGCGTATCGGTCATGCGGTTTCTCCAGCAGTGAGGGCGAGCAGCGGGGCGGCATCCATTACCATCAGCAAACGGGTGATCTTGCCTTCACGGGTACGCAGGGAAGTCATCACAGGCAGGACAAGGCTATTCCCCCCGGCGGTCTCGAAATGGGCCAGTGCTTCGAACACGCCGCTGTCCGCATCGGCCCAGCTTCCAGTCTGCTCATGGCGCATGGCCGAGATCAGGGCGTAGAATCCGCGCAGCACGGCAATGATGGCGGGCTTGCCCTTCACCGCTGGCGCATTGCCGAAGCGGAACACGCAGTCCTCGGCATACCAGGTGACGAATTCCTCGGGATCAAGCCGGTCGACCATTTGGAAGTAAGCGGTGAGCCAGGCTTTGCCGAACGGAAGCGGCTGTTGCATTCGCGGGTCCTTCGCTGGATGGCAGACGCCGCAAGGCAATTTCTGCCGCACGCGATCAGGGGTAAACCGGTGCGGACTGCAAAAGTTCCGCGCTTGCCCTTGCCGCCAATCTTCAGTCCAAGCTGGACCTAGGTCGGCGCCTGCCCTCCCCGCGCTTCACGCCAGCTACTCCGGGTACTGACTGCGCGAACGGCTGAAGCCGCTGGCCGCGCGGCTGAGCGATACGCGGTGGCTCGAAGGCGCGTTCACCGCGGGCGATCTCACGAAGATCTGCGTGCTCCGGCGATCGCCGATGCGCCGTTGATGGCGG
Source organism: uncultured Sphingomonadales bacterium (assembly GCA_903834285.1). Lineage (GTDB taxonomy): Bacteria > Pseudomonadota > Alphaproteobacteria > Sphingomonadales > Sphingomonadaceae > Novosphingobium. The sequence goes on along the minus strand of CAILIO010000401.1, from coordinate 12,731 downwards.
ACTATCCCGCGTTCTAGCCGCCTCCATCGCGCGGGGCGAGGCGCGGCCAGCGTTCCCTCGCTGTTTACAGGATAAGCTTGCTCCGCGCCGCAGCCGAAAGATCCACATCGGGAACATAGAAAGTCGGCGCTCATTCCCTCTCCGAGCTTGCCGGTTGGCCGGCAGTGCTTGCTGGCGCGATCCGCGCTTTGGGAATGCCGAAATGAAAAAGTTTATGATCGGTGCCGCACTCGCAGCGCTCACACTGGGTTCGGCGGCAGGCGCATCCGTATCCCCCACGAAGTATGCCGGGCACGAGTTGGCTAAGACCGTGAAGATTACCCTCGTGCAGGCCCGCGCCGCCGCGCTCAAGGCCCGTCCAGGCAAAATCGTCGATCAGGAGCTTGAGAAGGAAACGGGCGGCTCAGGCATGCGCTATTCTTTCGACATCCGGAGCAAAGGCAAAACCTTTGAAGTCGGTATCGACGCAATGACCGGCGCGGTCCTGGAAAACGGCGTGGAAAGCAAGGCTAAGGAAGCCAGAGAAACCGCGATGGAAAAGAAGCACTAACGCCTCATAGGAAGGGGCCGTGTCTGGAATGCAGCACGGCCCTTCCCAACGCTTGCCCTCGCCGCCAATCTTCGGTCTAAGCTGGCCCCATGTCGGCGCCTGCCCTCCCCGCACTTCACGCCAGCCACTCCGGGTGCTGGCTGCGCGATGCGCTTGGCACGCGTCCCGTCGGCAAGGGCGAGGCGATCATGGCGGCGGCCGATACGCCGCTGCTGATGCTGAATGCGCCGCTGGTGGCGAGCCGGCTGGGCTATCCGGACCTCTCGGGGCTCGATCTGCTCGAGCTATTCGCGTTCATCCACCCCGCGAAGTTCATGGTGCCGACTCCCAAGGGGCTGGCGCAAGCACTGGCGCTTGACGAGCCGGCCAGTGACGACGGCGTGCCCGCACTCCTGCAGGCGGCGGCAGACGCGCTACTAGCAGTGTGCGAGGACCCCGCGTGGCCCGAGCGCGAGGGCGCGTGGAGCGCGCTGCAATCGCTGGTGCGGCTCCGCTGGCCCTGGGCGGGGCTGCTCAGCCCCCGGATCGCTCAGCCGCAAAAGGCGGAGCGCTGGCTCTTTGCGCGACTACCCGAATGGGAGGAAGCGCCCGAGCGGCCGCAGCCAGCGCAGATAATGCTCGGCGACGACGCGATTGCTGCGCGTCTGGCGGAACTGACCGGCAGCGGAGCGGAAGCGCGTCCGGCGCAGCAGGCCTATGCCCGGGCGGCAGGCGCGATGTTTGCGCCGCGCGGTAATCTGCGCCAGCCACATATGGTGCTGGCGCAGGCCGGGACTGGCACCGGCAAGACCTTCGGCTATCTTGCCCCGGCCTCGCTCTGGGCCGAGCAATCGGGCGGGACGGTCTGGGTTTCGACTTATACCAAAGCGCTGCAACGCCAGCTGCGGCGCGAGAGCCGCGCGGCCTTCCCGCCGGAGCGCGCATTGCAGGCCGGGCGCTCGGGCCCGCCCGTAGTGGTACGAAAGGGCCGCGAGAATTACCTGTGCCTGCTCAACCTCGAAGACGCGCTGCAGGGCGGCTTTACCGGGCGGCCTGCGATCATGGCGCAGCTTGTCGCGCGTTGGGCGGCCTATAGCCAGGACGGCGACATGATCGGCGGCGATCTGCCGGGCTGGCTGGGCACGCTGTTTCGCAAGCGGGGGATCACCGCGCTGACCGACCAGCGCGGTGAATGCGTCTATGCCGGGTGCCCGCATTTTCGGAAGTGCTTCATCGAGCGCGCGGCGCGCGCCTCGGCGGGGGCGGAACTGGTGATCGCGAACCACGCGCTGGTGATGATCAACGCCGCCCGTGCGCGCGAACAGTCGCAGCGGCCGACGCGGATCGTGTTCGACGAAGGCCATCACGTGTTCGAGGCGGCGGACAGCACTTTTGCCGCGGCGTTGACCGGCGCGGAGACGGTAGAGCTCAGGCGCTGGGTGATCGGGCCCGAAGGCAACCAGCGCGGGCGGCGGCGTGGCCTTGCCGCGCGGCTGGCCGATGTGGCGAGCTATGACGACGAGGGCGCGCGAGCGATTGCCGATGCGCGCGAGGCCGCCAGCGCGCTGCCGGGCGATGGCTGGCTGGCGCGGATCGTGGAAGGCTCGCCCTTCGGCCCGATCGAGGACTTGCTCGCGGAAACGCGCGCGCTGGTGCTGGCGCGCGATGAAAGCGGCGGGCAGGAAGCGGGCTACGGGCTGGAGACCGAGGCGGCGCAGCTCGGCGGCAGCTTCATTGAGGTGGCGGGCCGCGCGCAGGAAGCGCTGGAGGTGCTGCGCCAGCCGCTGATGCGCCTTGCACTTCGGCTCGAAGCACTGGTCGAGGACGGGCCGGACTGGCTCGACGGCCCGGCCCGCGCGCGGATCGAGGGTGCGCGCGGGGCGATCGGCTGGCGCACCGACCTCATCGCCGGGTGGATCGCGCTGCTCGCGCGGCTGGGCGGCCCGGGCGATCCCGAATTCGTCGATTGGCTCGCGCTCGAACGCTCGGAAGGGCGCGAGTGGGATATCGGCCTGCACCGGCGCTACCTCGATCCGATGAAGCCCTTTGCCGAGGCGGTGCTCGCCGGCGCGCACGGGGTAATGATGACCTCTGCCACGCTGACCGATGGCGCGGAGACGGCGAGCGGCGACTGGAACAGCGCGACCCTGCGCAGCGGCGCGCCCTATCTCGATGTGCGGCCACAGGTGTTCGCCGCAGCGAGCCCGTTCGACTATGCGCGAAACGCCGAGGTGCTGATCGTGACAGACGTGCCGCGCGGCGATATCCCCGCGCTCGCCAATGCCTATGGGCGGCTGATCGAGGCATCGGGTGGCGGCGCGCTGGGGCTGTTCACCGCGATCCGGCGCCTGCGTGCGGTCTATGGCCGGATCGCCGACCGGCTGGCGCGCGGCGGCCTTCCGCTGTTTGCCCAGCATGTCGATCCGATCGATACGGGTACGCTGGTCGATATCTTCCGCGATGATCCGCGTGCCTCGCTGCTCGGCACCGATGCGCTGCGCGACGGGGTGGACGTGCCGGGCCACTCGCTGCGGCTGGTGGTGATGGAGCAAGTGCCTTGGCCCAAGCCCTCGATCCTCCACCGCGCGCGGCGGCTGGCGCATGCGGAGAAATTCGGTGGGGGTGGGCAGGCGCATGACGACCGGATCATCCGCGCGCGGCTGGCGCAGGCCTTCGGCCGGCTGATCCGCACGGGCACCGACAAGGGCCATTTCGTAGTGCTCTCCTCGGCCTTCCCTTCGCGCCTCCTCACCGCCTTTCCGCCGGGCACCCCGGTGCGCCGCGTCACGCTCGATGCCGCTTTACAAAGCGTGGCGGGCCGTGTTTCTGAAGCCGTGACGTCGCCCGTACCTCCCAGCAAGATCGACGAGACCCGCACTTGAAAACCCTCGCTCTTCTGCGTCACGCGAAGTCCGACTGGTCCGATGCGCGCGCGCGCGATTTCGACCGACCGCTCACTGCGCGCGGGGTGCGCGGGGCGCGGGCGATGGGACGCTATATCAAGAGCACCTGCCTTAGCTTCGAGCGGATCATCGCCTCGCCCGCGGTGCGCGTGGCCGAAACGATCGAGGAAGCGAGCAAGGCCTGGGGGCATACCTTTCCGGTCGAGTGGGACCGGCGCATCTATCTTGCAAGTTCCGCCACGCTGATCGACCTGCTGCGCGAGCTATCAGGCGAGCCGGAGAGCGTGCTGATGATCGGCCACAACCCGGGGCTGGAGGACCTGATCTTCGACCTCGTGCCCGATGACGCCGCCAACCCGCTGCGCGAAGAAGTGGAAGTGAAGTTCCCGACCGCGACCTTCGCGGTGATGGAACTCGCCATCGAACGCTGGGCCGATCTGGAAGAGCGCTGCGGGCGGCTGGTTTCGATGAAGCGGCCGCGCGATCTGGATCCGGAGCTGGGGCCTACGCTCAACGATTGAAGGCGCCCCTCACCCCTCCAGCGCTGCAGCCAGCCCGCCCCGGATCGTATCGAGGTGGCGGCGCAAGACACGGAGGGCGGAGATGATTTCTTCCTCCGCCGGCATTGAGCCAGCGCTTGGTGCTGGCTCGGAGACCGGCGCGGGAGCAGCGGCTGTCGCAGGCGTCGCTCCACCCTTCCCCGCAAGCGCCAGGCGGGCACCGCGGATGGTGTAGCCTTCGCGGTGGAGGAGTTGGTCGATCCGCGCAACGAGCGCGATGTCTTCGGGGCGGTAGTAGCGGCGGCCGCCCGCGCGGGTCAGGGGGCGGAGCATCGGGAACTGCTCTTCCCAGTAACGCAGGACATGCTGCTTTATGCCAAGCGCCTTGGCCACTTCGCCGATCGTGCGCAGGGCATCTGGCGCCTTGCCGTCCTGAAACACAGGCGCGGTGCTTGGCGCGTATCCCGGGATATCAACTGCTGGCAGCAATCCTGTCCTTCAGCATCTGGCTGGCGCGAAACGTCATGACGCGGCGCGGGGTGATGGGCACTTCCACACCGGTCTTCGGATTGCGACCGACGCGTTCGGCCTTATCTCGTAGCAGAAAGGTTCCGAAACCGGAAATCTTTACGTTTTCGCCTTCTGCCAGCGCCTCGCACATATGATCCAGAATAGCCTCGACCATGCCGAGCGAGTCCGCGCGGGACAGGCCGACGCGGCGATTGATGCTTTCTGCAAGATCAGCCCGAGTAAGAGTCCCCACTGAACGCATCCCCGATTCCCCCGATATAAAAGCGACAAGCCAGCTTGACACCATACAGTGTCCGCCAGTCTTTACAATCCGCTTTTCACATACTTTATCGGCCAATCCATTGGTCCGCAACGAAAACTGTTGGGAGACACGTTCCGGATTGGTGCAATCAGATGCGGACGAGGCTCGCGCCCCAGGTAAAACCGCCGCCCATTGCCTCAAACATGACGAGATCACCGGGCTTGATCCGCCCGTCGCGCACCGCTGTATCGAAGGCGAGCGGGACCGAAGCGGCGCTGGTATTGGCGTGGCGATCGACCGTGACGACGACCTTTTCCGCGGGCAGGCCGAGCTTGCGCGCGGTGGCATCCAGGATGCGAGCATTGGCCTGATGCGGCACCACCCAGTCGATATCGGCCGACTGGTAACCGGTTTCCTCAAGCACTTCCTCGAGCACCGCGGCGAGGTTCACGACGGCGTGCCGGAACACTTCGCGGCCCTTCATGCGCAGCTTGCCGATGGTGCCGGTGGTCGAGGGCCCGCCGTCCATGTGCAGCAGATCGTTGTACGCGCCGTCGGCATGGAGCCGGGTGGCGAGGATGCCGGGCGCGACCGGATCGTTTGCATCGACCTCGACCGCTTCGAGCACGATCGCGCCCGCGCCATCACCGAAAAGCACGCAGGTTGTGCGGTCTTCCCAGTCGAGCAGGCGGCTCATCGTTTCCGCGCCGATCACCAGCGCGCGCTTGGCCGCGCCAGTGCGCAGCAGCGCATCGGCGGTGGCAAGGGCGTAGAGGAAGCCCGAGCAGACCGCCGCGACGTCAAACGCGATGCCACCCCGGCAGCCCAGGGCTTGCTGGACGACGGTCGCGGTGGCCGGGAAAGTCTGGTCGGGGCTACAGGTGCCGAGCACGATGAGGTCAATCGAAGCGGCCTCGATGCCGGCGGCCTCAAGCGCCTTGCGGCTGGCCTCGGTGGCGAGCGTCGCGGTGGTCTCGCCCTCCCCCACGATGTGGCGGTTACGGATGCCGGTGCGCTCGACAATCCATTCGTCGGTCGTGTCGACCATCGTCGCCAGTTCGGCGTTGGATACGGCGCGCGCCGGAAGCGCCGAACCGCTGCCACGAATGACCGAACGCAAGGTCATGCCGGAGCTCCCGGCGTTTCGGGAGAAGGCCGAACGCGCGTGGTTGCCCCGCGCATGGCGTCCTGCCCGGCCTGGGCAAGGTCCGCAGCGATGCGCTCGGTCAGCCGTTCGGACAGGAGCCGCGCGGTGACCGCGACCGCATGCGCAACGCCGAGCGCCGATGCACTTCCATGGCTTTTCACGACAACACCATTGAGACCAAGGAACACTGCACCGTTATGATTGTTGGGATCGAGATGATGCTTGAGCAATTCGGTCGCCGGCTTGGAAATAAGGAACCCAAACTTGGAGCGCAGCGAGCTGGAAAAGCTGCGGCGCAGAAGATCGGCCACGAAGCGCGCGGCGCCTTCCATGGCTTTAAGCGCGATATTGCCTGTGAAGCCATCGGTCACCACGACATCAATATCGCCGCGCGAGATCTTGTCCGCCTCGGTAAAGCCGTCAAACCGGAAAGCGAGCGCTTCACCGGCCTGCTTGAGCATCGCAGCGGCATCGCGCAGCTCGTCAGTGCCCTTGATCTCTTCAGTGCCGATGTTGAGCAGGCGCACGCGCGGTTCGGCAAGGCCGTGAACCACACGAGCATAAGCCGCGCCCATGATCGCGAACTGCACGAGATTGCGCGCATCGCACTCGGTGTTAGCACCGAGATCGAGCATGACGAGATCGTGATCGCCCAGCGTCGGCACCAGCGCGGCAAGCGCGGGCCGGTCGATCCCCGGCATCGTGCGCAGAGCGACTTTCGACATGGCCATGAGTGCGCCAGTGTTGCCCGCGCTGATGGCAGCGCCGGCTGCGCCGCTCTTCACCGCTTCGATGGCAAGACCCATCGACGTGGTGCGCGCGCGGCGCAGCGCCTGCGTCGGTTTTTCATCGCCAGCAACGACATCGGGCGCATGCAGGATTTCGGAGGCTGAACGCAAGTTCGGATGCGCATCAAGCGCCTGTTTGATGGCGGTTTCATCGCCTACCAGCAGGAACTTGAACTGATCGTGCTGACGACGCGCGAGTGCTGCGCCCTCAACCATGACGCGCACGCCCACATCGCCGCCCATCGCATCGACGGCGATACGCGGCAAAACCATGACCCGGCTGTCTCCCCCTCAGCCGAAATCAGAGACCGACGGCGATGATCTCGCGGCCGTTGTAGTGCCCGCAGGCACCGCACAGCATATGCGGGCGCTTGAGCTCACCACAGTTGGGGCACTCGTGGAAGGCATCAACCTTCAGCGCATCGTGGCTACGACGCATGCCCCGGCGAGAGGGCGAGGTCTTTCTTTTGGGGACGGCCATTGCGGCACCTGTTCCTGATCTTGAAGTCGTCTACGGGCAAGCGCGATAGGCAAATCCGGGCCGACGCACAACCCCTGTCCAAGCGCCTTTTGATGGCGGCCCGACGGGAGTTCGGCAGCAAGCTGGAGTCGCCAATCGCGGGCGAAGGCGCGCCTATACGGAATTTTGGATGCTTTGCAAGCTCCGGACCGCTACGAGGGCCAAGGGTGTGACAACAACACAAGAGGGGAGCTTACCTGATTATGACTTTGCCCATTACGCTTAGCGCCGTCGCCGCGGCCGCGCTGATCAATGTTTGGCTTTCGATCCGCTGCGGCCAGGTCCGCACGGCCGAAAAGGTTTCGGTCGGCGACGGCGGCAACGACAAAGTGATCCGCCGCATGCGCGCGCATGCCAACTTCAACGAGAACACTCCGATCGTGCTGGTCATGATCGCCGCACTCGAATTCGCACATCCCGGCAGCACCGCTTTAGCCGCCGTGGCGGCGGTGTTCATGCTCGGCCGCGTGGGTCATGGGCTTGGCATGGATGGCGGGAGCTTCCGCATCGGCCGCATGATCGGCACGATCATCACGCTCCTCACCCAGCTTGGCCTTGCCGTCTGGGCGATCATGAGCGCGATGGCCTGAGCCTTACTGCATCAGATTGTAATCGCTGACGAAGCTGTTGGTCTGACGTTCCCGGCCGAAAGTGCTGTTAGGCCCGTGGCCGGGAACGAACATGATATCATTGCCGAGCGGCCAGAGCTTCTCGGTGATCGAGGCGATCAGTTCGGCATGGTTGCCCATGGGAAAATCGGTGCGCCCGATCGAGCCCTGGAAGATCACGTCGCCCACCACCGCAAAGCGCGAGGGCTGGTGGACGAAGACCACGTGGCCCGGCGTGTGGCCCGGGCAGTGGATCACATCGAGTTCGACCTCGCCCACGGTGACGGTGTCGCCGTCGCCGAGCCAGCGGTCGGGCTCGAACACTTCGCCCCGGATGCCCCAGCGCTTGCCATCTTCGTCCAGCCGCGAAATCCAGAAACGGTCCGCCTCGTGCGGGCCCTCGATCGGCACGCCGAGTTCCTTCGCCAGCACGCCGGTGATGCCGCAGTGATCGATATGGCCGTGGGTGACGAGCAGCTTCTCGATCGTGACGCCCGACTTTGCGATCGCCGCGCGCAGCCGTTCGATGTCGCCGCCGGCATCGATGAACGCGCCGCGCATCGTCTTGGTGCACCAGATCAGCGTGCAGTTCTGCTGGAGCGGGGTGACGGGAATGATGGCGGCCTTGAGCGGCTGGACGGGTGCGGTTTCGGTCATGTGATCCAAAGTGGCGTCTGGGGGCGGGCAAGGCAACCCCTCCGTCACGCGCTTCGGACAGACGGTGGACTGATGGAGGTGTAAAAATCCTAGATGCGGCCGCCCTTCCACACCACGCGGCCGATGACCGCGACGTCGGCGCGGGGGCGCTCCATGCGTGGGTAGGCGGGGTTGTCGCTGATGATCTGGACGGTGCCCGCCGAGCCGGGCTCGAGCCGCTTCACCAGTAGCACATCATCGAGCCGGATCACGTGGAGACCGCTGCGCAAGGGGCGCGGGGAACGGTCGACCAGAATCTCGTCACCATCGCGCAAGGTGGGCTCCATCGAATCGCCCTCGACCTCGATCACGCTGAGCATGCCGGGCTCAAGCCCTTGCAGGCGCAGCCAACGGCCGGAGAAGCGTAGCCGGTCGGTGGCGGCGGGATCCTGCGCCATGGTGCCCGGCCCGGCAGAAGCGCCGAGCGGCAAGCGCGGGATATCGGCCCAATCGGCAGCGCGGGAAGGCGCCCCCGACGCGACAGTCAGCACGGTCTCGCGCGGCGGCGCGCCCAGCTCGCCCTCTTCCACCCCGAAGAATTCGGCGAGTGTGCGGCGGTCATTTTCCTCCAACTTGCGAGGGGATCCCTTGCGCACGAACTGCTGGAGATAGGCGGCGTTACGGCCGAGCAGGCCCGAGAGCGCCGAAAGGCTAACCCCCCGCTCCGCCGCCAGCGCGACGAGGCGCGCGCGGGCCGGATCCATCGGCGGTTCCTGCGGCGAACCGGGGGACTGTTGCGTCTCAATTCGGGACTCCATGGCGTTCCTCCATATTCGAAGGATTTTTCCTAGATCTGTAGGAATAATCCGTCAACATAAGAAAAATCTTATTTCGACTCATTCCACCCCCAGCCAACCCCGGAGGTCCGGCCATGCTGATACGCAAGATCGAACGGTTTCTTTCCCACCATGGCATGCCCCGCACGCGCTTCGGCCGCCTCGCCGCGCAGGACCCGCGCTTTGTCGACGACTTGCGCAATGGCCGCGAGCCCCGTCCCGCGACGGCAGCGCGCGTGGAACATTTCATGAACACTTATCGGAGTGCCAGCCATGTGGCTTGATCACCTGTTCCCCGTCCTGCCCTATGAGCGCAAGTCCGAAGCCAGCCCGGCGCCCCATGCGCGCGTGCGGATCAGCCCCGGCGAGCGCCTGCTACGTGCCGTAACTGCGCTGGCGGGTCCGCACGCGGAGCTGATGGCGCACAGCGAGGTGCCCTGGGCGAGCGTGACCTTCGCCGGCACGCGCCACACGATCGTGCTGCGCTACGAGGGCTGGGAAGCCTGCGACGCCGCCGAGGAGCTCATGGCGCAGTTGCCCGAGCACGAGTTCACCATCCCACGCACGCTCGTCGCCGATGCGGCGGTGGTGCGGCTCGATCAGGTGCTGCTGCCCGAGCCCACAATGACGCTGGAGCTGGCGCTGCTGCTGCTGGATGATGGGTGATCTGGAGCAAGGCCCCACCCGGAACGCGCGGCACGCACATCGTATGACCCAACAGCCTAGAAGGCGGATGTTCATGACCCCCAAATCCAATGATCCGACCCTTGGACCAAATGATCCCGCGTTTGAACACTACCTCGCACGGGCGAGCAGCTCACGGCGGATGAGTGGAGTGCTCGCATTGAGCGCAAGTTCAATCCAAACCACGATCCGGCAAACGGACAGTTCACGTTTGCGTACGGCGGTTCCGCAGCGCGTCCCGGATCCGGCAGAGCCACTGGCTCCGCACGCGCAACGGTAGCGCCGGCACCAGTCTCGCGTATGCGACCGATCGCTGGTTATCCGGAAACCGGCAAGGACGCATGGCGAAAGGCGAATGATGCAATATTCGAGCAGGCCGCGAAAGATTTCAATACAGAGTACGGACTGAAGCCCGGTGATGCCCGCTATATCGACCCGCAATTGATGAAGGCTTGGGCGATGGTGGAGAGCGGCGGGAGTAAAGAGCAGTTCCTCTCCGATCCGTTTCAGGTCAATGTTGCAGACTGGGCCAAAGCGAAAAGTGACCTAGGCTTAGTCAAGGGCAAAGCCCCTGGGCCCAAGCTTGGTACCTATGCGGCCCTTCGGTGGCTCGACAGGAAAGGACATAAGACTACGGTGCTGAAAAATGGGACCAAAACGACCGTTTATCTTGGCCTTGCGAGAGCCTTTATGCGCTATAATGGGAATAGCCGCATCGACAAGAATGGGAAGCCGCACTATGAAAACTATATTGCAGCCATTAAAAAACTGCATCACAGTTGATAACGAATCATATGCGTTAAGAAAATTTTCTGCAATATTATTGTGCTTATGTGCAATTATTATCACGACAGCAAATTCTAATCCCTCATTAAAATATACATCGGCATTAAATATAATTAAAAGAAGTAATTTTGGAAATGCGATAAATCGTGGAACAATATTAAAATTTATTTATAGACATAAATCTGATTATTTATTTTATTATATAAGCAATGGACCAGGTCACGATCACATCAATGAAGGCTTGGTTGTATTTATAAATAATCGATATCATCATGACTATTACATAAATCAAACTTGTAATTTTAAAGTATTTAAGCAAAAATTAGTCTGTCACTTTCCTGATTTCCCCGGCGAAATCGAAACAAATCTTCTCAGCGATGTATTCGCAGGAAAGAAGCTCTTGATCGGCGGCAGCGAAGAACGGCCCTGGCGCGGATCAAAAACGCTCTACAAGTGAGCCATTGTTCAATCCCCCGATCGACTTTCGCCAGAGTACGTTCCTGCAGACGGCTATCTTCGGTGTTGGGGCCTTGCCCGCTCAGGCCCGGCGGATCACCAGATTGCGGATCTCGCTCATGTCCTCCATCGCGAAGCGCACGCCTTCGCGGCCGAGCCCGGAATCCTTGACCCCGCCATAGGGCATGTTGTCGACCCGGTAGCTCGACACGTCGTTGACCACGACGCCGCCGACCTCGAGGTGATCCCAGGCTTCAAGGACCTTGTGGATATCACGCGTGAAAATGCCGGCCTGCAGCCCGAACTTGCTGTCGTTGACTTCGGCCAGCGCCTCGTTCCAGTCGCTGAATTTCGAGAGGAGCACGACAGGGCCGAACGCTTCCTCGGTATAGACGTCCATGTCACGGCTGCAGCCTTCGAGCAGCGTGGCTTCCAGCATCGCACCCTCGCAGCCGCCGCCTGCCAGCAGCGTCGCGCCGCCCGCCACTGCCGCGTCGATCCAGCCCTTCAGCCGCTGCGCTTCCTTGGCCGAAATCATCGGACCGATGAAGGTATCGCGATGCTTGGGATCGCCCGAGACGAGCGTCTTGACCTTCGCCGCCAGCATGTCGCGGAAGCGCTCGTAGATGCTTTCGTGGATGATCACGCGCTGCACGTGGATGCACGACTGGCCCGACTGGTAATACCCGCCGAACACGATGCGGGCGAGCGCATGATCGAGATCGGCATCGGCATCGACGATCACCGCGGCATTGCCGCCCAGTTCGAGCACGACCTTCTTTTTCCCCGCCTTGGCCTTGAGATCCCAGCCCACCCCGGGCGAGCCGGTGAACGAGAGCAGCTTCAGGCGCTCGTCCGTGGTGAAGAGATCGGCCCCGTCGCGGGTTGCGGGCAGGATCGAGAAAGCGCCTTCGGGCAAGATGTCGCACTCGGCCAGCACTTCGCCCATGATGATCGCGCCGAGCGGCGTGAGGCTGGCGGGCTTCATCACGAAGGGGCAGCCCATGGCGATGGCCGGGGCGATCTTGTGCGCAGCCAGGTTGAGCGGGAAGTTGAACGGCGAGATGAAGCTGCACGGCCCGATCGGCACGCGCTTCCACATGCCCATATAACCCTTGGCGCGCGCCGAGATGTCGAGCGGCTGGACTTCGCCGAAATTGCGCGTCGCTTCCTCGCTCGCGATGCGGAACGTATCGATCAGGCGGGTGACCTCCCCCTCGGCGTCCGCAATCGGCTTGCCCGCCTCGACGCAGAGCGCATAGGCGAGCTCGTCGAACCGCTCGATAAAGCGCCGCACGCAATGCGCGAGGACGTCGCGCTTCTCGTAGCTTGCCAGCCGCGCCATCGGTTCCGCCGCGCGGACCGCGCCCGCAATCGCCGCGTCGATCACATCGGGCGTGGCGAGCGCGGTGCGGAAGGCGACCTCACCGGTAAACTTGTCCGTGACGACAAGATCGGTGTTGGGCTGGACCGCCTTGTTGTTGAGATAGAGCGGATAGATGTCTTTCAGTTGGGTCATGGTCAGCAACTCCCCCCTCCCGCCTGCGGGAGGGGTTGGGGGTGGGC
>CAILIO010000400.1 GCA_903834285.1 uncultured Sphingomonadales bacterium | reverse complement strand
CGCGCTGCCGCTCGAGCGGCTGACCCGCTTGGGGCTGGAGGAGAACCGCAAGCGCAACTTCGATCTGGCCCCGTTGGCGCGTTGCGGCTCGCTGGAACAGCTGTTTATCCAAGGCCACACGCGCGGGCTGGGCGTCGTTGCCCACCTGCCGCGGGTGGTCGCGCTCACGCTAAGCGGGATGCCCAAGGGGCAGCGGCTTGATGCGATCAACGCCATGCCCGCGCTTCGCGATTGTCGCCTCCTGCTGGGCAGCCGCAGTTCGATTGCGGAACTGGCGCACCAAACCGTCGAAAAGCTGATGGTCGATTGGGTTCGTGGGCTCGAATCGCTGGGTGATCTCGGCCGGTTTCCAACGTTGCGCGAACTGATCGTGGAGGATCAGCTGCAGATCGCCGAGATCAACCTGACCGGAACGGGGATCGAGCGGTTGCGCGTCACCAACTGCAAGAACCTGACCAGCCTGATCGGGCTCGACACGCTGGACCGGCTCGAATGGTTTCATGCCTCGCGCACCAAGCTGGATCTTGAGGTGCTCCGCGACCGGTTCTGGCCGAAAACGACACGGTCGGTTGGGCTGTTTTCGGGTAGCCGCAAGTGGAACGACGCGACGTGCGAGGCCTTGGCTGCGCGGGGCATCACGCAGTTCCCGCAAAAGCTGCCGGCATGAGCACGATCGCCATCATGCCAGCCGGCCCTGAACACCTCGATGGCTGGGCCGCACTTCGTCATGCCCTGTGGGATGAACTCTCGCAGGGCGATCACCGGGCCGAGGCCGCAGAACAGCTGGCGGAGCCGGAGCGGCTGCTCAATCTGGTGGCGCTCGATGGCGATGCGGTTGTCGGCTTTGCCGAAGGCGCGTTGCGGCACGATTATGTGAACGGGTGCGAGACTTCGCCCGTGGTGTTCCTCGAAGGCATCTTCGTGCATGAGGCGGCGCGCGGGGCTGGGTTGGCGCGGCGGCTCTGCGATGCGGTGGCGGAATGGGGCAGGGCGCGGGGATGCCGCGAGTTTGCTTCCGACGCGCTGGCCGATGACCTCGAATCGCATGCCTTCCACTGCGCAGCCGGTTTTGCCGAGACCGAGCGCGTAGTCTATTTCCGACGCGAAATCTGACCGGGGACTGGCATGCCGATTGCCCAGCTGAACGTTGCGCGCTTCCGCCGACCCAAGGCGGACCCCGCCAATCAGGCCTTCATGGATGCGCTCGATCACGTGAACGCGCAGGCCGATGCGGCTGACGGGTTCATCTGGCGGCTGGTCGGCGAAGGCGATGCCAATGACGCGACCGCGATCGAGGCCGTGGCCGGGGATGCCGATTTCATCGTCAACCTCTCGGTCTGGCGCGGTGTGGCATCGCTCGAGGCCTTTGCCTATCGTCAGGCCGATCACCGCGCCGTGCTGGCGCGACGCAGCGAGTGGTTCGAACCCATGGAACCCTCGCTCGCGCTGTGGGAAGTGCCCGAGGGCCATATCCCGAGCGTGGCCGAGGCGCTGGACAAGCTGGCGCAGCTGGGCCGCGACGGGCCGGGCGCGGCGGTGTTCACCTTCCGCTGGTGGCGCGAGAACCGCTAGTAATAGCGCAGGGCAAACCGGTCGATGAAGGCGACGAGGCCCGGCGCCTCGCCAATGGCGCGGCGCACTTCGCTTTCCATCGGTGCGCGCCAGATGTTGACGAGCTGGGCATAGACGACCGCGTCGGTCGTTGTCGGCTCGGCGCCGAAGAACCAGTCCTGATCGCCGAGGATTGCGGCGAGCGCATTCACGTCGCGGCGACCGATCGCGGCGATTTCCTCCGGGCTGTGGATGCCCATGCCGTGGCCCTGAAGCTGCTTCTTCACCCCGCGCCGCGCAATAGGGCCGAGCAGGCGGCGCAGCGGCATGGCAAGGCCGCCGAGGACCACATCACGGAACTGGCGCCAGTTGGCCTCGTTCATCCAGCGATCATGGACCATCGTCCAGTAGAGGTTCTCGTCGATCAGTCGCTGGATCGCCACCGCCATGCCGCGCTCTGCGGGCGTGAGGTGGGCATCGGGATCGACGCCGAACCGCTCGGCAAGGTGCGCGATGATGAACGTGGAATCGCCCAGTTTGTGCCCGTCGAGCTCGATCCACGGGGCCTTGCCCTTGGGGCCCGCAAACGGCGTGGCGGCGGTGTGGCTTTCGTGTGCGATCCCGGCAATGCGCAGCCAGGCGTCGAGTTTGAGGCAGAACGGGCTGACCGTGGGCAAGCCCCAGGCGCCGGGCAGGTGATAAACCTTGAGCGTGGTGGTCATTCCGGCACCCCCCAACTTCCGCCTCGTTCGTGCGGACTTGTTTACGCCTCCAGACTATCGCTGGATGGCGCGTTGACAAGTCTCGCCAGCGATTCGACTTGACACGATATCATGATATGATATCATGATATCATAATGACCCGCATTCTAGCCGACCTGCCTGATGAAGACATCCGCTGGCTCGATGCCCGCGCGGCGGAGCAGGGCAAATCACGCGCATCAGTGCTGCGCGATGCGGTGGCGAGCTACAAGGCGCAGGCCCCGTCCCATGAAACGGATTGGATCGATAGCGGGTTTGGCCTGTGGAAGGATCGCACGGAAATCGGCGACTCCGTCGAATGGCAGCGGCGCGAGCGGGCTTCGTGGACGCGGCCGTGGGACGACGACTACGAAGCCGCCAGGGGCGAGTTCCCGGACTTGTTCGATGCCGAAGATGATCGCCAGCGCGCGCTTTACCTGACCATGCGCGGCGCGGCCATCAACCGCAAAGACGGTGCAGCGTGAGCGACTATGCCTTCGATTCCAATATCGTGATCGACGCGCTGCTGGGCTTCGATCCCGCGCGGGCGGAGCTCAAGCGTGCGACATCGGGCGGCAGGCGCCTGTGGCTGAGCCGGATGGCCTGGATCGAGATCCTCTCGAAAGGTGATGGCGAGACCGTGCGGGCAACGCAGTCCTTTCTCGACCGGTTCGCGATTGACGAGATCGACATGGAAATAGCCTCGCGTGCGGCGGCTCTGCGGCGGGAAAGACCCCGTCTGAAATCACCCGATGCCATCATTCTGGCCACAGCCCTCACGCGGGGCCGCGTCCTCGTAACCCGCAACATCAAGGACTTCCCGGCGGAAATGCCGGGCATCCGCGTCCCCTATACCCTCTGAACGAAAGCACCTCCCCATGTGCGGAATCATCGGAATTGTCGGCAAGGAACAAGTGGCGGACCGGCTGGTCGATGGCCTGCGCCGCATGGAATATCGCGGTTATGACAGCGCAGGCATCTGCCTCGTGGCCGATGACCAGCTCATTCGCCGCCGCGCGGAGGGCAAGCTCAACAATCTCGTGCTCGAACTGGTGCGCCATCCCGCCGAAGGGCTGATCGGCATTGCCCACACCCGCTGGGCGACCCACGGCGCGCCGACCACCAGCAACGCGCACCCGCACGCGACCGAGGAAGTCGCGCTGGTGCACAACGGCATCATCGAGAACTTCAAGCCGCTGCGCGATGCCCTGATCGCGCGCGGACGCACGTTCGAGAGCGAGACCGATACCGAAGTCGTCGCGCACCTCGTGTCCGAGCAGGTCGAGGCCGGGTTCAGCCCCGAGGATGCGGTCAAGGCCGTTTTGCCCCAGCTGCGCGGCGCCTTTGCGCTCGCCATCGCGTTCCGCCAGCATGACGACATGCTGATCGGCGCGCGGCTGGGCTCGCCGCTGGTGGTGGGCTACGGCGTCGGAGACAATGAGGGCGAGACCTATCTCGGTTCCGACGCGCTCGCGCTCGCACCGCTGACGCAGCGGATCTCCTATCTCGAGGAAGGCGACTGGGTCGTCATCACGCGCGAGGGCGCGACGATCTATGACGTGAACAACCAGCCGGTCACGCGCCCTGTCGTGGCTTCGGGCGCGACGGCGGCGGCGATCGAGAAGGGCGAGTTCCGTCACTTCATGCAGAAGGAAATCTTCGAGCAGCCGACCGTGGTGGCGCAGACCTTGCGCAGCTACTTGCGCCGGATCGACCAGACCGTCGCGCTGCCGCAGATCGATTTTGACCTCTCCAGCATCAGCCGCGTGACCATCGTCGCCTGCGGGACGAGCTTTTATGCGGGCATGGTCGCGAAATACTGGTTCGAGCAGTTCGCCCGTCTGCCGGTCGATATCGATGTGGCGAGCGAGTTCCGCTACCGCGATCCGGTGCTCGAACAGGGCGGCCTTGCCCTGTTCATCTCGCAGAGCGGCGAGACGGCGGATACGCTGGCGGCGCTGCGCCACTGCAAGGCGGCAGGCCAGACCATCGCGGTTGTGGTCAATGTGCCGACCAGCTCGATGGCGCGCGAGGCGGATCTGCTGCTGCCGACCCATGCCGGGCCTGAAATCGGCGTCGCCTCGACCAAGGCCTTTACCTGCCAGCTTGCCGTGCTCGCCGCGCTCGCCGCGCACCTCGCGGTCAAGCGCGGGCGGCTCAGCCGCGAGGAAGAGGCCGATATCGTCAATCAGCTCGCCGAAACGCCCGCCGCGCTCAATGCCGCGCTGAGCCACGACGACGAGATCGCGGCGATGGCGCACCTTATCGCGCCGGCACGCGACGTGCTCTATCTGGGCCGCGGTCCGGACTATCCGCTTGCGCTCGAAGGCGCGCTGAAGCTCAAGGAAATCAGCTATATCCATGCTGAAGGCTATGCTTCGGGCGAGATGAAGCACGGACCCATCGCGCTGATCGACGAGGCGGTGCCGGTGATCGTGCTCGCGCCTTCGGGCCCGCTGTTCGAGAAGACCGTCAGCAACATGCAGGAAGTGCGCGCGCGGCGGCAAGGTCGTGCTGATCTCGGATGCGGCGGGGATCGCGGAAGCGGGCGAGGGCTGCCTAGCCACGATCGAGATGCCACGCGTCCACCCGCTGATCGCACCGTTGGTCTATGCCGTGCCTGTGCAGTTGCTGGCCTATCATGTCGCCGTGGCCAAGGGCACGGACGTTGATCAGCCGCGCAATCTGGCGAAGTCGGTCACCGTCGAATGACCGAAAGAATCGCGGACGAAGGCAGGACCGGCGCTTTCCTCCGCGAAGTGCCCGTCCTGTTGTTCATCGCGGCCTGCTCGCTGCTCATCCGCATCTGGTGGATGGACAATCCCGTGGTCGACCACGACGAGCAGTTTTATTCCTATGTCGCCAAGGCCATGCTGGATGGCCAGCTGCTTTATGTCGACATCTGGGATCGCAAGCCGGTCGGCCTGTTTCTGCTGTACGAGGCCGCCCACGCGCTCTTGGGGCGCGGAGCCTGGGCCTATCTCGTCATGGCCAATCTGTTCGCCTGCATCGGCGCCTGGCTGGCCTATAGTATGGCCGCGGTGCTGGCGGATCGCCGCACCGGCTGGGTTGCGGCGCTGCTTTACCTGATCGCGATGACGGTGTTCGGATGTCGCGGCGCGCAGAGCGAGCTGCTGTTTGCCCCGCTGTGCATGGGCATGATCTGGCTCGCGATGGTCTATCCAGGCTCGCTGCGCGCCTCGCTGGTGGCCATGCTGCTGGGCGGCTTTGCGATCCAGATCAAGTACACCGCTGCGCCGTTTTCCGCGGTGTTCGGGCTCTATGTGCTGTGGGAAGACTACCGCCGCGACCCGGCGCCGATGCGGCTTCTCGGGCGGGCGTGCCTCTATATGCTGGCCGGGCTCGCGCCCACGATCGCAGCGGTCGCGTGGTACGCCGCGATCGGCCATTTCGATGATTTCTTCTACGCGAACTTCGTCTCGATCTTCGAGCGCAAGACCAGCGTCGGGCGTTTCCATCCCAAGACGCTCTTGGTGATCGCGCCGTTTCTGCTGATGATGGCGGCTGGAACCTGGGCGCGCTTTCGGCTGGGGCAGAACTATCCGCGCCGGGCGAGCGTGCTGGTTCTGGTGATGACCGTGGGCTCGATCGCCTCGATCTACATGCCCAGCAATGTGCTGGCCTATTACTACGCCTTCCTCGCCCCCTCCGCCGTGCTGCTCGCTGTGCCGTTTTTCGATCTGCGCGCAAGATCGGGCTGGTTTGGTGCGGCGGTGCTCGTCGCGGCGCTAGTGGTCGTGGGCAATTTCCCGCAGAACATCGCCGGTAGCCGCGCCGATGTCGCCCAGTTCGCTGCGCTGGTCAGCCGCATCAAGTCAGGCGGGCCGCAGCGCTCGCTTTATGTCTTCTCCGGACCGACGGCGACCTATACCGCCACCGGCACCGGCCCGAAGTCGAAGTACCCCTTCCCCTTCCACAGCGGCGAATACATGGAGCACGGCGCACTGGGACGGCCGCAGGAACAGATCGTCGCGGAGTTCCTCGCGAAGCGCCCGATGTTCATCCTGACCCGCTCCGACACGAGCCTCTACGCGATGTCGTATACGGCCCCGACGGTGCTGAATGAGGTGCACGCGCACTACAGGCCGGTGGGCCACTACCTGATCCTG
>CAILIO010000399.1 GCA_903834285.1 uncultured Sphingomonadales bacterium | reverse complement strand
GGTCAAGGTCACCTTCATCACCGCGCAGGACCAGCGCATCACCGCTGAGGCGGCCCCCGGCACGCGGCTGCTCGAGGTCGGCCAGAACGCGGGCCTGCCGCTGGAAGGCACGTGCGAGGGGCAGATGGCCTGCTCCACTTGCCATGTCGTCGTCGCGGCCGAGTGGTTCGCCCAGCTCCCGCCCGCGAGCGACGACGAGGAGGACATGCTCGATCTCGCCGCCGGGGTCACCCGCACCAGCCGCCTGTCGTGCCAGATCGTGCTGACCGAGGCGCTCGACGGCCTTGAAGTGCGCGTGCCGGAAGAGGCGCGCGATATGCAGGGGCGGTGAGCGGGGTTGCCCCTCCCCGTGAGGAGAGGGGGCAGGGCTTTGCTCAGAGCTCCTCGATTTCGTCGTCTTCGGCTTCCTCTTCCTCGTCTTCGTCCTCTGCTTCCTCAGCCTCTTCGAGCGCGTCGATCAGGGCCTGGGCGAAGGCGGGGATGTCTTCGGGCTTGCGGCTGGTGATGAGGTTGCCGTCGATCGCGACCGCCTGATCGACCACGTCGGCCCCCGCGTTTTCCAGATCGGTGTGGATCGAGGGCCAGCCGGTAACCGTGCGGCCATCGACAATGTCCGCCTCGATCAGCAGCCACGGCGCGTGGCAGATCGCGGCGATCGGCTTGTTGTCGGCGTCGAAGTCCTCGATCAGCTCGATCACGCGGTCGTCCATGCGCAGCACGTCCGGGTTCATCTGGCCGCCGGGCAGCAGCAGCGCGTCGAAATCGTCAGCCTCGACTTCGTCGATATCCTTGTCGACCTTGACCGGCTTGCCCCAGTCACCATGATCCCACCCGCGGATCGTGCCCGGGGTCGGGCTGGCGAGCGTGGTGGCGAAACCGGCGGCTTCGAGCAGCTTGCGCGGTTCGAGAAGCTCGGATTGCTCGAAACCGTCGGTCGCGAGGATGAGGACGCGCTTGGCCATGGCATGGTGCTTTCGGAAAAAAGGGATCGCGATTCGATCCAGGTATAATGATCGGGGAATGTGACGGTTCCGGAGGTTCCGGAACCGGGGCGCGCTTGCTAAGGCTCGCCCTAGCATGACCAAGCCCACCATCGAAGCTGAACCCGACCCCTTCGACGCGATTGTCGATGCGCCCTTCGACAGCGCCTTGTCCGAGCGCTACCTTGTCTATGCGCTCAGCACGATCACCGCGCGTTCGCTGCCCGATCTGCGCGATGGGCTGAAGCCGGTGCACCGCCGCCTGCTCTGGGCGATGCAGCAACTGAAGCTTGATGCAACGGGCGCCTTCAAGAAGTCGGCGCGCGTGGTCGGCGATGTCATCGGCAAGTATCACCCGCATGGCGATGCCTCGGTCTATGACGCCATGGTCCGCCTCGCGCAGGATTTCGCGCTGCGTTATCCGCTGGTCGAGGGGCAGGGCAATTTCGGCAATATCGACGGGGATAACGCCGCCGCCTACCGCTACACCGAAGCGCGGCTGACGCGCACCGCGATGCGGCTGATGGCGGGGCTGGAGGAAGGCACGGTCAACTTCCAGCCGACTTACAACGGCGAGGAGGAAGAGCCGGAAATCTTCCCCGGCCTGTTCCCCAATCTGCTCGCCAACGGCTCCAGCGGCATTGCCGTCGGCATGGCGACCAATATCCCGAGCCACAATGTGGCCGAGATTGTCGACGCCACCCTGATGCTGATCGACAACCCGGCGGTGAGCCACGGCGAGCTGATGGAGGTGTTCCACGGCCCCGATTTCCCGACCGGGGGGCTCGTGGTCGATAGCAAAGCCGTGCTCAGCGCCGCCTACGAAAGCGGCAAGGGCGCGATCCGCGTGCGCGGGCGGTTCTCCACCGGGCGGCAGGAGGATGGCAGCTGGGAGCCCACGGGCATCGAAAAGCTGGGCAGCGGGCAATGGCAGCTCGTGCTCAGCGAAATCCCCTACCAGGTGCAGAAGGGCAAGCTGATCGAGCAGATCGCCGCACTGATCGGCGATCGCAAGCTGCCGATTCTGGAAGACGTGCGCGATGAAAGCGATTCCGCGATCCGCATCGTGCTGGTGCCGCGCAGCCGCAATGTCGATCCCGATCTGCTCAAGGAATCGCTTTACCGGCTGACCGATCTGGAGGTGCGCTTCGGGCTCAACCTCAACGTGCTCGATGCGCGGCGCACCCCCGGCGTGCTCGGCCTGAAGCTCATGCTGCAGGAATGGGTGATTGCCCAGATCGACATCCTGCTGCGCCGCTCGCGCCACCGGATGGAGAAGATCGCCAGCCGGCTGGAACTGCTCGGCGGCTATATCATCGCCTACCTCAATCTTGACCGGGTGATCGAGATCATCCGCACCGAGGACGAGCCCAAGCCGGTGATGATGGCCGAGTTCGCGCTGACCGACCGGCAGGCCGAAGCGATCCTCAACATGCGGCTGCGCTCCTTGCGCAAGCTGGAGGAAATGGAACTGCGCAAGGAGCGTGATGCGCTGCTGGCGGAGCAGGCCGAGCTGCAGACTTTACTCGATGATCCCAAGCTGCAGAAGAAGCGCCTCAAATCGGACCTCAAGGCGCTGCGCAAGGACTATGCCGAGACGACCGTGCTCGGCGCGCGCCGCACCACCCTGGCCGAAGCCGCGCCGACGCGCGAATTCAGCATGGATGCGATGATCGAGAAGGAGCCGGTCACGGTGATCCTTTCCGCGCGCGGCTGGGTGCGCGCCGCCAAGGGGCATCTGCCACTCGACAGCGACTTCAAGTTCAAGGAAGGCGATGGCCCCGCCTTCGCGCTGCACTGCCAGACCACCGACAAGCTGCTGTTCGCGCTCGACAACGGGCGGTTCTATACGCTGGGAGCGGACAAGCTCCCCGGCGCGCGCGGGTTCGGCGAGCCGGTGCGCACCATGATTGATATCGATCCCGAGGCGCAGATCGTCGCGCTGGTGGTGCACAAGCCCAAGGGGCAGTTGCTGCTGGCCGCCAATAGCGGGCGCGGCTTCGCGGCGGAGATGGATGAACTGCTCGCCGAAACGCGCAAGGGGCGCGGCGTCGTCACCACCAAGCCCGGAGTCAAGCTGACGATCGTGCGCGAAATTGCCGCCGAGCACGACCATGTCGCGGTGATCGGTGACAATCGCAAGCTCGTGGTCTTCCCGCTGAGCGAAGTGCCGGTGCTCGCCAAGGGGCAGGGCGTGACCTTGCAGCGCTACAAGGATGGCGGGTTGGCGGACGCCGTCACGCTCACTTTTGCGGATGGCCTTTCGTGGGCGATGGGGGGAGAAAGCGGGCGCATGCGCACCGAGAAGGACCTTCTGCCGTGGAAGGTCGCGCGCGGCGCGGCGGGACGGCTCCCGCCCACCGGCTTTCCGAGGGACAACAAGTTCGTATGACGGGTAACAGACTGGCAGGACGCATCGCGCTGATCACCGGCGCTTCTTCGGGACTCGGCGAGCATTTTGCGCGGCTTTATGCCGGCGAGGGCGCCGCCGTCGTCATCGGCGCGCGGCGGGTGGAGCGCATCGCGGCGCTGGCGGAGGAGATCAACGCAGGCGGCGGTAAAGCACTGGCGGTGGCTCTTGACGTGACGGACGAAGCCTCGATCATCGCTGCCTTCGATGCGGCGGAAGCCTCCATCGGCGTGCCTGACATTGTCGTCGCCAATGCCGGGATCGTGGTGCCGGGCCGCGCAATCGACGTATCCGCAGAAGGCATCCGCAGCGTCGTCGATACCAATTTCACCGGCGTCTACCTGACCGCGCGCGAAGGGGCGCGGCGGATGATCAAGGCAGGCTCGAAGCAGAGCGAGAAGGGCCGGGTCATCCTGATCGGCTCGATCACCTCGCACATGACCGGGCAGGGCGATGCCTCCTATGCCGCGACCAAGCTCGCCGTCCAGCATCTCGGCCGCCAGTTCGCGCAGGAATGGGCGCGGCTGGGGATCAGCGTCAACACGATCCAGCCGGGCTACATCAGCACCGAAATCGCCGGCGACTGGTTCGATACCGAGGGCGGCAAGGCCCAGATCAACACCTGGCCCCGCCGCCGCCTGACCGACATCACCGCGCTCGATGAACCGATGGTGTTCTTCGCCAGCGACGCCTCGCGGCAGGTGACGGGCTCGCATATCACGGTGGATGACGGGCAGAGCCTTTAAGCGACGTCGCAACTTACCCTTCGTCATTGCGAGCGTAGCGAAGCAGTGACGAAGGGGCGCAGGAGTGCGCGGGAGAGCCTCAGCCCCCCGGCAGCCCCGCCATCAGATCCGCGCTCAGCACTTGCGGCAGCTTCTGCGGCTCCGCGGCCTTGGCCGGGTACCACAAGTAGAGCGGCACACCCGCCGCGCCCTGCGCCGATAGGAAGCTGGTGATCTTGGGATCGCGCCGCGTCCAATCACCCACCAGCACCACCACGCCCGCCTTCTTGAAAGCATCGCGCGTGGTCTCGCGCTCGATGGCGATGTTCTCGTTGACCTTGCAGGATAGGCACCAGTCGGCGGTGAAGTAGGCGAAGACGGGTTTGCCTTGCGCGCGGGCCTCGGCGAGCGCGGCTTCGCTGAAGGGCTTGGCATCGAGCAGACCGGCTTCGACCGCACCGCCGGGGCCTGCAGTCGCAAGGCGCGGCGTGGCGGCGAGGGCGAGCGCGGCGAGCAGGACGCTGCCGGGCACGGCCCACTTGGCGGTACCGAGGCCCTGACGCTGCGCGCGGCCGATCATGACTAGCAATACAACCACAAGCACGGCGAGCGCGATTGCTCCTGCGGCATAAGCCGGGCCGCCCAGACGCCATGCCAGCCAGCCCAGCGCGAGAACAGTCAGCCCCATCGGCACCGCCATGGCGCGGCGGAAGCGCTCCATCCAGGCGCCGGGCTTGGGCATCAGCCGCTGCAGCGCAGGCACGAAGCCCAGCAGCAGGAACGGCAGCGCGAGGCCGAAGCCGAGTGCGGCGAATACCGCCATCGCGGCCCATGCGGGCAGGACCAGCGCCGCGCCGACGGCAGCGGCCATGAACGGACCGGTGCAGGGGGTGGCGACAAAGGCGGCAAGAAGACCTGTGCCGAAGGCGCCGACCCAGCCGCCCTTGGCCGCACCACCGCCGCTCTCGATCGAGAGGCCGGGGAGTTCATAGAGCCCCATGAAGTTTGCGGTGATCGCGACCGCCAGCAGCAGCAGCAGCGCGACCACGCCCGGATCTTGCAGCTGGAACGCCCAGCCCACTTGCGTGCCCGCCGCGCGCAAGGCGAGCATGGCCGCGCCAAGGCCCATGCAGGCCAGCATCACACCGGCGGTATAGGCCATGCCTTCCGCCTTGGCATGATCGCTGCCTGACCGCGCGAGGGCCAGCGCCTTGAGGCTGAGGATCGGGAAGACGCAGGGCATCACATTGAGGATCAGCCCGCCAACCAGCGCGCCAAGGATCGCGAGCACGAGCGTGGTGGCGGAGAATGGCACAGGCGCGCTGCCTTTGCCGAGCGGTGAGCCGCCGTTGGGCACGCTGCCCGGCGCGGCGGTAAAGGCTATGCCGCCGAGCGATTCGCCCTTGGGACCAAGCCCAAGCGACAGCACACCCGCGAGCGTGGCGGGCGGCTCGGGCGCGGGGAACGCGGCCTTGGCAAGCTCGATAACCAATGTATCGCCGACACGGCTGAAGGCCTGCGGTTTGGCATAATCAGCCACGCCTTCGGACTGGATGAAGAAGTGCGGTTCGCTGATCGCGGCGCCGGACGGGAACGGCACGGCGATCCGCCAGCCCGTCGGCGAAGCGGCAAAGATGCCCTGCCGGTCGAGCGGGGCAGGCAGCGCCGCGCGCCATGCATCGAAGCGCGTATCAGCCACGCCGCTGCCCACGGTAACGGTGCCTTGCAGCATCGCGCTTTCAGGCACGCAGATCGCTTCGGTGCAGGCAAGCCAGTTGGCCTTGGCGCTGATCGGCAGGGTGGTGCCGGGGGCCGCGTCCTTGGGCACGGTGAAGGGCACGAGCACCGCATAGTCATGCTCGTAAACGTGGTTCATCAGCCCTTGCACGAGCAGCGTCTGCGGCACGGGGAATGCAAGCGGGCCGGTGCCCGCGCCTGGCGGCAGGGTCCATTCGAGCGCAATCGGCAGGCCCGCATCGCCCGGATTGGTCCAGTAGCCGTGCCAGCCCTTGGCCGGCTGCATCAGCACCGCGAGCGTCACCGTCTCGCCGGGCTGCGCAGGCCGCTCGGAGAGGAGCGAGGCGCGGATGTGCGCCGGGCCTTGCGCCAGCTGGGCGAGGGCGGGCTGCCCCGCGAGCATGAGCCAGCACGCCGCAAGCAGCAGGACGATGTTTCGCAAGAATGCCATGTGCTTCATCTATCCCACCAGGATCGCTTTGGCCACCTGCCCGCAGGCCCCTCCGCGCGCGTTGCCTCTGGGTGCAGAGAGCCTCGCGCACCCCCTTGCGCGCGTCCGCTGCCGGGGCCATCACGCAGCGGACCGCACCGGAGCAGGCCGACCCGAGGCAGGCGAGTCCAGTTCGGACAAGTATCGAGGAAGGTTACCCATATGGCGCTTCGCAAGTTCCGCTCCATCGCTCTGGGGGCCGCCGCGCTCGCCGCCGTGATGGCGCTGCCGCCGGTGGGCATCGCCCGTCCTGCCGCAAAGCCCGCACCCAAAGCTCAGCCTGCCCCCGCCGTCCAGCCTGCACCCAATGCGCCCAAGCTGATCGTGGCGATTGCGATCGACCAGTTCTCCGCCGATCTCTTCGCGCAATATCGCTCGCACTTTACCGGCGGCCTCGCGCGGCTCGCCTCGGGCGCGGTGTTTCCGGCAGGCTACCAGAGCCATGCCGCGACCGAGACCTGCCCCGGCCACTCCACGATCCTCACGGGCGTGCACCCCGCGCGCACCGGGATCATCGCCAATACCTGGATCGACCAGTCGGTCGCACGGGCCAAGAAGGTGGTCTATTGCGCCGAGGACGAGACCAAGGCCGCGGCTGACCCCAAGGACTATGTCGCCTCGGTCGGCCACCTCCTCGTCCCCACGCTCGGCGAGCGGATCAAGGCGCTGTGGCCCACCAGCCGCAACGTCGCGGTTTCGGGCAAGGACCGCGCCGCGCTGATGATGGGCGGCCATGTGATCGACAGCGTCTACTGGTGGAAAGGCGCAGGGTTCACCTCGCTCGATGGGCGCGCGCTGACCCCGGCTGCCGTGAACGAAAACAAGGCGCTCGGCGAAGTGCTGGCACAGGGCGCGCCCGGCCTTGAATTGCCGTCCTGGTGTGCAGGCAAGGACCGCGCGGTGCCGCTGCGGGGCGGTGGCAGCGCGGCGGGGCTGAGCAGCCTCGCCGCCGGGCTCGGCGCCGGCAGCGGAGCCTTCACGGTCGGCACAGGTCGCTTTGCGCTCGCGCCGGGCGACAAGACGGCCTTCCGCGCCTCCCCGCGCCTTGACCGGGCGACGCTCGATCTGGCGACCGAACTGCTGGACGAGAACAAGCTCGGCAAGAACGCCACGCCCGACGTGCTTTCGGTCAGCCTTTCCGCCACGGACTATGTCGGCCACGGCTATGGCACCGAAGGCAGCGAGATGTGCATCCAGCTCCAGCAGCTCGATCTCGCGCTCGGCGATTTCTTCGTGGCGCTTGACCAGCGCGGCATTGATTATGCCGTGGTGCTCACCGCCGACCATGGCGGTTTCGACCTGCCCGAGCGGCTCGGCGAACAAGCGCTGCCCGCAGCCCACCGCGTGAACAAGGCGTTGCTGCCCGAAGCGCTGAGCGCGGCGGTGGCGGCGAAGACCGGGCTCGATGCCAAGGACCTCGTGCTGTCCGAAGGCGCCTCGGGCGATCTGTGGCTGCGCCGCGATCTTGCCCCCGCCGACAAGGCTCGTGCGCTTGCCGCGCTCAAGGCCGAGCTTCTGGCCAATCCGGATGTGGCCGCAGCGTTCACGTCCGATGAGCTGGCAGCCGCGCCCGCGCCGGGCGGCTCGCCCGAAACCTGGTCGCTGATGGACCGTGCCAAGGCCTCGTTCTACAAGCCGCTGTCGGGCGATGTGGTGCTGATGCTCAAACGCGGGGTGGTGCCGATCGTGGTTGCCGCGCCGGGAATTGTCGCCACGCATGGTTCGCCCTGGGACTACGATCGCCGCGTGCCGATCCTGTTCTGGCGCAAGGGGATGACCGGGTTCGAGCAGCCCAGCCCGGTCGAAACGGTGGACATCGCCCCGACGCTTGCGGCACTCATCGGGCTTCCGGTTCCGGCAGGCGCGTTTGACGGACGCTGCCTCGATCTCGATGCTGGGCCGGGCACGACGTGTGGAGTGACGAAGTGAGCGAGACCCCCGAAAATCAGATGATCTCCTCTGACATCGTGATCCTGGGTGGCGGGCTGGTCGGCATGACGCTGGCCATCGGCCTCGCCAAGGCGGGTATCCCAAGCTGTGTGATCGATAATTCCGATCCCGCCGCGCAGACTGCCGAAGGCTTCGATGGCCGCGCTTCGGCGATTTCGACCGCGAGCTGGAACCTCTACAGCCATCTCGGGCTCACCGAAGCGCTCGAGCCGCTGGGTTGCCCGATCGATTCAATCGCGGTGACGGACGGGATGAAGCCCGGGCGGATCGATTTTCAACCCGCCCCCGGTGACGGCTCGCTGGGGCGCATGTTCGCCAACCGGGACCTCCGCATCACGATGTACGCTGCCGCGGCGAAGGAAGAGCTGATCACTTTCCTGCCCAATGCGCGCGTGGCGGAGCGCGAGCGCGGTGCGCACGGCGTTGCCGTCACGCTCGCCGATGGCCGCGTGATCAAAGGCCGTCTGCTGGTGGGCGCCGAAGGCCGCGCCTCGCCGACGCGCGACGAGGCGGGGTTCACCCCCGCGCGCTGGAGCTATGGTCACCGCGCGATGATCGTCGGCCTCGCGCACGACAAGTCGCACGGCAATGTCGCTTGGGAAATCTTCTACCCCGCCGGACCCTTCGCGCTGCTGCCGCTGCTCGATGATGCGGAGGGCAATCACCGCTCCGCGCTGGTGTGGACGGTAGGTGAGCAGGACGCGCCCGGCATTCTCGCGCTGCCCGATGGCGCGTTCCAGAGCGCCGTGCAGGAACGCATGGGCGATGTGCTGGGCAAAGTCCGGCTGATGGGGCCGCGCTCGTCGTGGCCGCTCAATTTCCACCACACGGCGCGCATGGTCTCAGACCGGCTCGCGCTGGTGGGCGATGCCGCGCACGGGATGCATCCGATCGCCGGGCAGGGGCTCAACCTCGGCCTGCGCGATGTCGCGGCGCTGATCGAGGTGCTGACGGACGGGATGCGGCTCGGGCTCGATCCGGGCGACGCGCAAGTGCTCGCGCGTTACGAACGCTGGCGCGCGGCGGATACCTTCATGGTCTCGGCGGCGACCGACGTGCTGACGCGGCTGTTCGGCGTGCCGGGGCGCTTGCCTTCGGCGATCCGGCGGCTGGGCATGGCCGGCGTGCAGCGCATCCCGGCGCTCAAGCGCTTCTTCATGGACGAAGCACGCGGCATGAGCGGTGCACTGCCGAGCCTGCTGCAACCGGCCTAGGCGGCGGGCGCAGAACTTTCGGCAGCAGGGGCGGCTTCCTCGGGCGCAGCCGCCGCTGGCTTCACGACGGGCGGCGTCGGCGGGAAGGAGAGCGCGGAGGTTTCGAGTTGGTCGAGCGCGTGCTGCGTCATCGCAAAATCGCGCGCATGGGCGAGCCATTCGGTCGCGGCATCCTTGCCCGGCATGTGCTCCACTTCGGCGATCGCGACATCGATGCGGCCCCCGGCCAAGGCCTCGCGCACGCGCTCGGCGCGGCTCTCGGCAGTGGGGGAGGGGCTGTCGGCGTGGCGGATGACGAAAAGCTCGCCCAACTGCCGGGTCATCCAGTCCCAGGTGCCTTCGCTCTTCGCGCCGCCGATCAGCTGCGGGGCCAGTTTCTCGAAAGTCTCGCTCAGCAGCGGGAGCGTCACCGGCTTTTGCGCCCCGGCGATCACGCGGTCGACTGCGGCCTGCTGGGTGCCGCCGAAGCGCACGCGCAGCTGCGTTTCCAGATAGCCGAGTGGCTGGCCCCGCTCGACCGCGCGGCGGGCGGCAAACGCGACGAGCAGCGCTTCGGCCTGCGTGGCCTGTCCGGCAGCGGCCACGGCCTGCTGGTTGAGCTCGGCGAGACGCTGTTCGAGCGCGGAGACCTTGGCGGCAGCGGCAGTGAGCGCCGCGTCGGTAGCGGCAAGATTGGCGGTGGTCTGCGCGGCAGCCTGCGACATCGAGGCCGAGGGGGACGGCGCCGGAATGGCAGGGAGGCCCGACACGCGCAATTGCAGCCAGCCGGTTTGCCAACCGTACCAGACACCGCCGGCCAGGACCGCAAGGATGAAGAGAGCAGTCAGCACGGCCCGCCCGCGACCGGTCCGGTTGCGTTGCAGGGCTAGGGGCGAACCAAAGGTCATGTCCTGCATAGGATCATTTTTCAGTTGTTAGTGTCCTCTTGGTGACACTTTCTCGCACATTTGAACGGCGAGTGCCAGCACTGCTTGATCGCTACGTGTTGCAGCAATTTCAAGAGATTGCCAGCCTTCACCCGCCATTAACCCGATTCGCGGTGCAAGGCAGCCCAGCGCGATATGCGCACGCATCACGCCAGCCCGGGCTGATTCTGCGGCGAAATGGGCGGCCGCCTCGCCCGAGTGGAGCAGCACGATGGCGGGGCCAGCCAGAGCTTCTACGAGCGCTCGCGGCATCGGCAGGCCGGCGGCGGCATAGACCACCACGTCATCGACCTCAACGCCCTCGGGCAGCGCGAGCGGCACGCGCTTTTCCCCGGCGAGGCGCAAGTAGCGCCCCGGAGGCAGCGCCAAGGCCATGGGTTGCAACCCGCCCTCGCCAATGACCTCGACCGCAAAGCCCCCACTGCGAGCCGCTTCCGCCGTGACGGCGCCGACGGCGTGGACGGGCAGGCCGGTCAGCCGCGCAAGGCCTGCACCGCCCAAGCGAAACACATTGGCGCTCCCGGCGAGCAGCGCGCGGTAGGGGGCGGGATCGGGCACGGACCATGGCGTTGCGGCCATGTCGAACAACGGGAAGCCGCGCGCGTCGAGGCCAAGCGCCTGCGCAGCCGCGACCGTGGCGGCATTGCCCGGTTCGGGGCGGATGACCAGGACCGGGGGCATGCCCGGCGGCCTCAACTGCCGGTAAAGTGGCGGCGAATTGCCTCAGGCGCGCTGGTGAGAAGCGTGTGTGCCAAGGCGGCAGGGCCTTCGCTGTCGCCGGCCGGGAACGTGGCGCTGGCTTCCACGCGCTCGGTGCCATCGGGGCTGAACAGCGCGGCGCGCAAGGTCAGCATCGCGCCCTCCGCGGTGGTGAGCAGCGCGATGGGGCTGTGGCATGTGCCGCCAAGCCCACGCAGCAACGCGCGCTCGGCCATGACGGCATCGTGGCTCGGCTTGTGGTCGATCGCATCCAGCAGCGCGACAAGGTCGGCGCGCGCGGCAAGGCATTCGATGCCGATCGCGCCTTGCGCCGGGGCAGGCAGCCAGATGTCCGCAGGCAGCGCGCTGCCGATGCCGTTCTGGCCGAGGCGGTTGAGGCCAGCGGCGGCCAGCAGCGTCACGTCAGCCTCGCCCGCTTCAAGCTTGCCGAGCCGCGTCGCGACATTGCCGCGAAAGCCGACGACGGTCAGATCGGGCCGAGCGTGGAGCATCTGCGCTGCGCGGCGCGGGGCGCTGGTGCCGACGCGTGCGCCGGCGGGAATGGCGGCCACGCTGTCTGCGCCAACCAGCACATCGCGCACATCTTCGCGCGGCAGCACGGCGGCGATCATCAGCGATGCGGGGCGTTCGGTTTCGACGTCCTTCATCGAATGGACTGCAAAATCGATGCTGCCATCGGCGAGCCAGGCGTCAAGTTCCTTGGTCCAGAGCGCCTTGCCGCCGATCTCGGCCAGCGGCCGATCGAGCACCTGATCGCCGCTCGCCACCACGGTGACGAGTTCGACTGCGGCCTCGTCCCAGCCATGCGCCGCGCAGAGCCGCGCGCGGGTTTCCTCGGCCTGGGCCATGGCAAGCGGGGAGCGGCGCGTACCCAGCTTGAGCGGGTTTGCGGGGGAAGGCGCCAAGGCTGGCGGCGACGAGGGCGGTGCGGACGTGTTCATGCGCGACTTGCCGTAACGGGGAATGTCTCTAAGGGAAAGTCTCCCATGGCCCTGATCCTCGGCATCGAATCCTCCTGCGACGAGACCGCCGTCGCCGTGATCGACGGGGCGGGCACCACGCTCGCCACGCGCATCGTCGCGCAGCGCATTGCCTCGCAGGATGAAGAGCACCGCCCCTATGGCGGAGTCGTGCCCGAAATCGCTGCGCGCGCGCATGCCGAAACGCTCGCGCCCATGGTTGGCGCGGTGCTTGCCGACGCGGGGCTGACCTTGGCGGACATGGACGCGATTGCCGCCACCGCCGGGCCGGGCCTGATCGGCGGCGTGATGGTCGGGCTCGTCACGGCAAAAGCGCTCGCGATGGCGGCCGACAAGCCGCTGCTTGCGGTCAATCACCTCGAAGGGCACGCCCTCTCCGCGCGACTCGCCGAGCCGGGCCTCGCGTTTCCCTATCTGCTGCTGCTCGCCTCTGGCGGCCATTGCCAGATCCTCGAAGTGCGCGGCCTCGGCCAGTATCGCCGCCTCGCCACGACCATCGACGACGCGCTGGGCGAGGCTTTCGACAAGACCGCCAAGATCCTCGGGCTTGGTTTCCCCGGCGGTCCGGCGGTGGAGTGCATGGCGCGCGAGGGCGATGCGAAAGCCGTCCCGCTGCCGCGCCCGCTGCTAGGCAGCGCCGAACCGCATTTCTCCTTCGCCGGCCTCAAGAGCGCGGTCATGCGCGCGCACGATGCCGGCATCCACCGCGCGGCGGATATTTCCGCCTCGTTCCAGCAGGCCGCAATCGACTGCGTGATCGACCGCACCCGCCGCGCGCTCTCCGCTGCGGGGCCGGTCTCCGCGCTGGTCGTGGCGGGCGGGGTCGCGGCCAACGCCGCCTTGCGCACCGCGCTGACTGGGCTGGCGGAGGAGGCCGGCCTCCCGCTCGTCGCCCCGCCGCCCAAGCTCTGTACCGACAATGCCGCGATGATCGGCTGGGCCGGGGCCGAACGCCTCGCTGCCGGGCTCACCGATCCGCTCGACGTCGTGGCCCGCCCGCGCTGGCCGCTCGATCCTGACGCCGAGCCGGTGCGCGGCGCGGGGGTGAAGGCGTGAGCGCGGCACATCAGGTGGGTGTTGTGGGCGGCGGCGCATGGGGCACCGCGCTCGCGCAGATGCTCGCCAGCGACGGCCGCGCCGTCCTTCTCTGGGCGCGCGAGGCCGATGTGGTCGAGGCGGTGAACACCGCCCATCGCAATCCACGCTTCCTCCCGGGCTCGGAGCTGCATCCGGCGATCCGCGCGACGGGCGAGCTTGCCGATCTCGCCGCGCTGCCGGTCTTGCTGCTGGTGACACCGGCGCAGCATCTTGGCGCGGTGCTGGGTCAGCTCGCACCGCAAGGGTCGGACGTCGTGCTCTGCGCCAAGGGCATCGAGCAGGGCACCGGCCGCCTGATGAGCGACGTGGCCGCCGCCGCCGCGCCTGGTGCCGCGCTTGCAGTGCTGTCCGGTCCGACTTTTGCGCATGAAGTGGCGGGCGGGCTGCCCACAGCCGTCACGCTCGCCTGCGCGGGCGGCGAAGCGCAGTGGGCAAGGCTGGCGCCGGTCATCGCGCGGCCGGCGTTCCGGCCCTATTATTCGGCGGACGTGATCGGCGCCTCCATCGGCGGCGCCGTCAAGAACGTGCTCGCGATTGCCTGCGGGGTGGTCGAGGGGCTTGGGCTCGGCGCCAATGCCCGCGCGGCGCTGATCAGCCGGGGCTTTGCCGAAATGCAGCGCCTCGGCCTTGCCATGGGCGCGGAAGCGGAGACGCTCGCCGGGCTTTCCGGGCTCGGCGACTTGGTGCTCACGTGCTCTTCCTCCGATAGCCGCAACTTCGCACTCGGCATGGCGCTCGGCGCCGAGGGTGACAGGACGGGCGGCGCGGCTGCCCTGCTGGCGGAGCGCAGCACCGTGGCCGAGGGCGCTTTCACTGCGCCGGTGCTGGCAAGCCTTGCCCGGGCGCGCGGTATCGCCATGCCGATTGCCGAAGGCGTCGCCGCGCTGCTCGATGGCCATGTTTCGCCGCGCGCACTTGTTGCCCAGCTGCTGTCCCGCCCACTGCGTGCGGAGGCGCCGCTTGGTTGAGGGCGCGCATCTTTCCGCCGAACAGGAGGACATCGCTGCGCTCGCCAAGGGTGGGAGGACCAATTTCCTTGGTTTCCTGCTGCGGCTTGCCGCGCGCATCCCGTTCCTGTTCATCGCCGGGCGGCTCTATGGGGCGGAAGATCTCGGTCGCTTCGCTTCGGCGACGATTGCAGTGGAGCTCGCCGCACAGCTTGCCACGCTCGGCCAGAAGCGCGGCCTTGCGCAGCAGCTTGCCAGCGACGACCGCGACGGCGCTGAAGTGGTGGCCGATGCTCTGCTGCTCTCGGGCTTCGTTTCGGCACTCTTCGCGGTGCTGCTCTACGCCTTTCCCGCGCCGATGTTCCCGAGCGGGCACTTCACCCATCTGCAACGCCTGCTGCCGCTCACCATCGTGCCGCTCGCGCTCGGCGATATCGCGCTCGCCGCCCTTGCCTACCGGTTCGATGTCGGCGCCACGGTGCGCGCGCGTTCGGTGGTCGAGCCGTGGACGCTCTCCATCGTGGCAGGCCTCGTCTGGCTGGTCGGCGTCGCGTTCCTGCCGATCCGCGAATCCGGGCTGATCCTCGCCTATGTCGCCTCGATCTTTGCGGCGACGCTGACGGCCTTCGTGCCGCTGCTCAAAAGCTACGGCCTGCCGCGCCAGTGGTCGCCGCGCCCGATGGATCTCTTGCGGCTGGCGAATGGCAACCTGCCGCTGGCCGGCGCGGACGCGGTCGAATGGGGTACGCGCAAGCTCGATCTGTTTCTGCTCGGCGTGTTTCAGGCACCGCCTGCGGTCGTGGGCATTTATTACGTCGCGCAGCAAGTCGCGACCTTGCCGCAGAAGCTCAAGACCAGCTTCGAGCCGATCCTCGGCCCCGTGATCACGCGCAACCTGCAAAGCGGAAACTTCCCTGCGGTCGCGCGGCAGGTGTGCCAGGTGGGCTTCTGGATCATCGCGGCACAGGCCGGGGTGGCGCTGGCGCTGGGCATTCCCGGCGCGGCGGTGATGGGGCTCGTCGGCCCCGGCTTCGTCGCGGGGACGGCGGCACTGGCGCTGCTGCTCGCCGCCGAAGTGGCCGCCGCCACCGCCGTCGTGAGCGAGGCGGCGCTGATCTACATCGCGCGGATGCGCAATCTGTGGATCAGCCTCGGCACGATCGCGTTGCAGGCAGGGCTGACCGTGGGCTTCATGCTGGCGGCGCAGCGGGCCGGGCTCGATCCGCTGGTGCAGGCGGCGGGCGCGGCAGCGGCGCTCGCGATTTCGCTGGCCTGCGCGTCGCTCGCCAAGTCGCTGCTGCTGGGCAGCCTGCTCGGCGAGCGGATCA
This sequence comes from uncultured Sphingomonadales bacterium, assembly GCA_903834285.1. Classification (GTDB taxonomy): domain Bacteria; phylum Pseudomonadota; class Alphaproteobacteria; order Sphingomonadales; family Sphingomonadaceae; genus Novosphingobium. The sequence goes on along the minus strand of CAILIO010000399.1, from coordinate 16,549 downwards.
GCAACTGGCGCTGGCCGCTGCTCTGGGCAGCGGCGCCGGCCGTGCTGGTCGGCGCACTCATGAAGCTCATGCCCGAATGGGTCGAGCTCGCCATCGGCATCCCCGCGATTCTGGGCGTTTACGGCGCCGTGATCTGGCGGCGCGGCTTCGGGCCGGAAGACCGCATCCTGTTCCGCAAACAGACACTGTGAATTTCGCTTCGCCGCATGCGGGGAACGTTCAGTCGGCGTTCACGGGTAAAGCCGTGTCTTTCCATCCGGGGGCTCCAACGCTCACAGGGAAGGACCGACCCGATGGCAAAGAGGATGCTGACCGCTACGCTGATGGCGGGCACGCTGCTGGCTGGATGCGCCACTAAGCAGGAGAAAGTGGTTGAAGGTGCGAGCGAGGTCGTCGTCACCGCGACTCGCCAGTCTGGCAAGACCGACACCGATGGAATTGCCCTGAACGCCCCGCGGGAGGCCTATCCCTCGGCAGCTCCTCCGCCTCCGCCGGCACCGGGCGTGCTTCAGTCGCTTGTCGCACCGGCGCCGCTCATGGCGAACAAGGCCGTGCAGGATAGCCGCTATATCCACGTGCCCTCGGTGATCGTGCCCGGCGATCCCGGCACCGAGCGCTATGACGGGAAGGAGGTGAGCCCCGTCCACCTCACGCGGAGCGAACCGGTCTCCACCTTCTCGGTTGATGTCGATACCGGCGCCTATGCCAATGCGCGGCGGTTCCTGACCGCGGGCCAGTTGCCACCCCGCGATGCTGTGCGCACCGAGGAGATGATCAATTATTTCCGCTATGCTTATCCGCTCCCCGAAAAGCGCGAGGCGCCCTTCAGCGTGACGACCGACATGGCCGTGACGCCATGGAACGCCCAGACGCGGCTTCTGCGCGTGGGCCTGCGCGGCTATGATCTGCCACGCAGCCAGCGACCGCCGGCCAATCTCGTGTTCCTCGTCGACGTTTCGGGCTCGATGTACGATCCGGACAAGCTGCCGCTGGTCAAGACCGCGCTGATGGGGCTGGCCGAGGAATTGAAGCCGCAGGACCGCGTCTCGATCGTGGTCTATGCGGGTGCCGCGGGGCTGGTGCTGCCGCCAACCAACGACAAGGCGCAGATCCGCGCCGCGCTCGAGCAATTGCAGGCGGGCGGCTCCACCGCGGGCGGGGCAGGGCTCCAGCTTGCTTATGAAGTCGCGCGGACGAGCTTCATCAAGGACGGGGTGAACCGCATCCTGCTCGCCACCGATGGCGATTTCAACGTGGGCGTCTCGGACACCAAGGCCTTGCTCGAAATGGTCGAGAAGCAGCGCGACAGCGGCATCACCCTGACCACGCTGGGCTTCGGGCAGGGCAACTACAACGAGGCGATGATGGAGCAGATCGCCGACCACGGGAACGGCAACTACGCCTATATCGACACGGCGCTGGAGGCCCGCAAGGTGCTCGCCGAAGAGATGTCCTCGACGCTCTTCACCATCGCTGGCGACGTGAAGATCCAGGTCGAATTCAATCCCGCCGCCGTCTCGCAGTACCGGCTGGTCGGCTACGAAAACCGGGCGCTGCGCGAGGAGGATTTCAACAACGACAAAGTGGATGCGGGCGAGATCGGCGCGGGCCATCAGGTGACCGCGATCTACGAGATCGTCCCGGCGGGCGCGCCCGGCTGGATCGGCCCGCGCCGCTATGAGGAAGGGCCCGCGCAGGAAGGCCCAGCGGGGAGCGAGCTTGCCTTCGTGAAGCTGCGCTACAAGCTGCCGGGCGAGAGCAAGTCGCGCCTGATCGAACGGCCGGTGGCGCGCAGCCTGATTGCTGCGGCGGCTCCGCCCCGAGGTGACATGGCCTTTGCGGTCGCGGTCGCGGCCTATGGCCAGAAGCTGCGCGGCGATCCGATGCTGGCAAATTTCGGCTGGCAGCAAGTGCACACGCTCGCTGGAGAGCCTGCCGATTTCTCGCGCGCTGAATTCGTCAAGCTCGTCAGCCTCGCAGGATCACTCGCGCGGCCCTGAGCGCGCTACCCCCTTGGCATTCACCGGCGCACGTGGGAAAGCGCGTGCCCGGTGAAGCAGGCTGAGGGCAGGCGATGATGGAATGGATTCAGGCGAACGCGGTTCTGGTCGGCGCGGTGGCGCTGCTGCTCGTGCTGGCGCTGGTGCTCCTGCTCCGGCGCGGCAAGGCGGTGCCGGAAAAGCGCGAGTACCGCGATGTCCTGTCCGAAGGTGCGGCGCCCGCTGCCCGCAACAGCGCGCTGATCGATGCGCCGCCCGCCGCCGCGATCGAGCCACCGCCGGTCCTTGCCGATGCGCCGCCGCCGGCTGCGGATGAAGGCGACGACCTCACCCGCATCAAGGGCCTCGGTCCCAAGATCAGCATGGCCCTGCGCGCGCTCGGCGTGACCCGCTATGCCGAAATCGCGGCGTGGACCGAAGCGGATGTCGCCCGGATCGATGCCCAACTCGGCGCCTTTGCCGGCCGCGCGACGCGCGACAACTGGATCGAACAGGCGAGGCTGCTCGCCGACGATGATGTGGCGGCCTACGAAGCCCGGTTCGGGAAACTCTAAGCGCCCTTGCAGCGCTTGATCAGGCTGCCGGGTACCTCGCTCGCGGGCACTTCGATGTGCCCGCCGCCGGGGAGCGTCCCGGCAAACTTTGCCTTGAACAGCGTCAGGCGCTTGTCGTCGGCCGCAATCTGGCCCTGCCAGACATAGCCGCGCTGGCCGGCAACCGCCGTCGCATCGACCGGAAGCCGCAAGATATAGCCGCTTCCCTGCAGCGCAAAGAGCGCGGCCGCGCCGATGGGCGCTGCCACATTGCGCACAACCACAAGCTGGCCGGTACGGCATTCGAGGCTCAGCAGCGGCGCTTCGCCCGAATAGCCGAAGCGCGCGGCCTCGCCCCCCGGCGCAGCAGTCCACGCGCCCTTGGCATCTTCGCCGCGCGTCGGCACTGGCGCGGTGCTGTCCGCTGGCATGGCCACGCGCACGGCATCGACCGGGCTATCCTCGACCGCAGGCGTCGTCGCGGAGGACGACGAGCAGGCGGCCAGCAGCTGGAACAAGAGGGCAGGTGCGACACGCGACATGGGATACTTATCCTTCAAGGACCCGAATCTTTGGCCATGTCCCCCGCGCCTTGTCGGCAAGGCGCAGATCACTGGTCAGCATCTCGCAGCCCATTTTCATCGCGAGCGCAAGATAGATACAGTCCTTGAGCGGATGGCCGAGATCCAGCGCGAGCCGGGCGGCTCGTGCCATGGCGTCGGTGCCGGTCTCATCGACGCTGATGAATCGCTCTTCGATCAGGGCGAGAAAGCTGGACAGCGCGCTCTCCATAGTGCTGCGGAGCGCCTTGTCGATGTTCGCACGCCGAGCCAGAGCCGCAGTCACTTCAACGACGAACACGCCCGGCACGATGATATCGCCGCCATGACGTGCAAGTTCGGCCTTCGCCGCGCTCCCGCCCGCCTCGTCGAAATACCATTTGAGCGCCAGGCTGGCGTCGAAAACGATCACCAGCTGTCCCGTTCCTCGCGCAGGAGATCAAGCGTGGTCATGCCTTCTGGCAGAGGCAAGGGCTTGATCTGCGCAATCAATTCATCCAGCCGCCGCCGCCTGGCCGCCTCGGCAATCAGCGCGCGCAGCTCCTCGGAAATCGAACGGCCATTAGCCGCTGCCATTGCGGCAAGCGCGGCATAGTCCTTGTCATCGACATTGCGTGCAGTTGCGGTAGCCATATGCTAATCCTTGCGAGCTGAAAATGCTAGCAGATTATACAAAAATCTGCAAGCATCACTTCCCCCACTTCTTCTGGCTCTTCCCATACCGCGTCTTGCGCGTCCCCGGCTTGCCCTCGGTGCTGCGGCCAACGAGCGGGGCTTTCTTCTCGCCATCCGGCAGGCCAAGTTCGGTTGCTTCCAGCGCCCTGATCTCGTCGCGCAAACGCCCGGCCGTCTCGAACTCCAGATCGGCGGCGGCGGCGCGCATCTTGCGTTCCAGCTCTTCGATATAGGCGCGCAAGTTGTGGCCGACGAGGTTGTTGGCGCCGCCTTCTGCCTCGATCTCGACCAGCACGCCGTCGCGGCTCGCGGTGTCGGCCACGATGTTGTGGATGTCGCGCTTGATCGATTCGGGCGTGATGCCGTGAAGCTCGTTGTAGGCGCGCTGCTTTTCGCGGCGGCGGTCGGTCTCGGCAATCGCGCGCTCCATCGAGCCGGTCATGCGGTCTGCATAGAGGATCACGCGGCCATCGACGTTGCGCGCCGCACGGCCGATCGTCTGGATCAGCGAGGTTTCGCTGCGCAGGAAGCCTTCCTTGTCCGCGTCCAGAATGGTCACCAGCCCGCATTCGGGAATATCGAGCCCCTCGCGCAGCAGGTTGATGCCCACCAGCACGTCATAGACGCCAAGCCGCAGATCGCGGATCAGCTCGATGCGCTCCAGCGTTTCGACGTCCGAGTGCATGTAACGCACGCGCAGGCCCGCCTCGTGCATGAACTCGGTCAGGTCTTCCGCCATGCGCTTGGTCAGCGTGGTGACGAGCGTGCGGTAGCCGGCCTCGGCGGTCTTGCGGCATTCCTCGATGCAGTCCTGCACCTGGTCCTCGACCGGGCGGATCTCCACCGGCGGGTCGATCAGGCCGGTCGGGCGGATCACCTGTTCGGCAAACACGCCGCCCGCCTGCTCCATTTCCCAGTGCCCCGGCGTCGCGGAAACCGCCACGGTCTGCGGGCGCATCACGTCCCATTCGTTGAAGCGCAGTGGCCGGTTGTCGATGCAGCTTGGCAGGCGGAAGCCGTATTCGGCCAGCGTGATCTTGCGGCGATGATCGCCTTTCGACATCGCGCCGATCTGCGGCACGGTCTGGTGGCTTTCGTCGACGAAGAGCAGCGCGTTGTCCGGCAGATACTCAAACAGCGTCGGCGGCGGCTCGCCCGGCATGCGGCCCGTCAGGAAGCGCGAATAGTTCTCGATGCCTGCGCAGCTGCCGGTGGCGGCGATCATTTCCAGATCGAAGTTGGTGCGCTGCTCGAGCCGCTGCGCTTCCAGCAGCTTGCCCTCGATCTCCAGCTCCTTGAGCCGCTCGGTCAGCTCGAAGCGGATCGCGTCCGCCGCCTGCTTCATCGTCGGCCCCGGCGTCACATAGTGCGAATTGGCGTAGACGCGCACCTTGGAAAGCTTGGTGCCGGCCTTGCCGGTGAGCGGATCAAACTCGGAAATCGCCTCGATCTCGTCGCCAAAGAACGAGATGCGCCAGGCCATGTCCTCGTAATGCGAGGGATAGATTTCGAGATTGTCCCCCCGCACCCGGAAATTGCCGCGCTGAAAGGCAGCATCGTTGCGCTTGTACTGCAGCGCCACCAGCTTTCGGATGATCTCGTGGTTGTCGACCGTGTCGCCCACCTTGAGATCGAAGATCATCGCCGAATACGTCTCGACCGATCCGATACCGTAGAGGCACGAGACCGAGGCGACGATGATCACGTCGTCGCGTTCCAGCAATGCGCGGGTGGCCGAATGGCGCATCCGGTCGATCGCCTCGTTCACCGAGCTTTCCTTCTCGATGTAGGTGTCCGAGCGGGGGACATAGGCCTCGGGCTGGTAGTAGTCGTAGTAGGAAACGAAATACTCGACCGCGTTGTCCGGGAAGAAGCTCTTCATCTCGCCATAGAGCTGGGCGGCCAGGATCTTGTTGGGCGCAAGGATCAGCGCTGGGCGCTGCAGTTCCTCGATCACTTTGGCCATCGTGAAGGTCTTGCCCGAACCCGTCACGCCGAGCAGCACTTGCGTCACCTCGCCGTCCAGCGCCGAGGCGACGAGATCGGCAATCGCGGTCGGCTGGTCGCCCGCCGGCTGATATTCGGAGACGACGCGAAACGGCCTCCCGCCTTCCGATTTCTCGGGCCGCACCGGCTTGTGCGGCACGAAATTGGCGGAGGTATCGGGCTCTTCCAAGCCCCTGCGGATCACGAGTTCGGCCATGCGCGTGATATGGGGAACAAAGCGCGCACAGGCAAGCGGGCCGATGGTGCGTAACGCACGTCATGGGATGCACGCGCGTGGGGCGCCTGCCGAGGCTGGAGCCAACGCGCTGGCGCAGCGTTTGCGGCCCCTGCCTATAAGCACAGTCCGCCTATTCGGCCGCTTCCAGCTCCGCCTTAACTACTTCCACCTGCACGCCCGAAAGCGCGGCATTGCCCGAGAGCGGGTCGAGCGCATCCGACTCGGTCAGCGCATTGACGTTCACCCCGGCGCGGGCGCGCGCCACCTGCATCGCCATGCCGGGCAGGTCATGCCCCCAGCCGTGCGGGATCGAGACGGTGCCAGGCATCATGTCATCCGTCACTTCGGCGGGCAGGGTGATCATGCCCGAGGCCGAGCGGACGGCGGCCATGTCGCCATCGGCAAGGCCCAGCGGCGCGGCGTCGTCGGGGTGGATCATCAGCGTGCAACGGTTCGGGCCCTTGGTCAGGCGGTGGCTGTTGGCGAGCCAGGAATTGTTGGTGCGCAGATGCCGCCGGCCGATCAGGGTGAGCTTGCCGGTTTCGGGCATGTGCACCTGCAACGCCGCCAGCGCACCCATGAAGGCGGGCACAGCGCAGGTCACCGTCTGGTCGTCGCTGCGCAGGCGTTCGGGGAACACGCCGGTTTTGGGCGGGCCGAAATCGAGGCCCGAGGGCGCAGCTTCGACTTCGGCGAGCGTGACTTTGTAGGGGCCGGTCTTGAGCAGGCTGTCGAGCGCCTCGCGCGGGGTCGGCTCCTGCACCGGCTTGCCGCTGATCGCTGCTGCAAGCCCGCGCAGGATTTCCCAATCGTGCAGGGCCTCAGGGTTCTCGCGCTCCAAGGTGGGCTGCGAATAGACCGCGACATTGCGCACCGCCATCGGCAGCAGGAACAGGCCATAATGGTCGCGTTCGAGGGGGCCTGTCGGCGGCAGGATATAGTGCGCGCGGCGGCTGGTGGCGTTGCGATACATGTCGACCGAGACCATAAGGTCGAGGCCCTCCAGCGCCTTGTCGAGCCGGGGGCCATTGGGGGTCGAGAGGACCGGATTGCCGGCCACAACGAAGAGCGCCTTGATCTGGCCTTCGCCCGGCGTCTCGATTTCTTCGGCCAGCGCCGCGGCTGGGAATTCGCCGAGCGCCGACTTGTGGCCCGAAACGCGCGAGGTGAACTTGCCGAGCGATCCGCGCGGCAGCATCGAAATCGTATCGAGCGCGGGGATGGGGAACACCGTCCCGCCCTCGCGGTCGAGTTGTCCGGCGGCAATATTGATCAGCGCGATCAGCCAGGCGTTGAGCGTGCCGTGCTGCTGCGTGGCGATGCCGAGCCGGCCATAAAGCGCGGCGGGCCCGGATGTCAGGCGGTCGGCGAGAAAGGCGATGTCCTCGGCGGCAACGCCCGAGGCCGCTAGGCAGGCGGCATCATCGAAGCGCGCGAGGAGCGCGGCCACCTCGCCCAGCCCGGTCACAAAATCCTGCACCGGCTGGTAAGGGCGGCGCGCCATCACAGCCTTGAGCAGCGCGACGAGCAGGAACATGTCGCTCGCGGGGCGGACGAAGAGATGCCGGTCGGCGATCTTGGCGGTCTCGGTGCGGCGCGGGTCGATCACGACAAGCTGGCCGCCGCGCGCCTTCAACGCGCGCACCCGGTTGCGGAAATCGGGGACGGTCCAGACCGAGCCATTGGAGGCCATCGGATTGCCGCCGATGATCACCAGCGTCTGCGTGCGGTCGATATCCGGAATGCCGAACATGCTGGCGTGGCCATAGAGCAGCAGGTTGGCGATCTGGTGCGGCATCTGGTCCACCGTGCTCGCGGAAAACTGGTTCTTCGTCCCCAGCGCCTTGGTCAGGTGATGGGCATTGAGCGCATTGCCATAAGAGTGCGCATTGGGGTTGCCGACATAGGTCGCCGTGCTGGCAGGATCGCGCGCGAGAATGGCACGAGTTCTTTCGCCGATTTCGCGGAAGGCCTGCTCCCACGAGATTTCCGTCCACGTATCGCCAACGCGCTTTTGGGGCGCACGCAGGCGGTCGGGATCGTTCTGCAGGTCTTCGAGCGCGGTCGCCTTGGGGCAGATATGGCCGCGCGAAAGGGGGTTGTCCGGATCGCCCTTGATCGAGAGAACACGCCTGCCTTCCATTTCCACTAGCACGCCGCAATTGGCTTCGCAGATATGGCAGGTGCGGTGATGGATCTCGCCCATGGCTTGCTCTTTCCCGGAAATTAGCCGTGCGGTTAAACGTGTCACCATGCCGCCGCCAAGGCAAGCGCCAAGCGATGAAGCACCTCAGCGCGCAATTCGGTTACAATTTTGTCTCGCAAGTGCAGCATGGCGCTTGGCAAAGGCCGCGCGCTGTGCGAGCTTTGACGCATCGGGATGATCGCATGAAAGCAGCCTCGCCCTCGTCCTACGACGAGATGTTTGCCGCCGATGGCTCGGTGCGCCCGGCCTATCGCGGATACGAAGAATGGTATGCCGGGCAGCCGGCAGATCTGCTGCGCCGCAAGGGGACGGAGGCGGAAGCCTTCTTCCGCCGCACCGGCATTACCTTCAACGTCTATGGCAGCGAGGACGCCGAGGAGCGGCTGATCCCGTTCGACATGGTGCCGCGCATCATCACCGCGCACCAGTGGCGGCGCCTCTCGCGCGGGATCGAGCAGCGCGTGCGGGCGCTCAATGCGTTCCTGCATGATCTTTACCACCGGCAGGAAATCGTCCGCTCGGGCCGCCTGCCAGCGCGCCTGCTTGAAAAGAACCCCGCCTTCCTGCCTCAAATGGTCGGCTTCACGCCGCCGGGCGGGGTCTACACCCATATCGTCGGCATCGATCTCGTCCGCACCGGCGAGGACGATTTCATGGTCCTCGAAGACAACGCGCGCACGCCATCGGGCGTCTCCTACATGCTGGAGAACCGCGAGACGATGATGGCGATGTTTCCGGAACTCTTCACGCGGGTCCGCGTGCGCGAGGTTTCGGACTATCCGCGCCGACTTGCGCGCAGCCTTGCCGCTTGCCTGCCGCCCGCCGCCAAGGGCCACCAGCCGGTCGTCGCGGTGCTCACCCCCGGCATCTACAATTCGGCCTATTTCGAGCACGCGTTCCTCGCAGACCAGATGGGCGCCGAACTGGTTGAGGGCAGCGACCTCCGGATCGAAAACGGCCGCATCGCCATGCGCACCACGCAGGGATACCAGCCGATCGACGTGCTCTACCGCCGGGTCGACGATGATTATCTCGATCCGCTGACGTTCAACCCTGAAAGCCAGCTCGGCGTCTCGGGCATCATGGACGTCTACCGCGCGGGCGGCATCACCATCGCCAATGCACCAGGCACCGGTATCGCCGATGACAAGGCGATCTATTCGTTCATGCCCGAAATCGTCGAGTTCTACACTGGCGAGAAGCCGATCCTGCCCAATGTGCCGACCTGGCGCTGCTCGGAGCCCGACGCGCTCAAATATGTGCTCGAAAACCTCGCCGATCTCGTGGTCAAGGAAGTCCATGGCTCGGGCGGCTACGGTATGCTGATCGGGCCGACCTCGTCGAAGAAGGAAATCGCCGCTTTCGCTGCCAAGCTTGCCGCGCGCCCGCACAACTACATCGCGCAGCCCACGCTTTCGCTTTCCACCGTGCCGATCCTCGGCCGCGCCGGGCTCACCCCGCGCCATGTTGACCTCAGGCCCTTCGTGCTCGTCTCGCCCGGCGGGATTGACATCACCCCCGGCGGCCTCACTCGCGTCGCGCTCAAGAAGGGCTCGCTCGTGGTGAACTCGTCGCAGGGCGGGGGGACGAAAGACAGCTGGGTGCTGGACGACTAGTATGTTGGGACGCTCCGCCAACGGCATTTTCTGGCTGTTCCGCAGTCTCGAGCGGGCGGAAAACACCGCGCGCCTGGTTGAGGCCGGCTTCCGCATGGCGCTCACCCGCGATGCGCGCGATGCGAGCGACGAGTGGCGCTCGGTCGTGGTCACGCTCGGCCTGCGCCCGCTCTACGAGGCGAAGTTCGGCAGCGACTATGCTGGCCACAACGTGATCAACTTTATTCTGCGCGACCGGGACAATCCCGGCAACGTCCTCGCGATGTGCGAACTCGCGCGCACCAATGCGCGGATGGTCCGCGCCGGGATCACGCGCGAGGTCTGGGAATCGGTCAACGACAGCTGGCTGCGCATGCGCGACCTGCTTGCCCGGCCCGTCACCGAAACCCGCCTCGGCGCGGTGCTCGATACCATCCGCCGCCAGTCGACCCAGGTGCGCGGCGCGATGGAAGGCACCATGTTGCGCAACGAGATCTACAATTTCGCCCGCATCGGCAGCTTCATCGAGCGGGCGGACAACACCGCGCGCATCCTCGATGTGAAATACTATGTGCTGCTGCCCTCGATTTCGTATGTCGGCTCCAGCCTCGATAACGTGCAGTGGGAAAACGTGCTGCGCTCCCTCGCGGGTGAGCGGGCCTACCGCTGGCTCAATGCGGGCCGCATGGAAGCGCGCGGGATCGCCGAATTCCTCATTCTCGACAGCCGCTTCCCGCGCAGTCTCGCGTTCTGCTACGGCAAACTCAGGAGCAATCTCGCGCACCTCGCGCGCGAATATGGCTGCGAGACCGATGCCCACGCCATATTGCGCGAAGCCGATTGCGACTTGCACACGATCACGATCGACGCGATCTTCGAGCAGGGCCTGCACGAATATATCGCGAAGTTCATCAGCCGGAACACGCGGCTCGCCAACCAGATCCAGTACGACTATCGCTTCATCGATTAGGCCTTTTGGGATTAGGGGAATTCTGGCGCTTGCGGCTCTCGGTTGATCATACCACGCATTACACGTTTTCCGCTCCCGCCTCGCGCGGGCTTCAGCGCCTGCGCCTGACACCCAAGACGAGCGCGGGCCAGTCGATCGCCGCCTGGAAGATCAGTCTCGAAGGCGCGCGGCGGGAAGTCGAATATGACGACGAGAACGCCAACCACGTCACGCTGATTGCATTCGAGCCGGGCGTGACCGAAGTGACAATCCGCTGCGAGGGCGTGGTCGACACCAGCGACAAGTCCGGCATCGTCGGCCATCACGCGGGCTATCTGCCGCTGTGGCACTTCCGCCAGCCAACCGAGCTCACCACTGGCGGCCCGCGCCTCCGGGCGCTGCTTGCGGGCCTCTCGGGCAAGCAGGACACACTGGAAAAGCTCCATGCACTGTCCGACCTCGTGCGCGGATCGGTCGAATATGCCGCGGGCCATACCGATACCGCGAGCAGCGCGGAGGCTGTGCTCGCCGCGGGGCACGGCGTCTGCCAGGATCATGCCCACGTGTTCATCGCTGCCGCCCGCGCCTTGGGCGTGCCCGCGCGCTATGTGAGCGGCTACCTGATGGTGAAGGACCGGGTCGAGCAGGATGCCGGCCACGCCTGGGCCGAAGCCATGGTCGAAGGGCTCGGCTGGGTCGGCTTCGACATTTCCAACGGGATATCGCCCGATCCGCACTATGTCCGGGTTGCCACCGGCAGAGATTACCGCGATGCCGCGCCGGTAACCGGTATCCGATACGGCGCTTACGACGAAACCCTGCACGTGACGCTTGCCGTTGCACAGCAGCGTGTGGAACAGTGAGCCCGCGCGCGAGTCCGGATAAAGGGGCAGGACCGATGACGTATTGCGTGGGGATGGTGCTCGACAAGGGCCTCGTGCTGATGAGCGACACCCGCACGAATTCGGGCGTCGATAACATTTCCACGTTCCGCAAGATGTTCACCTGGTCGGTGCCGGGCGAGCGGATCATCACCATCATGACCGCGGGCAATCTCGCGACGACGCAATCGGTGATCAGCCAACTGGAGGAACGCAACAAGGCGCCGGAGGAACGGCGGCCCTCGATTCTCGATGCGCCGACGATGTTCCAGGTCGCGACGATTGTCGGCCGGCTGCTGAGCGACGTGATCGAAGGCCGGCAGGAATCCGGCATGCAGAGCGAGGGCCCGCGCTTCACGGCCTCGATGATCGTCGCCGGCCAGATCAAGGACATGGAGCCGCGCCTGTTCCTGATCTACCCCGAAGGCAATTTCATCGAAGCCTCGTTCGATACGCCTTTTTTCCAGATCGGCGAGACCAAGTACGGCCGCCCGATCCTCGTGCGCGGCTACGACAAGGGCATGAGCTTCGAGGATGCGGTCAAGCTGCTCATGGTCTCGTTCGATTCGACGCTGGCTGCCAATCTCTCGGTCGGCCTGCCGTTCGATCTCATGGTGATCGAGCGCGACCGGTTCGAAGCCCTGCACCACAAGCGGATTACGGCCGAGGATCCCTTCTTCAAGCTGATATCTTCGAGCTGGGGCGAGGCGCTGCGCTCGGCGTTCTACTCGCTGCCCGATTACAGCTTTGAAGATCGGGCAAGCTGATCAGCGCCCCGTTTCGTTAACGCGCGCGGAGATACGGGAAATCCCTTATCCATATGGGTTCGCAATGCGGGATGCGCCGAAGGGGGCTTACTTAGCACCATTGCGGGCGAACTGGCTCCATTCCGGAGCATAATTCCCTAAGGAATTGGGGCATGGTGCCCGCATTCATGGCGCTAGTGGGTTCAGAACGAAACTAACCTCGTTGGCGTGGAAAGCCGTGTTCGTGGTTTGGTTAACCCATGATCGAACGCGCCACTCTCCACATCCTCGATAGCGACTCCGCCCGCCGGGCCCAGCTCGCTCGTCTCGCATTTGCCGCAGGGCATCATGCGGAAATCTATGCCCATGCGGATGAGCTGCTCAGCCATGCTCCATCGGGCGGTCTCGTTCTCGCGCAGGATGAGCCGGTGGGGGAGGGGGTATCCAACCTCGTCGCCGCGATGGTGCGCGCGGGGCAATGGCTGCCGATCATCGCGATCGCGGAGGCACCCACGATCAACGCGGTGGTCTCCGCCATCAAGGCCGGCGCACTGGATTATCTCACCGTTCCCGAACAGATCGCCCCGCTGAACGAGGCCGTGGCCCGCTGCGCGCGCGAGGCCGATGCGCAGCGCCAGCAGCGCGCCCGCGCCGCCGAAGCCCGCCAGCGCATCGCCCGCCTCTCGATGCGTGAGCGTGAGGTGCTGGACCGGCTGGCCGAAGGCTGCAGCAACAAGGCCATCGCCCGCGAACTCGAAATCAGCCCGCGCACCGTGGAAATTCACCGTATGAAGATGATGGGCAAGCTCGGCGCCCGCCATGCCGCCGAAGCCGTCCGCCTGCGCATCGAAGCCAGCGGACTGGGGGATATCGCGGCCTGAGGGAATTGCGGAGCGGGCTCCGGGTTCTAACGGCAGAACGGCCGCGTATTGCCTACCTCGAGGTGGAAGTGATCGCGGTGCGCGGCGTTGTACGCCGGGGTGAGCACCGTGCCGAAGCGCTTGCACGCGCTGTCGCGGATCGTGCTGAGGAACGCGCGGATCTGCGGGTCTTCGTTGTCCCAATCGCGCAGCACTGTGATTCGTCGGCCATCCGCCAGCACGAAGCCGCTCACGTCCACCGCATTGGCGCTGGCATGGGCGGAGAGGCGCGAGGTTCCCGCCACGGTGCGGCAGGAATAGCTGCCCATCGTCTCGATGCGCATCAGCGGGCTGCCGAGGATGACCCGCGCCGCGCGGTCCACGCCAAAGCGCGCCCAGCCGGACAGCGTGCTCGCCAGCGGGCACGTCACCGGGCCAAGGTTTGAAACCTGCAACATGCCCTCGTCGCTGCGCAGCGAAGCGAGCCGCACCGCGCCGACCGCCGAGCAGCCCGCGCCGTAATACTGGTCCGGCAGCGGGGTGAAGTTCGCGTATGTCTTGCTCAGGTTGGCAAGGCACATGCGGCCTTCGGGCGCAATTGGCGGGTTCCAGGTGGTGGCCGTGCGCACCGGGCTGCGCGCCGGTTCGGGAGCGCCGACGCAGCCCGTCAGCATCGCCGAAAGGGTCAGCATCAGCAGCATGAAACGGGCGAAGGCAGGGCGGAATACCATGCGGCGAGTGTGCGGCCGACATGGTTAATTTGGGCTTAGCGCAGACCTTAAGAGGAGCCCCCCCCACCGGCGCAGGTTGACAGGATCGCCTCTGCCACTAGAAGCGGCGCCGGGCCACGCGGTCCCAACGCCGCGCGTGCTCTCTGCAAGGAGAGACTACATGACTGTTTCGATGCCGGCGCGCAAACCCGCGCGCCCTCACTTCTCGTCCGGCCCCTGCGCCAAGCCGCCCGGATATGATCCCGCCAAACTCATGACCGAAGTGCTCGGGCGTTCGCATCGCTCGAAGATCGGCAAGACGCGTCTGCAGCTCTGCATCGACCTGATGCGCGAGGTGCTGCAGCTGCCCGATACGCACCGCATCGGCGTGGTTCCGGGGTCTGACACCGGCGCCTTTGAAATGGCGATGTGGACGATGCTCGGCGCGCGCCCGGTGACGACTTTGGCGTGGGAGAGCTTTGGTGAGGGCTGGGTCACCGATGCGGTCAAGCAGCTGAAGATCGATCCCACGGTGATGCGCGCCGATTATGGCGCGATCCCCGATCTCGCTGCGGTCGATTGGTCGACCGACGTGCTTTTCACCTGGAACGGCACCACTTCGGGCGTGCGCGTGCCGAACGGCGACTGGATCCCGGACGATCGCGAGGGCCTGTCCTTTGCCGACGCGACCAGCGCGGTGTTTGCCTATGATATTCCGTGGGACAAGATCGATGTCGCGACGTTCTCGTGGCAGAAGGTTCTCGGCGGTGAGGGCGGCCACGGGGTGATCGTGCTCGGCCCTCGCGCGGTCGAACGGCTCGAGACTTACACCCCCGCGTGGCCGCTGCCGAAAGTGTTCCGCCTCGTTTCCAAGGGCAAGCTCACCGAGGGCGTGTTCAAGGGCGAGACGATCAACACCCCCTCGATGCTCGCAGTCGAAGACGCGATCTTCGCGCTCGAGTGGGCCAAGTCGGTCGGCGGGCTCGAAGGCCTGAAGGCGCGGTGCGCGGCCAATGCCGCCGCGCTCGACACGCTGGTTGAGGAGCGTGCGTGGCTCGGCCACCTCGCCGCCGATCCCGCTTCGCGCTCGATGACTTCGGTGTGCCTCACCGTCGAAGGCGCGGACGAAGCACTGATCAAGGCGTTTGCGGGCCTGCTCGAAAAAGCCGGCGCGGCTTTTGACATCGCCGGATACCGCGATGCCCCGCCGGGCCTGCGCGTGTGGTGCGGCGCGACGGTCGATGCCGCCGATATCGCCGATCTCGGCCCCTGGCTCGATTGGGCCTGGGCCGAAGTCCACGCACCCGCCTGACCACCTTGAGCCCTCTCCTCTTCAGGGGAGAGGGTTGGGAGAGGGGCAAACACGCCAACCTCCCGAACCCCATCCAACCACAGGGCCGGACGAGACCCATTCCCCTCTCCCCGGCCCTCTCCCCTGAAGGGGAGAGGGAGAAGAAATGGAAACCAAAGCCGGCGATCCGGGCGCTTTTGCCCACTTCGATCTCACCCGCGTCGATAGCCCGGCCTTCGTGGTCGATGCTGCCCGCCTGCGCGCCAATCTCGCGGTGCTGGCCGATATCCGGGACCACGCCGGGATCAAGGTGCTTGCCGCCATGAAGGCGTTCTCGATGTGGCGCGTAGCGCCCATCATTGGCGAATACCTCGACGGCGTCTGCACTTCGGGCCTATGGGAAGCGCGTCTTGCCGCCGAGCATTACAGCGGCGAAGTCGCGACCTACTGCGCCGCCTACAAGGCCGAGGACCTGCCCGAGATCCTGCGCCTGTCAGACCATGTGATTTTCAACACCCCCGGCCAGCACGCCCGCTTTGCACCCGAACTTGCAGCAGCCCGCAAAGCAGGTGAAGCCTTCGATATCGGCATCCGGATCAATCCTTTGCACGCCGAAGGTGAAGTGCCGCGTTATGATCCCTGCGCTCCGCATTCGCGCCTTGGCTTCCCGGTCGATCAGCTGAAGGCGGAGCATCTCGAAGGCGTCAGCGGTCTCCATTTCCATTCGCTGTGCGAGCAGGATTTCGCGCCCCTTGAACGCACTTGGGCCGCGCTGAAGCCGCATATCGCGCCGTACTTCGGCCAACTCAAATGGCTCAACTTCGGCGGCGGGCACCATGTGACCCGCGCGGACTACCAGCGTGACGAGCTTGTCGCGTTTCTGCAAGCGGTTAAGCTGGAAACCGGATGTGAAATCTACCTTGAGCCAGGCGAGGCGGTTGCGCTTGATGCGGGCATTCTCGTTGGCACGGTGCTCGACACGCACTGGAACGGCATGAACCTCGCCGTCACCGACATTTCCGCCACCTGCCATATGCCCGATGTGATCGAGGCACCCTATCGCCCTGCCATGCTCGGCGAACTCCCGCTCGACGAATACGAGGATGGGGAGGGCGATGCGCCCGTCCGCCTTGGCGGCCCTTCGTGTCTCGCGGGTGACGTCATCGGCGATTACCGCATGGGCCAGCCCTGCGAGCCCGGCACGCGCTTCGCGTTCCTCGATCAGGCGCATTACTCGATGGTCAAGACCACGACCTTCAACGGCGTCCCGCTCCCCTCGATCTGGCTGTGGGACAGCGAGACCGATGCGCTCGAATGCG
>CAILIO010000398.1 GCA_903834285.1 uncultured Sphingomonadales bacterium | reverse complement strand
GTGAAGGCGATCTGATCGCCGCGCGGGCTCCATTCGGGCGTCGCCGAACGGCCGCCGAAGAAGGTGATGCGCTTCTGATTGGTGCCATCGGCGTTCATCACATAGACCTGCTGGCTGCCCGAACGGTCGCTCTCGAACACGATCTTGCTGCCATCGGGCGAATAACTGCCGCCGACGTCGATCCCCGGGGAATCGGTCAGCTTCACCGAATCGCCCCCGGTCGCGGGCACGCGGTAGATGTCGGTGTTCCCGGCAATCGCCATCGAATAGAGAATGGACTTGCCATCGGGCGACCAGCGCGGCGCAAACGTCGGCCCCTTGCCCTCGGTCACCAGCCGCTGCTGCCCGCTGCCGATGTCGTAGACATAGATGCGCGGCGTTCCGTTGAGGAAGCTGAGGTAGGCGATCTTCGAATAGTCAGGCGAATAGCGCGGGGTCAGCGCAGTCGCCTGGCCGTTGGTGATGAAGCGGTGGTTGGCGCCATCCGAATCCATGATCGCCAGTTGTTTGCGGCGATGGTCCTTGGGGCCCGTCTCAGCTATATAGGCGATCTTGCTGTCGAAGAACGGGCTCTCGCCCGAAAGCCGCGCATAGACCATGTCCGCGCACTTGTGCGCGGCGCGCCGCCATTCCTCTGGCTTCACCACATAGCCCTGCCGCGCCAGCTCGCTGCCCAGCGCCACGTCATAGAGGTAGCAGCCCACCGTCAGCCGGCCGTCGGGGCCCGCCTTCACGAAGCCTTGCACCAGCATCTCGGCCGAGCGCGCGCGCCAACTCGGGAAGGTCGGTGCGGTTACCTCGCCAAAGCCGATCGCCGGCAGCGCATCGGGGCCGACCGGCTTGAACAGGCCGTTGTTCTTGAGGTCGCCATAGATAACCCGCGCGAGGTTGCGCCCGAGCGCCTCGGTATTGCCGCCATCGGCGGGCGTCGGGAGCATCTCGTTGGTCGGGAAGGTCGGGATGGCGATGCCGAGGTCCTGCCAATCGCTGTCGTCGGTGACCGAACCCGTCAGGCCCTCGTCGGCAGGCGCTGCAGATGCCGAAGCTGGAGGCGCCGGCGCAGCCTTGACGGCGGCAGGTCTGGCGGGCGCCGCCTGCTGGGCAGCCAGCGGCGCGGCCAGCGCTGTGAGCGCAAGCGTGGTCAGAAAGGCGGCAAAAGAAGGCTTCATTGCGACAACTTCCTGTCAAACCGGAAACTCGCGATGCGTTTCCACTTGGCATAATAGGGCGCGGGCAGCTCGAACGGCGCCGCGAGCTGCACAGCCCGGATCGCCTGTTCGGCATGGCGCTGCGCCTGCGCGCGGTTGGAATCCGTGATCCCCGATTGCGACACTACCACGGGCCGCCCGGCAAGGCTTCCATCGGGATTGAGAGTCCACGAAAGCACCGTCACCAGCTTGTCCGCATCCACGCCTTGCGGCGCGGTCCAGTGCGGCTTGATCTGCCGCGAGATCCCGCTGACAAGCGATGCCGCAACTTCAGGCCCGAAGGCCGCTGCGGGCGGCGTGGTCGTCGCGCCTGGCTTGGTCGATCCGGGAATGCCGCTCAGGAAATCATGGCCGATCCGGCTCGCTCCCACAGGCGCATCCGGCCGGGGGTGCGTGCGCTGGCTAGCCGCTGCGGCGGCCGCCGGAGCAGGCTTGGGCGGAGCAGGCTTGGCAACAGGCTTAGGCGGCGGCGCGGGCACCGCGCGCGGCTGCGGCTTGGGAACAGGCTTCGGCTGCGGCACTGGCTTTGCTTGCGGCAGGGGCGGCGGTGCGGGCGTGGGCTGCGGCTTGGCAATCTGCGGCGCGGGCTCCGGCGGCGCGGGCTCGGGCGCCGGTTCGCCCAGCGCGGGCGCGACATCGGGCGGGGCTTCCGCATTTGGCTGCGGCGAGGTCGATTGGTCCGCGATCTGGTCGGCAAAAGTCACCGTCAGCCGCTCGGGCGGTGACAAGATCGACTTGCCCGGCGGCGAGAGCGTCAGCGCTGCGATCAGCGCCACATGCGCCGCCAGCGCGATGACCAACGCCAGCGCTTCCTCGCGCGTGAGGCCTTGAGAGAATGAAGAGGCGCTCATCGCCATCGCGCTTAAGGCGCCGTGACTGAACCGTTGGTGACCAGCGAGATCGACTTGAACCCCGCCGCATTGAGCGCGCCCATCACCGCCACCACACGCCCGTAATCAAGGCTGCGGTCCGCGCGCAGCGTCACCACCGGCGGTTTGCCGCCGGGTCCCGCCGTCACCAGCCCCGTCAGACGGTCGGACAGTTCGCCCGGCGCCAGTTCCTGATCGTCGAGGAAGATGCGCCCCTCGCCGTCCATGCTCACCGTCACCGTCTTTTGCTCGGTCTTGAGCGCCTCGGCCCGGCTGTCGGGCAAGTCGATCGGCACGCCCGCAGTCAGCATAGGCGCGGTCACCATGAAGATGATCAGCAACACCAGCATCACGTCGACCAGCGGCGTCACGTTGATCTCGCTCATCGCCGCGCCGCGACCGCGGCCCCGCCGCCCGCGCCTGCTTCCGCCGCCAGAGCCCATGCTCATCGCCACGGCGTTACTGCTCCAGCTCGCGGCTCAACGTCGCGTGGAACCGGTCGGCGAAGCGGAACAGCCGCGTCTCGAAGCGGTTCACCCGGTGCGAGAAGCGGTTGTAGGCAATCACCGCCGGGATCGCCGCGAACAGGCCGATCGCGGTCGCAAACAGCGCCTCCGAAATGCCCGGCGCCACCACCGCCAGCGAGGAGTTCTGCTGCGCGCCGATGTTGAAGAAGCTGTCCATGATACCCCACACGGTCCCGAACAGCCCGACGAACGGCCCTACCGATCCCACCGTGGCGAGAAAGTTGAGCCGCCCCGCCAGCCGGTCGGCCTCTGCCGTCACCACGCTTTCCATCGCAGAATTGAGCCGCTGGCGCGTGCCCTCGCGGTCGATCGACTTACCCGAGGTCGAGCGCCGCCATTCCGCCAGCGCCGCCGTCACCACCCGCGCGCTCGGCACATCCTTGCTGCCGTTCTCCTTGTGAAAGGCATCGACATCGCGTGCTTCCCAGAACGCGGTTTCATATTTGTCGCACTTGCGCTGCACGCTGCCCATGCGCAGCGAGAAGGAGACAATGATCGTCCAGACCCAGACCGAGGCGAGCACCAGCGCGCCCATCACCACTTGCACCACGATATCGGCATGGAGGAACAGCGCGACGGGGTTGAGCCGGGTCGGCATGCCGGCCGTGACACCCGCAAAGATCGGCACGGCGGCGGCGGCAAGAACGGAGAGCGTCATGAGGTGGCAGGACCTTCCTGGGGAAGCACTAGGAGCGATGCGAAGGCGGCGGTGAAATGCGCTGGCAGGCGCCGTGCCCGCCCGCCAGGCGAAACAAAGGCAACGCGGACCTGACCTTCGGCAAGCAGAACATCGCCGCGCATCGCCTTCTGGACAAGGCTGCACGTCACGCGTGTCACCTCTGAGACGGTGCTGACGATCACGACATCATCGTCGAGCCGCGCCGGGCGGAGATACTTGAGCGCAAGGTCGGTCACCGCAAAGGCTCCCTCGCCTGCTTCGTGCGCGCCGCGCTGGTCGATGCCGAGCAGCCGCAACATGTCCGACCGCGCCCGCTCGAACCAGCGTAAGTAATTCGCGTGATAAACCACACCCGAAAGATCGGTGTCCTCAAAGTAAACACGGACCGCATGAAGATGGCGTGCGTCGTCAAAACAGCCGGAAGGGGGGATCGGGGAAGGCATGCGCCGCCTGTCCTAGCCTTGCCGCGACTCGCGAGGCAAGATCAAACACGGCAATTTGTTAACCTTGTCAGTAAGGTTTCAGTCCATCCGCGCCAGCAGCGGGCCAAGCTGCCGCCCGGCAAACACATGCACATGCAGATGCGGCACTTCCTGATGGCTGTTGAAGCCGGTGTTCGCCAGCAGCCGGTAGCCCGGCGCGACCAGCCCGGCCTCGCGCGCGACATGCCCCACCGCGCGCACGAACCCGGTGATCTCGGCGTCCGAAGCCTTGGCGGAAAAGTCGTCCCAGCTGACATAAGCGCCCTTGGGGATCACCAGGATGTGCGTGGGCGATTGCGGGTTGATGTCGTGGAAGGCCAGGCTCCACTCGTCCTCATAGACACGGCGGCACGGGATTTCCCCGCGCAGGATCTTCGCGAAGACGTTCTGATCGTCGTAAGGCTGGGTGGCATCGACCGCCATGGTTCAACTGCTCCTGCTGGCTTTCTCGGCAATCCCGGACGTACCCTCGCGGCGCTCCAGCTCCGCCGTCACATCGGCCAGCGAAACGCCGCAATCGCCCATGAGGACAAGGAGATGGAACAAGAGATCCGCCGCTTCGCCGACAAGCGCCTCGGGCCCGCCGGTCAGCGCCGCGATCACCACTTCGGTGGCTTCCTCGCCCACCTTCTGCGCCATTTTGCCGCGCCCCTTGGCGTGGAGCCGCGCGACATAGCTGGCGTCGGGATCACCGGCGCGGCGCGCGGCGATGGTGGCTTCAAGCCGGGAGAGGAGCGTGGTCGGATCGGTGGAGGAAGGCATCGCACCGGGCATGGCGCGCCGCCCCGGCAAGGTCAAGAGAGGCCCGCTCAGTCGTCTTTGCGCTTTGCCACCCGGCGGCCAATGATCAGGCCGGCGAGGCCAATGGCAAACAGCGCGCCGTCGGTCGGTTCGGGAATGGCGGTACCCCCGCTCGCCTGCGCAATGGCAGTTCCGGCGGTGGCAACAAATGCGACAAGGGCGATGGGAATAAAGCGGAGCACGCGGGTGATTTCCAATACAAGACCTTGCCAAATCGTTAATGCAAGCCCTGTG
>CAILIO010000397.1 GCA_903834285.1 uncultured Sphingomonadales bacterium | reverse complement strand
TACCTTGATCTGCTGCAGGCCGCGCTGGAGACGGGTTCAGGGGCTCAGGCCGGCGGTGCGTCGTCCGCGGGGACGGCGTCCGGGGCCGCGGGCGAAGATTTGGCCGTGGCGGGCTTTGCCACCGGAGGCTTGCCCGCCGGTTTTGCCGCGCTGCTGGTCGATGCGGCGGGCGCCTGGGCCGATACCGTAGCGCAGCTTGCGGGTGCCGCCCCGCTTGGGATCCAGCCCCTGCGGCGCTCGATGGTGCAGCTGCGCGTCGATCCGGTCCCGCCCGAGGCGCTGCCGCTCACGCTCAGCTTCGATGAGGATTTCTACTTCCGCCCGCAAGGCGGACGCTTGTGGCTTTCCCCGCACGACGAGACACCCGATGTGGCGCGCGATGCCGCGCCCGAGGAACTCGATATCGCGATGGCGATTGACCGGATGGAGCAGGCGGTCGACTGGAAAGTGCTGGGTCTGGAGCGGCGCTGGGCGGGCCTCAGAAGCTTCTCGCCTGATCGGCTGCCGGTGTTCGGCTTTGATCCCGCGCGCGAAGGCCTGTTCTGGTTCGCCGGGCAGGGCGGCTTCGGGATCCAGACCGCGCCTGCCGCCGCGCGGCTCGGCGCGCAACTGCTGCTCGGCCGCGCCCGCGATGCGATGACTGAAAGCATCGACGCAGCGTGCTATGCGCCAGCCCGGTTCCGCCCGTAGCGGTGTATTTCGGACTCCCACTGCGCCCGCCGCGTGCTAGACAACCCGGGGATCGGTAAATTTACCTAGGGAGTTAAGGATATGGCGCACCGTTTCGAGATTCGGAAGAACAAGGCTGGCGAGTTCGTTGCCTACTTCTGCCACAACAGCGAATCGATTTTCTGGACCGAAGGCTACAAGTCGAAGGCCAGCGCGAAGAACGCCATCGAATCGGTGCTGAAGAACGGCCCCGGCGCCGAAGTGGTCGATACGACGACCGACGACTGACCGCTGACCCTTGTCAGGCCGCGATGGCCGCATCGCTGGCGAGCTTGTCCACCCGCTCGTTCTCCGGGTGGCCGTCGTGGCCTTTCACCCAGACCCATTCGATCGTGTGCGGGCGCGCCGCCGCGAGCAGCGCGCGCCACAGGTCCTCGTTCTTGACCGGCTTGTTGTCGGCTGTCTTCCAGCCCTTCTTCTGCCAGCCGAACACCCATTTGGTGATCCCGTCGAGCACGTACTTGCTGTCGGTGTGCAGCGTGACCTTGCAGGGCTGGGTCAGCGCCTCGAGCCCCTTGATCGCGCCCATCAGCTCCATGCGATTGTTGGTGGTGAGCTTTTCCGAGCCCGCAAGCTCCTTCTCGACCTCGCCCATGCGCAAAAGCGCGCCCCAGCCGCCCTTGCCGGGATTGCCCTTGCAGGCTCCGTCGGTGAAGATCGCCACATGCTTCACGCGAAAACTCCCGGATTGGATTTGTAGAAGCCCAGCCGCCGCGCCGGGCCCATCGGGTCCTTGGGGGTGACGAGCGCATCGGCAGGCGTGTTGAGCCAGTCCCATGCGCGGCTCATGGCAAAGCGCATGGCCGCGCCCTGGCCAAGCAGCGGCATCGCTGCGCGTTCCGCGGCCCCAAGCGGGCGCACGCTTTCATAGCCTGCGATCAGAGCTTCGGACACATCGGCGCGGAAGGCGTCGTTCTGATCGAAGCACCAGGCCACGTGGGTGACGGCAAGATCATATGCGAGGATATCGTTGCAAGCGAAGTAGAAGTCGATGAGGCCGGTCACGGTGTCGCCCAGCATCAACACGTTGTCCGGAAACAAGTCGGCGTGGATGACGCCCGAGGGGAGCGCAGCCGGCCAGCTGGTGGCAAGGTGCGGCAGCTCGCTCGCCACGATCTCGGCAAGGTCGGGATGGATCCGCGCAAGGCCCTCGGCGCCGCAAGCCGCAGCAAGGCGCTGCCATTCG
>CAILIO010000396.1 GCA_903834285.1 uncultured Sphingomonadales bacterium | reverse complement strand
GGGCGCATCGCTCTCGATATCGTGCAGCGCCACGTCTTCGGCACCGTAGAACACCTCGAGCCCGCGCTCCGGCGCTGCATCCATCAGGTCCTTGGTGATCTCGGTCTGGCCATAGACCCACACCGTCTTGCCGGTAAACTTCGCCACATTGATGCGGATCAGCCGCTCACCATCGGCAAAGTTGAAGCCTTCCTCCTCCAGCCCTTCGGCCTTCAGCCGCGCATCGAGCCCCAGCCGCTCCATCAGCCCCACGGTGATCTGCTCGAGCACCCCGGCGCGAATGCGCGACAGCACATAGTCGGGCGTCTGGCGCTCGATTACCACGCAATCGATGCCCTCGGCCTTGAGCAAGTGGCCCAGCAGGAGGCCCGCCGGGCCCGCGCCGATGATCGCGACCTGGGTATCCATGCAATCGTCTCCCCTCAGTCCACAATGCGTGCGGACCATGCGCGCAGGTTTGACAGATCGCACGAGGGCGTGGAATGCAGCGTCAGGACAAACGACTGGTACTTTCAGGACATGGCAGAGGCGATCCCGCGCTACGCCCTCTATGGCGAGGGCCATGCAACCGTCCGCGGCGGATTCGCGCATATTGAAACCATAGCCGAGCGCAGCGCGCTGCACGACTGGGAGATCGGGGTCCATCGCCACGATCATTTCATCCAGGTCCTGCTGGTAGAAGAAGGACATGCCGCCGTCACCCTCGAAGGCGAGGTGAGCGGCCTCGAAGGGCCGGGCCGGGTGATCGTCCCCGCCGCCGCGGTCCACGGCTTTCGCTTCCGTCAGGGCACGCGAGGCTTTGTCCTCACCTTGTCCACCGACTTTTCCACACGCGCGGCGGGCGCCGGAGACTCGCTCCTTGCGGTGCTGGCGCGCGGCGGAATTGCGGAGTTGTCGGGCGAGGCTGCCGCCCGCGCGCTCTGGCTCGCGCGTGAAATGCTCGGCCTTCAGCAGGAATGGCAGCAGCAGGATCCGCTGTTCCTCTCACTCGCTGAAAGCCTGATCCGCACGCTTGGCAGGGATGAAGACAAGGACGGGGCGCCCATCCGCGACGATCAGCGGCTCACCCGGTTCCGTCAGCTCATCGAGTTGCACTACCGCCAGCACCGCGATCTCGATTTCTATGCGGGCGCGCTCGGCCTCACCCGCCGCACGCTCTCGCGCCTCACCGCGGCGCGGCTCGGATGCTCGCCAATGGAGCTCATCCACCGCCGCCTCGCGCTCGAAGCCCAGCGCCTGCTGCGCTATTCGAACGCGACGGCCACGCAAGTCGCCGGCGAACTCGGCTTCGAGGACCCGTCCTACTTCTCGCGCTTCTATGTGCGCATGACCGGGCGTCGGCCAGGTGAGGAACGGAGCTAATTCCTCTCCTGGCGGGATGGAACTCGCGCTTGCCACCACCGTCCCATCCACTATGAAAAGTTCACAAGTATGAACTGGAGGGCGGTTGATGGCCAAGATCAAGACAACGCATGTCGGCAGCCTGCCGCGCGGCGATGAACTCACCCCGCTGCTCCTCGCGCGCGACAAGGGCGAAGCCTATGATGCCGATGCGTTCGACACCGCGGTCGCCGCTGCCGTCGATGCCGCCGTCAAGGCGCAAGTCGAGGCCGGCGTCTCGGTCGTCTCCGACGGTGAACTCGGCAAGGTCGGCTACTCGACTTACATGATCGAGCGACTCTCCGGCTTCGGCGGCCATATCGATCGCAAGCCCGCGGCCGATCTCGCCGAAGTGCCGAACCTCGCCAAGAAACTTTCCGCCATCATGGGCAGCCAGGAATTCGTCCGCGCCTCGTGCATCGGCGATGTCCGGCTCGTCTCGCTCCAGCCGCTCCACGACGACATCCGCCGCTTCCGCGCCGCGCTCGACAAGCACGCCGTGCCCGATACCGAAGCCTTCATGAACGCGGCGTCGCCAGGTCTCATCACCGCCTTCCAGGTCAACCGCCACTACCCCAGCCACGAGGCCTATCTCGCCGATCTCGCCGATGCGATGCGCGAGGAATACGAGACCATCGTGGCCGCGGGCTTCTACCTCCAGCTCGATTGCCCCGATCTCGCGATGAGCCGCCACACCGGCTACCAAGACATGAGCGAGGACGATTTTCTAAAGGTCGCCGCCGCCAACGTCGAAGCGCTCAACGCCGCCACCGTCAATATCCCGCCCGAAAAGATGCGCATGCACGTGTGCTGGGGCAACTACGAAGGCCCGCACGATCACGACATCCCCTTGGAGCGCGTGATCGACATCGTCCTCAAGGCGCGCCCCTCCACCGTCCTGTTCGAAGGCGCCAACCCGCGCCACGAGCATGAATGGAAGGTCTGGCGCGATGCCAAGCTGCCCTCAGACAAGATCCTTGCTCCCGGCGTGATCGACACGTGCTCGAACTATATCGAGCACCCCGAACTCATCGCCCAGCGCGTCGAGCGCTTCGCCGCCATCGTCGGGCCCGAGCGCGTTGTCGCCAGCACCGATTGCGGCTTCGGCACGTTCGCGGGCTACGGCAAGATCGATCCCATCGTCACCTGGCGCAAGCTCCGCAATCTGCGTGAAGGCGCCGATATCGCGGCGGCACGGATATGACGGCCGAAGAACGCCGCGCCATCGAGCACGCTTGCGCGCGCCTCATCGCGCTCTACGCCAACCTCAATGACGAGGCGCGCTGGGACGAGGTTGCCGCACTCTATGCCGAGGACGGCGTCATGGTGCGCCCCACCGCGCCCGATGCACCGATCCACGGCCGCGAGGCGATCCTCGCCGCATTCACATCGCGCCCGGCGCGCACGACGCGCCATGTGTGCAGCAATGTCGTGATCGATGTCGAAGGCCCCGATCTGGCGCGGGGTTTCAGCGCGATGCTGCTGTTCACTGGCGCCGCCGCCCCGCTGGTCGGCTCGTTCCACGATCTGTTCCGGCTGACGCATGAAGGCTGGCGCTTTGCCGAGCGGCGCGGCTCACTCACGTTTGCGCCATGATTGGCGCCCCATGATGGCCACATCCGTCGCGCCCCCGCCGGTCAAGTCCGCGCTGCGCACGCTTGATGTCATCGAGTTCGTCGTCGCGCATCGGCAAGGCGTGGTGGCACAGGAAATCGCCGGCGCGCTGGGCATTCCGGTCAGCAGCTTGTCCTATCTCCTCACCACGCTGGCGGATCGCGGCTATCTGGTGCGGGAAGGGCGGCGTTATCTTCCGGGGCCCGGTCTCGAACGCCTGCGCGCACCGCAGCACGCCATGCCGCTGGCGGACCGAGTTGCCCCGCTTGTCCGCGCCTTGAAGGGCGAGCTCAACGAGACGGCCTCGTTCATGGTCCAGCGCGGCTGGGAGGTCGAGTCGCTCGTCACCGAGGCCAGCGATCAGGCGCTGCGCTATGCGGTCGATCCCGGCACGAGGCGCCCCTTGCACGCGCTCGCCGCCGGCAAGGTGATCCTCGCCGCGCTGCCCGCAGACGATCTCGCGCGCTATTTCGTTGAAACGACGCGCGCGGTGTTCACGCCGGCTACGCGGGCCAGCGAAGCCGAACTTCGGCAGGACATCGCCCGGATCGCCGCCGATGGCATGGCAATAGCGCGCGAGGAAGCCACTGTCGGCATTGTCGGCACTGCGGTCCCGGCGCGGATCGACGGAGCCTTCGTCGGCGCCTTCAGCGTCGCCATCCCTGCCGTCCGTTTCGATGATGTGCTGGAAGCCCGCCTAAGGCAGGCGCTCCTCCGCGCTGCGTCTGCGCTGAGTTGAGCTGAAGCACGCCTCCGTCAGCCCTGCGGGCCGCCACCTCCCCATTTGTCACCGCGGGAAAAATAGGGAGGACATTTCTTCCCTCCCCATTTTTGCGAAGCACAAATGGGGAGGTGGCCTGCAAAGCGGGTCGGAGGGGTCATCCCTCCCCGAGCTTGTCTCGGGGAGGTGGCAGCCCGAAGGACTGACGGAGGGGCCCTTACGCCTTCATCCCCGCCGTAATCCGCTGCGTCTCGGCCTGCGTCGAAGCTGGCCCGGTATTGCGCTTGTAGATCCCGCCCTGGCCTGCCGCGCGATTGAACAGCGCGGGCCCGCTTTCGGGCTCATCCAGCCCGAAGAGCGGAAACAGCCCTGGATGCCGCCCCAGCCCGCCATAGAGATCAAGGCACCGCTCGATCCAGCCCCGCAGCGGATCATCCTCCGCGAGCACCGGCACCTTGCACACCGATGCTGTGAACAGCACGCCGCCCATGATGCGGTAATCAGCGTAATTGGGCATATCCCCGCCCAGCCACGGGCTCTGCCCCAGCGCCGCGCGCAGCGGCTCCAGCGCGGCGGAAATCTTCGGCAGCCGCTCCTCGCGCCCGGCCTGTACGTCCTCGAGCTTGCGCCCCAGCATCTTCTCGCGGCTGTGCGTCACATATTCGTGGTCCTGCGGCAGCGAGAGATCGCGGTAATCCGCGCAGAAACAGAACATCCATGGCCCCACGGCGGCATTCCAGAACCAGTGATCGAGCGCCTTCAGGGTCGCGGCGACCGAGGGATGCGGGATGAGGGCAGGGCGGTCGGGATACTTCGCGTCGAGGTATTCCACGATCCCCCAGCTATCGAGCACCCATTCGCCGTCATCGACAATCGCCGGCAGGCGCTCGGTCTTGCCCCCGGTCCGCTCGAGAATGCCGGTGAACCCGCCGGGCACGACATCCAGATCGAACCCTTTGTGCTTCAGCGCAAATTTCGTCGCCCACACGAACGGACTGATCGTCGCCCCCGTGCTCAGCGCAAGGTCATAGAAGGTGATCGTGTTGTTCGACGCCATGGGGGCTCCTCTCGTTTCTCGTTGCCCGCAATCTGCCAGATATTGTTAGTAACACAAACGAATTTTGTGCCGCTGCCGGGCGAAGCTGCGCACAAAAAAGCGCCGGCCCCATCGGGAGGAACCGGCGCTTTTGCTGTCTGGGAAACCCCGGACGGAGAATTACTTCCGCGTGCGCCAGCCCTCGGCATAGTTGTCGCGCGCCGCCGCCACATAAGGCACAGGCGCCACGACTGCTTTGATTTCGGTCTGCACGTGCGGCTCCACGGTGGGCTTGCTGGTGCCGCCATCGGGCTCGCCCCACAGCAGTGTCACTTCGGTGCCCGGCGCGGCGAAGCCCGGCTCCATCATGGCGAGCGTCAGGAACTTGCCCTCGTTGGCGGTGTAGCCGATCCAGGTCGAAAGGCCGACCTGCTTGCCGCCGGAGAGCACCTGATCGAACGGGTGCATCGAATAGACCGAGCTCGGATATTCCATGAACTTCGCCCGCTCGCCCTGCGACAGCGCGGAGGACTGCACGCGCATCACGTCCTCGTTGTCGAGCGCCAGCGTCACCTTGGTGCGGTGGGTTCCGGCCGCAGCCATCTTCTCGAGCGCGGCGCGGCCGATGAACTCATGGTCGAACTTCACGAAGGGCCCATAACCCAGATCCCATGGCGTCGTGTAGTAGCCCTCGACCGTCTCGGGCACCCAGCTGCCGCCGACCGAGCACTTCGCCTCATAGGAATTGGCCGTCAGCCACGCACGGTAGGGCGCCAGCGCCTCACCTGTGTAGATCGCGGGGAAGGGGGATGGGATCCAGCCCGATTCCAGCGTGTTGGACGAGTAGGCCCGGCCGCCGACCAGCGCCATGCCGAATTCCTTGCCGGCCTCGACCAGCGCGGCATGCACCGCGCCATAGTCTTCCCAGGGGCCGAACAGCTCGAAGCCCGGCTGACCCGCCATACCGTGCCGCAGCGCGCGCACTTCCTTGCCGCCGATGGTCAGACGGCACATGTGGAAGAACTTGAGCTCGGGCGGGGTGGCGCCGATGGCCTTTTCGATGATCTTCATCGCGTTGGGGCCCTGCACCTGGAAGCGGTAGGAATTGCGCTTTCCATCGCTGCGCATCGCCCAGCGCTCGTCGCGCTCCACGGTCACGTTCCAGTTGCCGGTCGCGGCATGGTATTCCACCCACTCGATCGTCGGCGCACGGCCGACGAGATTGAAGTGGTTCTCGTCGAGATAGAACAGGATCACGTCGCCGATGACGTAGCCATCGGGCGTGACGGGCACGAACTGCTTGGCGCGCTCGGGCTGGAAGTTCTTGAACGAGTTGATGCCGAGATGCTCGAGCATCGCGAAGGCATCGGGGCCCTTAACCGCCAGATCGACCATGTGGTACGACTGGTTGTAGAGCACCGCCGTATGCCCCCAGGCCCACTGCTCCGCGCGCCAGTTGGAGTATTCCGCCGGCACGCCGGGATAAACGTTCGGCCCTACCTGCTGGTTGCGCAGAAAATGGACCAGATCGTTCTGGCCGGCGATCAGGGCTTCAAGGGTTTCGGACACGGCTGGGTTCTCCCGGGTATGCGGATTGGATAGCCTTTCCATGCCGCAATTTCATCCGGCTGAAAAGTTCAGTCATGTGAAATAGCGAAAAAAGTTCACCGACCGGCGTAAAGCTGGGGAGGGGTTGGGGAGGGGGCTCCGCCCTCTCCGGTGAAGCGCCGCGTCTCCCGCGAGCATAGCGAAGTAAAATAGAGCGTGCTCTCCCTACACTTCGTCATTGCGAGGAGCGCAGCGACGAAGCAATCCAGAGCGCTGCTCACTAGCGCTCTGGATTGCTTCACTACGCTCGCAATGACGAAGCGGAATGGGCAGGAAGGG